>NZ_JBFAMQ010000012.1:0-157308 GCF_040674615.1 Glycomyces sp. NPDC049804
GCCCTCGCCTACGGCGTCTCGAAAGGCTGGGTGTCCAAGCTCGTCGCCCGCTACCGCGCCGAAGGCGCCGCAGCATTCGAACCCCGCTCACGGCGTCCCAAGACCTCGCCGAACCAGACCCGGCCCGAGACAGTCGAGCTGATCGGCGAACTGCGGAAGAAGCTCACCGAGGCCGGACTCGACGCCGGACCCGAAACCATCGCCTGGCACCTCGCCCAGCACCACAAGACCACCGTCTCGCCCGCCACCATCAGCCGCTACCTCACCCGAGCCGGCCTGGTCGAACCGCAGCCGAAGAAGCGCCCGCGCTCCTCCTACATCCGCTTCGAAGCGGCCATGCCCAACGAATGCTGGCAGGCCGACTTCACCCACTACCGCCTCGCCACAGGCGCCGACGCCGAGATCCTCACCTGGCTCGACGACCACGCCCGCTACGCCCTCTCCGTCACCGCCCACCACCGCGTCACCGGCCCGGCCGTCCGCGACACCTTCACCGCCGCCTGCGCCGCGCACGGCATCCCGGCCTCGACCCTCACCGACAACGGCCTGGTCTTCACCACCCGCCTCGCCCACCACAAAGGCGGCAAGAACGCCCTCGAACACGAACTCGCCCGCCTCGGCATCACCCAGAAGAACTCCCGCCCGAACCGGCCCACCACCTGCGGAAAAGTCGAACGATTCCAGCAGACCATGAAGAAACACCTCGCCGCGCAAGTCCCGCAACCGGCCACGCTCGACCAGCTCCAGGCACTCATCGACGCCTTCACCGCGGAATACAACGAGCGCCGCCCCCACCGGTCGCTCCCGCACCGCGCCACCCCCGCCGCGGTCTACACCACCAGACCCAAAGCCGCCCCCGGCGACCTCCCCAACACCACTCCTGGCCGCGTCCGCACCGACACCATCGACAAAGCCGGGTCGGTCACCCTGCGCCACAACGGGAAACTCCACCACATCGGCATCGGCCGCATCCACGAAGGCACCCGCGTCCTCTTGATCGTCGAAGGCCTCGACATCCGCGTCCTCAACGCGGTGACCGGCGAACTTCTCAGAGCCCTCACCCTCGACCCGGCCCGCGACTACCAACCCACCGGCCGACCCAAAGGCCCCACCAGACCTGCATAGCAAAACAGGCCGGACCTTTGCAGGTTCGGAGGGTTTCCGATGTCTTGAGACACCACAGAGTCGGGACGACAGGATTTGAACCTGCGACCCCCCGCTCCCAAAGCGGGTGCGCTACCAAGCTGCGCCACGTCCCGAACATCACCGCAAAGCGGCCTCAGCCAGCGTACAGCACTACTAACTCAAAACGCCGCCAGGTATTGCCGCTGTTGCAGATGCAGCTCAAGGTCGAACCTCTAGCTGACCTGCGCAAACCTGTTCATCCTGGCGCTTGCTGCAGGGGGGTTTGCGGCTGCCGAGCTCATGGGAGCGCCACCAGGGGTGGAGCGGCTCCGATCTTTCGCGAGCGTAGAGGTACCCGCGGGCCCAGAGCAGGTGCTGTTGATCAGGGTCGGGGTTCATGGCGTAATCGGAGGTCGGCGACAGGGTTTGGACGCGTTGTCGGGACGTGGCGCACCTAGTGTCTTGAGCCATTCGAGCCTTCGGATTTCGAGGCACCGCTTGATCATGATATCGGAAGTTCTAACCTTTGCCCGGCATCTGGCCGTGTTGTATCGCGTTTATCCGGTTGGCCATGGCGGTTTTGGGCTCGTCGGATTGCGTGGAGGTCCGGGCTATGAGCGTGATCGCCCCCTTGGGGCGACCCTGCCTCCATCTCATTGAGAAGAGGCGCTACCACGAGCGCGCTCTTATGAGTGTTTCAAAGCTAATTGCGTCCAATGAGGACTCAAACCGAGATTGGGCACTAAAACAGGCCGGCGATGGCCTGGAGATTCATCCCGTGCCGCTTGTGTTTCCCGGAGTAGAAGGGCTGGTCGATCTGGTTGCGGTCGGTGTGGACCAGGGTGCCGTCGAGGATCGCGAACGCCGCACCGGAGCGGTTCGCGTGCTGCAGGGCGTCGCGGATCCCCGGGGCGCGGGCGGCGAGCAGGAGGATGGTCTCGCGGGTGCTCGCCATACGGTCGCTGCCGAGATGCCGAACCCGGCGGCAAGGCTCCGCAGTGCTTCGCCTTTACGCAGGTAGGCGAGGGTGAGCAGTGCCTGGGTGCCGGGGTCGAGGACTCGCCAACGGGAGCCGATGGTCTTGCGGTGGGTGCGGATGAGGCCGGCCACGCGGTTGAGGGTCGAGGTGGACAGGGGCAGTGCGGCAGGGTAGAAAAGCACGAGAGCTCCTGGTAGACAACGGATTTCAGCACCTGCTGTTCTACCAGGGGCTCTCCTGCTGTCTTGGGCCAGGACCTGCCATGTCCTCACGACATCTGTTGCACTGCAACAGGCCTCAGGCACGTTGAAACAAGCTCATTGAGGACTGGAAGTTCCTCCCCGAGATTTAGTCATAAAGGTCGATGCCAATCTGCCTGATCCCGCGCCCACAGCGACCGGGCCTCGACCGATCAGACTGGATTGGATCGCCTCACCAAGGGGTGCCTTGCCCGACCGCGCCTTGCCTTATTCGACCGTGACGCTGATGAGGCGGTCGTCGTCCCCGCTCGGTTCGCCTCGGCCGTCGGTATTGCTGGTGGTGAACCACAGGTCGCCGGCGGGCGAGGCGGTGACCGCGCGGAGACGCCCGAACTCGCCTTCGTAGTGCTCGGTCGAGGTGCCCGGGTCGGCGACGGGGACGGCGCGCAGGACCGCGCCGCGGAGGTTGGCTATGAAGAGCGTGCCCTCGACGACTGCGATGCCGCTGGGGCTGGCCTCTTCAGGGCTCCACTGCTGGACGGGGTCGATGTAGTCCTCGTGCTCGGCGATCCCTTCGACTGCGGGCCAACCGTAGTTGCCACCCGGCTCGATGATGTTCAGCTCGTCCCAGGTGTCCTGACCGAACTCGGCGGCGAACATGGTCCCATCCGCGGCCCAGGCGATGCCCTGCGGATTGCGGTGGCCGTAGCTGTAGACGAGCGAGCCCGGGAACGGGTTGTCCTCGGGGACGCCACCGTCGAGGGTCATGCGCAGGATCTTCCCGCTCAGGCTGTCGAGGTCCTGAGCGTCCTCGCGGTTCCCGGCGTCGCCCGTGGTGGCGTAGAGCATTCCGTCGGGGCCGATCCCGATGCGGCCGCCGTCGTGGAAGGGCGCGGCAGGGATGCCCTCGAGAAGGATCTCGGCTTCGCCGAGAGCGAGGGAGCCGGGTTCACCAGTGAGGCCGTACCGCTCGATCCGGTTGCCGTCCTCGCCGGTCGAGTAGGCGTAGAGCCGGTCCTGGTCGTCGACCGCGAGGCCGAGCAGGCCGTCCTCACCTTCGTGGACGACGCCATCGACAGTGCCGATCACGCGTGTGGCGCCATCCGGAAGGAGCTCGAGGACGTCGCCGTCATTGCGGCTGCTGATGAGGGCGGTCTCGCCGACGAACGCCACCGACCACGGAACGTCCAGATTCATCGCGATGACCTGCGGTTCGCCCGTCGGCAGTACAGCGACCGGGTCGGCCGCGGACGTCGCGGGTGAAGACGGCGACGCCGGTGTCGACTCCTCGGCTGGTGGCACCGGCTCCGAGGGGCTGCAGGCGGTCGATGCGGCGCCGATTACCGTGGCCAGCGTGAGCGGCAGGAGCCTCCGGAGCTTCATCGTTCTCCTCTGGGACGTTGCGGTTGAAGACCCATGGTAGGTCCGGATCGGCCGCATACGCCGACGCACACTCCGCACCACCCGCGAACAGACCACATAGGCAGGAAACCCGATTCCTTCAAGGGAAGCAGGAGCACTCCGTGCCGAATCAGTAGAGGTTGTCGAGCACGAACGCCCGCATGATCGCAACGCACTCCGGCGTATGTGTTTCCAGCAGCAAGTGTCCGCCGTCGTATACGTGCGCATCGACGCGATCGAGGGCGCGGAGATAGGCGAGAACCTCAGCGACATCGAAGAACGGATCACGCCAACCCCAAAGCACGAGCGCCGGCGGCTGATGGGCCCGGTGATACTCGGCGAGTTCCATGAACCGGTCGACGTGGCCGGCGTAGTCGGCGAACAGCGCGAATTGCACCTCGATGTTGCCCGGCCGTCGCATGCGCTCCCAGTCGAGGTGCCACGGCTCGGGTGCATGCAGCACGCGCAGACGCTCAGGCAGCCCCGAAAGGTACTGGTCACGGGTGCCTTCGAAGTTCAGCCAGTCCGGAAGCTCGGAGCGCTTTTCGTCGGTCGGGTCGGCCCAATAGGCCTTGGCGGTGTTCCACTGTTCGCCGAGGCCGTCCTCGTGCGCGTTGCCGTTCTGGACGATGAGACCGCGGATGCGTTCGGGGGCGCGGGTGGCCAGGTGATAGCCCACAGGCGCACCGAAGTCGTGCAAGTAGACGAAAAAGCGGTCGACCCCGAGGCGATCGAGCAGGCTCTCGATCGTCTTGGCGAGGTTCGCGAAGGTGTAGTCGAAGCTGTCGACGGTTGGCGACGAGGACATGCCGAATCCGGGGAGATCCGGCGCGATCACGTAGGCGACATCAGCCAATCCAGGCATGACCTCGCGGAAGGTATGCGATGAACTCGGAAATCCATGTAGCAGTAGGACGGTCGGATCACCGGGGCGACCGGCCTCGCGGAAGAGCACCTCCAGGCCGCCAACCTCGACTTGACGATGGCGGACCTTCTGCATCGCCTGCATCGCTTCCTCCGTTCATCGGCGGTATCTGCTGGTACCGGCCCTGAGGCGGGGCGGTGTCGACGGTTCCGCCGGTGCTTCGGCCCTGCCTCCCCGGTCCCGAGGCCTGGCGAGCATGGACCGACGATATCGACTTCCCCGACCTGTTCACCGCGAAACGCAAGGCCGGCCGTACCGGCGGTCTTCAATACCGCTTGAAAGCCTCCTCGGGATCGGCGTCCCTCATGGCGCTCGTCGCACCGCCGCCCCGAACCGGTGACCGCTGAAGGTCCGAAGATCCGCAATCCCGAACGCGAACTCGACCTGATGCGGGCGGCCGGGTTCACCGCGAGGCGCGCGGTGGAGTCGGCCGGGGCGAACTGACGCAAGGGAAACGGCCGGCGGCCCGGATGGGCCGCCGGCCGTTGCGCGTCTGCAGCGGGGTCAGATGCTCGAGCCGCCGCCGGAGGTGTTGCTCCACCAGGCGCTGTACGCGTTCAGCGAGTAGCGCTTCTGGGTGCCGCTGGTCGAGGTGATCTCGAGGCCGAACTGCATCGTGTCGAAGGTGGTGTTGCGCAGGAGGTTCTGGGAGGCCGCCCAGCGCCAGACGGCCGCCGCGTCGACGGTCCCGGAGGTCCGCTTCTCGGCGGGGATGAGCTGCAGGACGTTCCAGCCGGGGTCGGCCTGCCAGACCGAGGCGTAGAGGACGCCGCCGATCGTGACGTTGGAGGCGATCTGCCGGCCCCAGCCGCCCGCCGGGCCTCCGGCCCAGTCGGTGAAGACCATGATCTCGTCCTGGTTGTTGGTCGACCAGAGGTCGCTCGTCCAGTTCCAGTGGTCGCTGCCGCCGACGGCGGCCGAGCTGGTGCTGAACCAGAAGCCCGCCGAGTTCAGCTGCGACAGCGGGGTCTGGAGCCTGGTCGAGGTGTTCGGGTAGGACTTGATGCCGCCGCCGCTGTGGTTGGCGTCGACGTACCAGGACTTGATGCTGTTCACCGTGAGGCACTGGGAGCCGTGGTTGTCGCCCCAGATGTTGTTGTAGATCGTCCAGGATCCCTGGGTGTAGCTGTTCCACCGCTCGCAGGTGTAGTAGACCTGGGCCTGCGCCGGCGAGGCGAAGCTCAGGAACCCGGCGATCACGGCGACGATCAGGGCGAGGCGGCCCAAGCGGGCCGGCATGCTGCTGACGGTCATCGAATCCCTCCCTCGGTTCGAAATAGTGATATTGACATGTTGCGATATAAAACCTCCGGAAGTCAATGTTTAATCGGATAATTAAACAAATTAAAGTCAGATGTATCGATGTCGTCACGCCTGGAAGTCGCCGGAGAATCTTCGTTTCAGTGCCGAAACCGCGCGAATGGGCGGTGCAGAGGTCGGATTAATCGGTGCGGGTGGGGCTGAAGCGCCCGGCCTGCTCAGTGAGGTGGCGGCTGTAGTCGCGGAGCAGTTCGCGGTAGTGCCCGGGATCGGGGGCCTCGCCGGGCCGGGTCAGGGCGAGCTGCCCGATGTAGGAGACGAGCGGGTCGCCGGGGTAGCCGACGCCGTCGCCGGGGCTCTCCTCGAGCCAGGTCAGCAGCGGCGCGATCGCGGCCCGCGCGGCCGCCGTGACGCGCGCGGCGTGGACCGACTGCGCTTGCGGCCCTTCGAGGTCCGGCCAATCCTGGACCGCGTTGCGGACGGCCGCGGCGACCGCGAGCGTCAGGTCGCGCTTGAAGCCCGTGTCGACCGTCCAGTCCGGCAGCGGGTAACGGGCGTCCAGTGAGGCGGCGCGGGCCATCGTCGGTCACGCGCTCTTGCGCTTTGCCGCGGGGGCCTTCTTCGCGGTCTTCTTGCGCGCGGCGGACTTCTTGGCCGTCTTCTTGGCGGTCGTCTTCTTGGCCGCCTGCTTCGCGGTCTGCTTCGCCGCCTGCTTGGCCGGCCGCCCCGACCCGGACTTGGCCTGGTCGACGCTCTTGGCCAGCGCCTCCATCAGGTCGATGACCTTCGCCTTCGGCTCCGCCTTGGCCTTCGCCTTGAGGGTGCGGCCGTGCGACTTGGCCTCGATGAGGTCGTACAGGGCCTCCTGGTAGTCGTCGGTGTAGTCCTCGGGGTGGAACTCGTCCATGGCCATCGAGTCGATGAGCGCGGTCGCCATCTTCAGCTCGGCGGCCTTGGCCTCGCCGCCCAGGCCGGCGTCCTCGGGCTCGCGGATCTCGTCGGGCCAGACCATCGTGTGCAGGACCAGCACGTCGTCACGGGGGAGGAGCGCGGCCAGGCTCTCGCGCCGCCGCAGGGTGACTCGGACGACCGCGATCCGGCCGGCGTCGACGAGCGACTCGCGCAGGAGCGCGTACGGCCGCGCGGCGGCCTTGCCGGGCTCGGCGTAGTAGGACCGCTCGTAGAAGATCGGGTCGATCTTCTCGGCGGGGATGAACCCGATGACCTCGATGGTCCTGGAGGTGCTCACGGGCAGGTCGGCGAAGTCGTCGTCGTCGAGGAGCACGATGTCGCCGTCGTCGGACTCGGTGCCCTTCACGATGTCGTCGGGCTCGACCGCCTCGCCGTCGAGCTCGCAGACCTTCTCATAGCGGATGCGGCCGCCGTCGGACACGTGGTACTGGTGCAGCGAGAGGTCGTGGCTGCCCGTGGCCGCGCGGAGCCGGATCGGGATGCTGACCAACCCGAATGCGATGACCCCGTCCCAGACAGACCCTGGCATGACCACAGCATGCCACCGTGAGTGGCGGGTCGCGTGCGATACGTAATCATTCCTCGTTTGTCACGGCCGCCCCTCGGGTATCTTGCGCTCATGGCACGAGGTGGCAAGCTCGCCGACTACCGCCGGAAACGCGACTTCTCCAAGTCCAGCGAACCCGCCGGCGGCCGCGCGGCGCGCCGCGCCGCCAGCGACGTGGGCGAGCTCTTCGTCATCCAGCGCCACGACGCCACCCGCCTGCACTTCGACTTCCGCCTCCAGATCGACGACGTGCTCGTCTCCTGGGCCGTCCCGAAGGGCCCGTCGCTCGACCCCGCCGACAAGCGCCTCGCCGTCCGCACCGAGGACCACCCCCTCGAATACGCCGACTACGAGGGCCGCATCCCCGACGGCGAGTACGGCGCCGGGACCGTGATCGTCTGGGACACCGGCCGGTACGTGAACATCACCGAGAAGCGCGGCAAGGAGGTCCCGATCGAGGAGGCCCTCGAGCACGGCCACATCAAGGTCTGGCTCGCCGGCGAGAAGATCATGGGCGGGTTCGCCCTGTCCCGCATGGGCGACGACGAGGACAACTGGCTGCTCGTCAAGGTCGACGACGAAGGCGTCGACCGCCGCCGCAAACCCGCCAGGACCCAGCTCGAATCGGTGCTCACCGGCCGCACCAACCGGGACCTCGCGTGACCGGCTTCCAACCGCTCATGCTCGCGACGCTCACCGAGCGCCGCTTCTCCAGCGGCGACTGGATCTTCGAGCGGAAGTTCGACGGGATGCGCGCGCTGGCGGTGCGCGAGGGCGGCGGCGCGGTGCAGCTGTGGTCGCGCAACGAGCGGCGGGCCGACGCGAGCTTCCCCGAGCTGGTGGAGGCGCTCGCGGAGCTGGGCGGCCCGGACTTCGCGGTGGACGGCGAGATCGTCGCGTTCGACGGCAGGCAGACGAGTTTCGCCCGCCTCCAGGCGCGCATGCATCTCACCGGCGCCGCGCGGATCGCCGCGACGGGCGTCGACGTCTACTACTACGTGTTCGACCTGCTCTCCCTCGGCGGCGAGGACCTGACGCGCTTCCCGCTGCGGGACCGCAAGCGACTCCTCAAGCGCGCGTTCGACTTCCGCGATCCGCTGCGGTACTCGGCGCACCGCAACACGGTCGGGCGGGAGTACTTCGAGGACGCGTGCGGGCGCGGCTGGGAGGGCGTCATCGCCAAGCGCGCGGCCTCGCGCTACCGCGGGGGCCGCTCGAAGGACTGGCTCAAGTTCAAGTGCGTGCGCGACCAGGAGTTCGTGGTCGGCGGCTTCACCGAGCCGCAGGGTTCTCGGGCCGGGTTCGGGGCGCTGCTCGTGGGCTACCACGAGGGTCGCGGGTCGCTCCGCTACGCGGGCAAGGTCGGCACCGGCTACGACGAGCGCACCTTGCGGGCGCTGCGGGCGCGGATGGACAGTCTGGAGCGGGACTCGAGCCCGTTCGAGGGCCGGGTGCGCGAGAAGGGGGCGCACTGGATCGAGCCGGAGCTGGTGGTGCAGGTGGGGTTCACCGAGTGGACGCCCGACGGGATGCTGCGCCACCCGCGCTATCAGGGCGAGCGGACGGACAAGTCCGCCGAGGACGTCGTCAAGGAGACCGTCTGATGGCGCAGATCCACGTGGCCGGGCAGGACATCAAGGTGTCCACTCTCGACAAGGTGCTCTACCCGGACAACGGTGTGACCAAGGGCGACATGCTCGTCCACTACCTCGCGGTCGCCGAGTCGATGCTCCCGCACCTGCACGGGCGGCCGCTGACGATGCGCCGCTACCCGCACGGGATCGCGACCGAGGGGTTCTTCCAGAAGGACACCTCCGGCCACTTCCCGGAGTGGATCGAGACGGTCGACGTCCCGCACCGCCGCAGCGAGGGCAGCATCCAGTACGTCGTCTGCGACGACGCGGCGTCCCTGCTCTACCTGGCGAACCTGGGCACGATCGAGTTCCACATCTGGACGGCCACCACCGTCGACCTCGACCGCCCCGACCGGCTCGTCATGGACCTCGACCCGCCCGACGGCGTCACGGTGGCCGAGCTGCGGTCGGTCGCCCGCCGCGCCCGCGACCTCTTCACCGACGCCGGGCTCACCCCGTACCTGCAGGCCACGGGCGGGCGCGGCTTCCACGTCGTCGCCCCGCTCGACCGCGGCGGTGACTACCGGTTCGTGCGCGACCTCGCCGGGGACCTCGCCGACCGGCTCGCCGCCGACGACCCCGACCGGCTCACCACCGCCCAGCGCAAGCACCGCCGCGGCGACCGCATCTTCCTCGACGTCAACCGCAACGGCCGCTCCCAGACCTTCATCGCGCCCTACTCCCTGCGCGCCCGCCCCGGCGCCACCGTCGCCACGCCCCTCGACTGGAGCGAACTGGGCCGCACCGGCCCGGACACGTTCACGATCGCCTCCATTCGCCGCCGCCTCGCCCGCAAGGCCGACCCCTGGTCCGGCATGGACGCCCACGCGGCCTCGCCGCACGCCGTCCGCGAACGCCTCGACTCCTGGCGATAGCGAAGAGCAGATCGATCGATTGACACACTGTGGACTGCGAACTTAGTCTGTGGTGGCAGCGATCGACCCCGATTCCCCAGCGACTTCGCCGCCCCCCTTCGAGAATCCCGCTCCCCGGCAAGGAGACTCCACATGAGTCCGACCACTGTGCGTAGACGACGGCTGCGCCTCGGCGCGATCGCGGCGTCGGCCGCCGCCGTCCTGACCGCCGGCCTCCTCGGGGCCGTCAGCGCCCAAGCCGCCCAAGGCTGCGAGGTCGAGTACAACGTCACCGGCCAGTGGCCGGGCGGCTTCACCGCCGACGTGAAGGTGATCAACCTCGGCGAGCCGATCGACGGCTGGGACCTCGAATGGGTCTGGCTCGAAGGCCAGCACGTGACGCAGATGTGGAACGCGAAGTACACGACTACGGGCGAGACCGTGGTCGCCGAGAACCTGGGTTACAACGCCGAGATCGCCACCGGCGCCTCCACCTCGTTCGGGTTCAACGGCTACTGGGCCGGAGTCAACACCCATCCCGCCGAGTTCCGTCTCAACGGGAGGGTCTGCGACGGCAGCGTCGGCGAGCCCACCACCCCGCCCACGAGCGAGCCGCCCACCGGGTCGGCTCCGGCCATGGACCAGGCCATGCTGCCCGGCTGGAACATCGGCGACACCTCGACGCGCCGGGCGGCGAGACCGCCTGGGGCGACCCGCTGATCACCGAGCGGCTCCGGCAGACCGCCGGAGCCGCGAACCGGACCTTCTTCAAGGAGCACCGGCAGTCTTCCAGCCCGTCTGCACCGCCGGGACCACGCCGCGTTCTTCGGCGCGGTGGACGACGGGCAGCCCGTCATGCCTCGCGGCCGCCCACGAAGACCGTCGCCGGGTGGCCGTTCACCAGCACCTCGTGCTCCGACGCGATCGCGATGCGGTTCGCCCGCAGCGCCCGATCGGCCTCCTCGGCCGCCATCCGCGCGATGAGCAGCACGAACCGCCCGGTGCGCGCGTCGAGCACCCGGTCGAAGGAGCGCGCCATCGCGCCCAGGAACTCCGGCAGCGCCAGCGGCAGGTCCTCGTACTCGCCCCACGGCGGATCGGTGACGATCACGTCCACTTCACCATCCTGAAAGGACGGCAACGCCAAGGCGTCCTCGTCCAGGAACTCGATCCCGTCGCGGATCCCCGCCGGGAAATCCCCCTGCAGCCGTTCGAGGTTCGCGTCCGAATACACGATCCGCCGCGCCGGGAACGACATCCGGGCGAGCGGGAACGAGCCCGAACCCGCGAACGGGTCGAGGAACACGTCGTCGGCCCGCGGCTCCGACGCGGCCACGAGCAACGACGACAGCTCGTGGGAGATCGCCCCCGCCGCCTTCGACGAGCGCTTCGGCCGGATGTGGCGGCGGCACAGCATCAGGTAGTCGAAGTCGGTCCGGCCCACCACCCAGTACTCCTCGCCCGAGCCGCGCCCGACCATGCGCTGCCCCGAGGCGTACGCGATCTCGGTCTCGAGCGCGCGCTTCGCCCTGGAGCCCACGGCGATCAGCTCGCCGTCCACATGGAACATCACCCGGAACGTGTCGGCCCGGGCGGCGAGCCCGTCGTAGCGCAGGCTCTCGGCCAGCTCCATGACGCCCCGGTCGAGGTCGCGCCGCTCCACGTCCGCGATCACCGAGAACGAGTTCTTCACGAACGGGATCCGCACCACCTGCTCGTAGCCGCTGTCCGACTCGAAGATCAGCGAGCTGTCGTCGGCGTAGACGATCTCGGGCCGATCTACGTGCGAACCGATCGACGCCGCGACCAATTCGCCTGTTCCCGCAGGAAACTGAACGTAGTAGCGCACGACGGCGACTATACGCCGCCGCGCCCGCGAACCGGCGCCCCCGACGACGTGGCCCGGACCCTCACCGGCCCCGCTCGCCGAGCCCTAGACTGGCCCCGCAAGCACGACGACTCGGGGGGAACAGTGGAGCAGCGCGCATTCGGCCGGAGCGGCCAGACGGTGTCAGTGGTCGGCCTCGGCACCTGGCAGCTCGGCGCCGACTGGGGCGAGGTGCGGGAAGCGGACGCGCTCGCCGTCCTGGAGGCGGCCGTCGCGGCCGGCGTCACCTTCTTCGACACCGCCGACGTCTACGGCGACGGCCGCTCCGAGCAGCTGATCGGCCGCTTCCTCAAGGAGCGCCCCGACGCCGAGGTCCTGGTCGCCACCAAGATGGGCCGCCGCGTCGCCCTCGACCCGGCCCTCTACACGCTCGGCAACTTCCGGGCCTGGACCGACCGGTCCCGCGCCAACCTCGGCGTCGACCGCCTCGACCTGGTCCAGCTCCACTGCCCGCCCACTGCGGTCTACAGCTCCGACGCCGTCTTCGACGCGCTCGACACCCTCGTGGACGAGGGCCGCATCGCCGCATACGGCGTCAGCGTCGAGACCTGCGACGAGGCCCTGACCGCGATCGCGCGGCCCGGCACCGCCAGCGTCCAGATCATCCTCAACCCGTTCCGGCTCAAGCCGCTCGAGGCCGTCCTGCCCGCCGCCGAGGCGGCCGGCGTCGGGATCATCGCGCGCGTGCCGCTCGCCTCGGGCCTGCTCTCGGGCAAGTACACGAAGGACACCGAGTTCGCCGCGAACGACCACCGCACCTACAACCGCCACGGCGAGGCCTTCGACCAGGGCGAGACCTTCTCCGGCGTCGACTACGCCACCGGCGTGGAAGCCGCCGTCGAGTTCGCCGCGCTCGCACCGGAAGGCGCGAGCCCGGCGCAGACCGCGCTGCGCTGGCTCATCCAGCAGCCCGGTGTCTCCACCGTGATCCCCGGCGCCCGCAACCCCGAGCAGGCGCGGGCGAACGCCGCCGCCGCCGACCTCGCGCCGCTGCCCGAATCGACGCTCGCCGCCGTGCGCGACCTCTACGACGCGAAGATCCGCGCCCAGGTCCACGACCGCTGGTAGCCGCTCCTGGCGCCTCCCCGGAGGCGCCAGGTCTCCGCGGCCGTTGATATCGACGGATCGATATCGTTGACTTTTGGGGGAGGCCCGGTTAGTCTGACCGCACATTTGTTACCGGTCACAAACCAAGATCCCCAAGGAGCCCCTCATGCAGCATCCGCCGCTCAGCCGCCGCCGGCTCTTCCAGGCCGCCGGAGTGGCCGCCGCCTCCACCGCCGGCATCGCCTTCGCCCCCGGCACCGCCCAGGCCGCCGACACCCCCGCCGTCCGGTACGTCAACCCGCTCATCGAGCAGCGCGCCGACCCCCACATCTGGCGGCACACCGACGGGTACTACTACTTCACCGCGAGCGTCCCCGCCTACGACCGCATCATCCTGCGGCGCGCGACCACCCTGCAGGGGCTCGCGACCGCCGCCGAGGCCACGATCTGGACCAAGCACGCCACCGGCGAAATGGGCGCGCACATCTGGGCGCCGGAGATCCACCACGTGAACGGCAAGTGGTACATCTACTTCGCGGCCGGGCGCGCCGAGGACAAGTGGGCCATCCGCATGTACGTGCTCGAGAACGCCAGCGCGAACCCGATGAGCGGCACCTGGACCGAGAAGGGCCGCATCGTCACGCCGCGCGACTCGTTCTCGCTCGACGCGACCACGTTCACCCAGGGCTCGACCCGCTACCTCTGCTGGGCCCAGAGCGACCCCGAACTCGGCTCGGGCACCAGCCTGTACCTGGCCGCGATGACGAGCCCGTGGACCATCACCGGCACGCCGGTGCGCATCAGCAAGCCGACCCACGCGTGGGAGACGGTCGGGGTCAAGGTGAACGAAGGCCCGTCGGTCGTGACGCGGAACGGCCGGATCTTCATGACCTTCTCCGCCAGCGCCACCGACGCGAACTACGCGGTCGGGCTCCTGAGCGCCTCGTCGGGCGCGAACCTCCTCGACGCCGCCTCGTGGACGAAGAGCGCGCAGCCGGTGCTGCGCAGCAGCGACGCGACGGGCCAGTACGGTCCGGGCCACAACTCCTGGACGGTCTCCGAGGACGGGCAGAGCGACATCCTCGTCTACCACGCCCGGCCCTACAAGGCCATCAGCGGCGATCCGCTCTACGATCCCAACCGGCACACCAGGGTCCAGAAGGTCTACTGGCGCGCGGACGGCACGCCGGACTTCGGCATCCCGGTCGCCGCGGGCGCCACGCCGTACCGGTTCGCCCTGTACGGGCAGGCCGGCGCCTACCTGAACCACTACGACTACCGGGTCCGGGCGGGCACCGCCGTCGCCATGCTGGCCGATTCGCAGTTCCGGATCGTGCCGGGCCTGGCCGGTTCGGGGACGGTCTCGCTCGAGTCGGCGAACTTCCCCGGCCGCTATGTGCGCCACAAGAACTACGAGCTGTGGATCGAGGCCGACGACGGCTCTTCGGTGTACGACTCGGACGCGAGCTTCTTCCAGCGGAGCGGGCTCGCCGACGCGGGCGCGGTCTCCTTCGAATCGTTCAACTTCCCGGGCCGGTACATCCGCGCCTCGGGAGGATTGGCCAACCTCCAAACGACCGCCACGGCGCAGGACCGCACGGACGCCACGTTCCGCCTGACCTGACCCCCGCGACCGCCCGGAGCCCCGATCGGCTCCGGGCGGTCGAGCGCGCCATGTCGATATCCGCCGCTCGGGGCGCCGCACCTCAGGGGACCGCAACGCCGGCGGCATGCGCACCGGCACCGACTTCGACCCGCTGTCCGACCGGCTGGCGGAGGCGCCCGGGATCCCGGCCGCCACCAGGCGATACACTCGCCCGGACCGACCCCCGAAGGGAGAGCGAGCGTGGCGACGATCGGCGACGTGGCGCGCGAGGCCGGCGTCTCGCGCAGCACCGTCTCGTCCGTGCTCACCGGGCGCAAGTTCGTCACCCCCGAGACGCGCGCCCGCATCGAAGCGGCCATCGCCAAACTCGACTACACGGTGAACACCGGTGCCCGAGCCCTCGCGACCTCCCGCACCATGACCTTCGGCGTCGTCGTCCGCTTCCACGAGGCCGAGTTCAGCCCCGCGCTGGCGACCTACCTCGTGGCCTTCTCCGACGCCGCGCGCGAGCGCGGCTACGCCGTCATGCTCCTCACCGAAGCCGATGGGGCCGAAGCGGTCCGCCAGGCCATCGCGGGCCGCCGGGTGGACGGCCTCATCCTCCTCAACGTGCTCGACGACGACCCGCGCCTGGAGCCGATCAGCCGCTCCGGCTACCCGGCCGTGCTCGTGGGCAACCCCGGGGACGCGCGCGGGACCGACGCCGTCGACCTCGACTTCGCGGCCGCCGCGCGCCTGCTCGTGGACCACCTCGCCGACGCCGGGCACCGGGAGGCGATGTTCGTGCGCTGGCCCGAGGAGCTGTACACCGGCGGCTCGACCTATGCGACCCGGTTCGAGCGGGCGGCGCTGCGCCGCGCGGCCGAGCGGGGCCTGCGCCTGGTGCAGGTGCCGGTCCCGGTCGGCCCCGAGCAGGTGCGCGAGACGCTGCGCGCGGCGCTCCAGGACCCGGCGCTGCCGCGGACCCTCCTGATCCACAACGACGCCGCCGTCGCCATGCTGCCGTTCGTGCTCGGCGACCTCGGCCTCGCGGTGCCCGCCGACCGGAGCGTGGTCTCGCTGCACTCGGCGGAGCTGGCGCGGCTCTACGTGCTCTCGTACACGGCGGTCGAGTCGGACCCGACGGCCGTGGCCGAGGCGGCCGTCGACGTGCTGTGCGAGCGCATCGCGGCGCCCGGTTCGCCCGCCGTGAAGCGCCTCGTCACGCCCCGCCTCGACCGGCGGTCGAGCGTCGCTCCCGCCGACTGAACCCTTGCTTGACGGCGGCCGGAACTCTTGGCATGATTCCCCGCGAACCGGTTCGCGGCGCGAGTCGCCCGCACTAAGGAGAGAGACCCCTATGCAGCTTTTCGAGACGGCGAAGGACGCCATCACCTGGCGCGGGGACGGCGAGACGCTCGTCGTGCAGGCCTGGGGCCGCGACTCGCTGCGGGTCCGGAGCACCCGCGCGGGCGAGGTGCTGGACACCGACTTCGCCCTCCTCGAACCCGAACCCGTGGACGTCGAGATCACTGTGGACGGCGACACGGCGACGCTCGCGAACGGCGCGATCACGGTCGTCATGACCGCGCACAGCGGCCGCGACTGGCAGACCGGCTACGAGCGCTTCTACTGCACGGTCGAGTTCCGCGACGCCGCTGGCGAGACGCTGCTGCGCGAACTCGGCAGCGGCGGCTCGCTCAAGCTCGCCGCCCGCGAGTTCCGGCCGCTGCCCGGCGGCGCGCACCGCCTGCGGGCCGCGTTCGAGCCGGTCGAGGGCGAGAAGCTGTACGGCATGGGCCAGTACCAGCAGGCGATCCTGGACGTGAAGGGCTCCACCTTCGAACTGGCGCACCGCAACTCGCAGGCGAGTGTGCCGTTCGTGGTCTCCAGCGCGGGGTACGGCTTCCTGTGGCACAATCCCGCGATCGGCTCGGCCTCGTTCGCGGCCAACCGGACCGAGTGGATCGCCGAGGCCACGCAGCAGCTCGACTACTGGATCACGGCGGGCCCGACCCCCGCCCGGATCAGCGCCGCGTACGCCGACGCGACCGGGCACGCGCCGATGATGCCCGAGTACGGCCTGGGCTACTGGCAGTGCAAGCTGCGGTACTGGAACCAGGAGCAGCTCCTCGAGGTGGCCCGCGAGTACCGGCGGCGCGGCCTGCCGCTCGACGTGATCGTGGCGGACTTCTTCCACTGGCCCAAGATGGGGGACTTCCGCTTCGAGGAGGAGTTCTGGCCGGACCCGGCCGCGATGGTGGCCGAGCTCAAGGAGATGGGCGTCGAGCTCATGGTCTCGGTGTGGCCGCAGGTCTCGCTGGAGTCGGAGAACTTCAACGAGTTCAAGCAGGGCAACCTGCTCGTGCGCACCGAACGCGGCCTCGACGTGCAGATGGGCTTCCTCGGCCCGAGCATGTTCCTCGACGCCACCAACCCCCGCGCCCGCGAGCGGGCCTGGGAGATCCTCAAGCGCAACTACTTCGACCTGGGCATCAAGGTCTTCTGGCTCGACGAGGCCGAACCCGAGTACGGGGTCTACGACTTCGACAACTACCGCTACCACGCCGGCCCGAACGTCGAGGTCGGCAACGTCTACCCGCAGGCGTTCTCCCGCATGTTCTACGAAGGCCAGCGGGCCGCCGGCCAGGAGGAGGTCGTGAACCTCGTGCGCTGCGCCTGGGCGGGCAGCCAGCGCTACGGCGCCCTGGTGTGGTCGGGCGACATCCAATCGTCCTTCGAGGACTTCCGCCGGCAGATCACCGCGGGGATCCACATGGGCGTGGCGGGCATCCCGTGGTTCACCACGGACATCGGCGGGTTCTGGGGCGGGAACGTCAACGAGCCGGCGTTCCTCGAACTGCTCGTGCGCTGGTTCCAGTTCGGCGCGTTCTGCCCGGTGATGCGGATGCACGGCGACCGCCAGCCCGGCGAGCAGGTCAAGGCCGCGGACGGTTCGGACCGCTGCGGCACGGGCGCGCCGAACGAGCTGTGGAGCTTCGGCGAGGACGTGTACGAGATCCTGGTGCGGTACGTGCGGCTGCGCGAGGCGATGCGGCCGTACACGCGGCGGCTCATGGCCGAGGCGCACGAGGCGGGGCAGCCGGTCATGCGCGGCGTGTTCCACGAGTTCCCGGCCGACCCGGTCTGCTGGGACCTGGCCGACCAGTTCATGTTCGGCCCCGATCTGCTCGTGGCCCCGGTGGTCGAGGCGGACGCGACCGCGCGCCGCGTCTACCTCCCGCAGGGCGCGTCCTGGACCGACCTCCATTCCGGTGCGGTGCACGAGGGCGGGCAGTGGATCGACGCCGAGGCCCCGATCGAGGTGATCCCGGTGTTCGCGCGCGACGGGGCTCTGCCGGAACTGGTCGGCGCGATCTAGGGCCGGTCCTGCGAATCAGACCGGTCGCTGTCCGGCCCGTTCGCCCGCCCGCCGCGTTGTCGGGCCTCCCGATACCACCCCGGTATCGGGAGCGTCTTCCGCCTTGCGAGCGGACAACGGACTTCCGCCGCTCCCTGATGCACCGGACGGGCACTAGGCGGCGGAACTTGACAGGGCTCCGAAACGTGGCGTAGGTTGCGCCTGACAGCGTAGTCAGACCCGTTTTGGAGCCCTATGACCCCCCCGATCACGCCCGAGGGCGTCGACGACGCCCGGCGCAGGCCGCCCGGCATGACCGACGTGGCACGGCTGGCCGGGGTCTCGCAGAAGACCGTCTCCCGCGTCGTCAACAACGAGCGGTACGTGAGCGAGGAGCTGCGCGAGAAGGTCCTCCGCGCCGCCGCCGAGCTCGGCTTCCGCCCCAACACCGCCGCCCGCGCGCTCATCACGGGCCGCTTCAAGCGCATCGGCGTCGTCTCCCTCGGCTCCGCCCTCTACGGCCCCGCCTCGATGCTCGTGGCACTGGAGCGCGCCACCCGCGCCGCCGGGCTCTCCTTCATGGTCGCCAACACCACCGAGGGCCGGCCGGAGGCGGTCCAGGAGTCCGTCGACTGGCTGCTCGCCCAAGGGGTCGACGGCATCATCCTCTCCGAGCCCAAGGACGAGGGCCAGCATCTGCGCCCCGACGCCGGCGTGCCGATCGTGAGCCTCGGCGAGGCGGCCGGCCTCCCCGCCGAGCACGTGGCCCTCACCCGCGGCCGCACCGCCGCGTCCTGCCGCGAGGCCGTCGAGCACCTGCTCGACCTCGGCCACCGGCAGGTGTGGCACATCGCCGCGCCCCAGGACTGGTGGGAAGGGCGCGAGCGCCGCGAGGGCTGGGCCGAGGCCCACCGGGCGCGCGGCATCGAACCGCCCCCGCCCCTGCAGGGCGACTGGACCCCCGCGGGCGGGTACGCCGCCGGGCGCCTCCTGCCGCCCGAGGCCACGGCCGTGTTCTGCGCCAACGACGACACCGCGATCGGGCTCGCCCGCGCGCTCCACGAAGCCGGGCGGCGCGTCCCCGAGGACGTCTCCCTCGTCGGCTTCGACGACATCCCCGCCGCCGCCTACCTCACCCCGCCGCTGACCACCGTCCAGCAGGACTTCGAAGGCGACGCGACCCACGCCCTCGAGCATCTCCTGCGGCTCCTGCCCGGGGCCGCGCCGCAGGAGGCGACGCCGGCCGCACCGCGCCGGCGCCTCGTCGTCCGCGCCTCCACCGCACCGCCCCTCACCGAGTAGTGCCAGCTGGCGAATCCTGAACCGCACTGGCGCGCAACAGGAAGGACCGATGTCGGATGCATCCCCGTTTCAGTCGCAGGAGCGGCCTCGCGGCCGCCCTCGCGAGCCCGTTGGCGCTCGCGGCCTGCGGCAGGCACACCGTCGACCCGCCCGCGAACGTCACCCGGGCGCAGATCGACGAGGCCATGGACACGCCCACCGAGCTGAACTTCTGGACCTGGGTGCCCGGCATCGAGAAAGAGGTCGAGCGCTTCCACCAGGTCTACCCGAAGGTCAAAGTGGACGTCGTCAACGCCGGCCAGGGCAACCCGCACTACGCCAAGCTCCGCACCGCGCTGCGCGCCGGGAACGGCGCCCCCGACATCGCCCAGCTCGAATACCAGATGATCCCGTCCTTCGTCATCACCGACGACCTGCTCGACCTCGCCCCATACGGCGCCAATGACATCGGCGACCAGTTCGTCGAGTTCGCCTGGTCCCAGGTGTCCGGCGCGAACGGCGAGGTCTGGGCCATCCCGCAGGACACCGGCCCCATGGGCATGCTCTACCGCGAGGACCTCTTCCAGGCCCACGGCATCGACGTGCCCGCCACCTGGGACGACTTCGCCGCCGCCGCAGCCGCACTGCGCGCGGCCGACCCCGAGGTCTACCTGACGAACTTCGCGCCCTCCCAAGGCGCGTTCTTCGCCGCCATGCTCTGGCAGGCCGGCGCCGACCCGTTCGGCGGCTCCGAAGGCCCCGACCTCAACGTCGACCTCACCTCGCCCGAGGCCGAGAAGGTCGCCCGCTACTGGGGCGACCTGTCCGAACAGGACCTCATCTCGGTCGACGCCGACTTCAACGACCAGTGGTACCAGGCCCTCAACAAAGGCAAGTACGCCACCTGGGTCGCCCCCGCCTGGGCTCCGACCTTCCTCCAGTCCGCCGCCGCCTCCACGGCCGGCCGCTGGCGCGTCGCACCGCTCCCGCAATGGGAAGCGGGGCAGCAGGTCTCGTCCAACTGGGGCGGCTCCACCTCCGCCGTCATGGCCACCACCCGCAACCCGATCGCCGCCGCCGTCTTCGCCCAGTTCGTCAACACCGACCCGGAGTCGACCGCGACCATGGCGAACGAGCAGTTCCTCTACCCGCCCACCAAGGCGATCCTCGACGACCCCGCCTTCACCGGCCAGCGGCTCGATTTCTACGGCGGCCAGGAGGTCAACGGCCTCTTCGCCCAGATCGGCGAGACCGTCGACCCCGGCTTCCAATGGGCCCCGTTCCAGGACAAGGTCTACGCCGACTTCACCGCCACCGTCGGCACGGCCGTCGCCGAGAAGACCGACGCCGTCGCCGCCATGGAGGCGTGGCAGCAGCGCATCGCAGAGTACGCCGAATACCAGGGATTCACGGTGAGGCAGCCATGACCGACACCCGCACCCGCCGGCCGGGCGCACCGCGCCCGTTCACGGCTCGCAGGCTCCGCCGAGGCCGCAGGGGCCTGGCCGGGTACATGTTCGTGGCCCCGTTCATGATCGTGTTCCTCGCGATGTTCGCCCTCCCGCTCCTCTACGCCGCCTACTTCAGCCTCTTCCGCGAACAGCTCGTGGGCGGCAACGTCTTCGTCGGCCTCGAGAACTACACCCGCGCGTTCGGCGACGAGCAGCTGTGGACCGGCATCGCCCGCGTCTGCCTCTTCTTCCTCATCCAGGTCCCGATCATGCTCGTCGCCGCGCTCGCCTTCGCGCTCGCGCTCGACACCGGCCTCACCCGCCTCAAGCGGACCACCCGGCTCGGCATCTTCGTCCCGTACGCCGTCCCCGGCGTCATCGCGACCCTCATGTGGGGCTTCCTCTACGGACCCGACTTCGGGCCCTTCGCGCAACTCACCGCGGCCGTCGGTCTCAGCGCGCCCGACTTCCTCAGCGAGCGCCTCATGCTCGGCTCCCTCGCCAACATCGTGTTCTGGGAGTTCACCGGGTACAACATGGTGATCCTCTACGCCGCGCTCCGCTCGGTCTCCGCCGACATCTACGAGGCCGCCGCCGTCGACGGCGCGGGGCAGTGGCGCATCGCCTGGAGCATCAAGATCCCCGCCCTCAAAGGCGCGCTCGCCGTCTGCATGATCTTCTCCATCATCGGCAGCCTCCAGCTGTTCAACGAACCGCAGCTCATGCAGTCCCTGGCGCCCACCGTGATCGACGAGGCCTACACGCCCAACCTCTACGCCTACAACCTCGCGTTCGTGGGCCAGGAGTACAACTACGCCGCCGCCGTCTCGTTCGTGCTCGGCCTGGTCATCCTGGCCGGCTCGTACGCGTTCATGTTCGCCACCGACCGCAGGAGCCGGCGATGACCACGATCAGCAAGCCGCGCCCCCGCAAGCCGAAGCGCAGCACCGTCCTCACCATCGGCATGCTCGCCGCCGCGGCCTACTTCCTGCTCCCGCTGTTCTGGCTCGTCGTCGCCTCCAGCAAGACCAGCGAGGACCTGTTCTCCACCTTCGGACTCTGGTTCTCCGGCGACTTCCACCTGATCGAGAACATCAGCCTCACGCTCACCCAGGACGACGGCGTCTTCCTCCGGTGGCTGTGGAACACCCTCCTGTACGCGGTCACCGCCGCGGGCGGCGGCGCGCTCCTGGCCGCCCTCGCCGGATACGGCTTCTCCAAGTACCGCTTCAAAGGCGACCGCACCATGTTCATGGTCGTCCTCGGCGCGGTCATGGTCCCCACGACCGCACTCGCGATCCCGACCTACCTGGTGTTCAGCGAGATCGGCCTCGCCGACACGCCCTGGGCGATCATCCTGCCCTCGCTCGTCAACCCGTTCGGGCTGCTCCTCATGCGCGTCTACGTCGAGGCCTCGGTGCCCGACAGCCTGCTCGAGGCCGCCCGCATCGATGGCGCGAGCGAGTTCCGGATCTTCTTCCAAGTCGTGCTGCGCCTCCTCGCGCCCGGCTTCGCGACGGTCCTGCTGTTCGCCCTGGTGCACACCTGGAACAACTACTTCCTGCCGCTCATCATGCTCAACGACCCCGAGCTGTACCCGATCACCGTGGGGCTGGCGCGCTGGCAGGGCCAGGCCGCCGCGGCGGGCGGCTCGAGCGGCGACCTCGTCCCGCTGGTGATCACCGGTTCGCTGCTGTCGATCATCCCGCTGGTGATCGCGTTCCTGTTCCTGCAGCGGTACTGGCAGTCCGGTCTCGTCGCGGGGGCGGTGAAGCAGTGAACCACCGGGATGCGGAACGCGTTCGAATATGAAGTTCTCATAACGAATCCGTAAGCACTCCTTCGGATCCGGAGGCCGCCGCCCGCGCCCGCGCGGGCGGCGGTTTCGCGTCCGCGCTGCTCAACCCCGCCGAGAGCTTGGAAACGCCTTGGTGTCCAAGCGATTACGGATATTCGGGGCGAGGGGTGCCGAACCGCGGGATTCGGAAAGGTGTGCTTATCATTGGCGCCATCTCCGCTCTTGCGCGCGCCAGCGAATCCAACCCTTCGCGGGCGCGCCACCCAGAGAGCGCTCACCGGCGTGCGCCGAGACAGCACCGGCGCAGGCGTGGGAGCGCGCATCATCAACGGATAGGCGACCTCAATGGCCGAACGCGTCATCGACACCGAAGCGCTCGAGGAGTACCGGACCGTCGTCCGCGAGCAGCTCGACCTCCTCGAATCCCTCATCCCGCGCATGGAGAACGGCCAGCGGCTGGGCCTCCTGCCCGCCTTCGGGCAGCTCGACGCCTCCGCGACCGCCCGCACGAACTACGAGACGTTCCATCAGACCACTTGGGACAATCTGCAGGACCTCCGCGAGGCCCTGCACGGGATGATCAAGACCCTCAACGACTCCGCCGACCTCGCCGAGGAGTCGGACCAGACCGCCGCGGACGAGATGGACGGCTATGACTCGCTCCTCTGACCGGCCGCGCCCCCACCACACCGTTCACCTCGAGGTCGAGAGCGAGTAGCCACCGATGTCCGAAGAGGAAAAGTTCGAGCGCACCGACTACGGCAAGCTCGCCGAGGGGCTGAGCGGCGCCTCCTACACGACCGCCCAGAACTCGCTGCGGGTGAGCCCGCAGTGCAGCCACGACGAGTGCACGAACGCCACTGAGGACCCGGCCGAGCCCGCCTGGGTCAAGCTCATGTCGGCCGTGCCCAGGGCCGACCAGATCGACTCCATCAAGGCCGCGCGCGAGGGCACGATGATGCTCCCCGAGGGCCAGACCATCAAGAGCATGGTCGCCTCGATCCGGCCCCAGCCCGAGGCGGACTACGCCCTCGACACCATCCGCGACGAGTGGATCGAGTTCCAGGAGGCGTTCGCGGCGATCGCCCCGAAGCTCAAGGAGGGCCTGTCGACCCTCTCGGGCTTCTGGAAGGGCGACGACTTCGACGCCTTCGAGGAGCAGGCCGAGACCGTCCTCAAGAACTGCAAGACGGTGAGCGGCGACATCGCCGGCGAGGACGGCAAGGGCGGCGTCGTGAAGCTCTTGGACGACAAGCAGTCCGAGATCTACGACCAGCAGGGCGGCACCTCCTGCGTCTACCCGGCGCCGAAGTTCTACATGCAGGGCACCAGCTGCGGCTCGCACCAGATCCACATCCGGCCGCCGTTCTTCAAGAACTGCGAGATCCACAAGAACGACGAGATCAAGAAGGCGGTCGAGCTCGCCGGGTTCGACCCGACGGTGATCGACGAGGTCCAGGAGGGCCGCGAGACCACGTACAACCGGTGGCTCGAGTACGTCAACGCCAACCCCGAGTACGAAGTGGACGGACTCAAGGGCGAGGAGCTGGCCCGCAAGAAGGCCGACGAGTACGCCGACGAGCAGCTGATCGCCTTGGGGGCGGAGGGCTCCGAGCAGCTCGAGGAGGAGTCCGCCCGCGTCAACGAAGAGGTGACCGAGCGGCACGCGAACGTGGAGGCCCACGTCCAGGAGATCGCGCCCGACGTGCGCAAGGCCGAGCCGACCGCCTTCAACGACGGCGAGACCGACAAGTTCGACCCCCCGGAACTGGACGCGGGCGGGGGCGGCGGCATGCCCGACCTCGGCGGCGGCATGGACTCCATCACCCCGCCCACCGACCTGAAGGGCCTGGGCGGCAACCCGGACACGAGCGGCCTCAACGCCAACGGCCTCAACGGCACCGGCTACAACGGCGGCAACCTTCCGGGCGACGTGAACGGCAGCGGCGGCCTCAATGGACTGAACGACGAGAACCCGTTCGCGTCCAACTACAACCCCGACGACCTCACCGGCAACGGCGGGAACCCGCCCGGGAGCTACAACGGCGCGGGCCTGGACTCGCTGGGCGGCACCGGCCTCGGGCCGAACGGCGGCGCGCCGCCGACCGACTACACGGGCGCGGGCGGCCTGAACGGGCTCGACGACAACCCTTGGAACGCCAGCGCCGACCCCGACGACGTGAGCGGCGGTCTCGCCAGCGGCGGCACGACCACGCTGCCGCCCACCGGCGTCGGCGGCAGCACCCTCGGCCCGGGCAGCAGCCACCTGCCGCCCCCGATCGTCACGCAGCCGAGCGGCACGCGCGGCATCACCCCGCCGCGCTCGTCCGGCCCCCGCAAACTCGACTCCGGTCGCAGCACCGGCCTCGGCGCAGGTCCGGGTTCCGGTTCGGGCTCGGGTCCGCGCAAGCTCGACTCCGGACGCACGTCCGGCCTCTCCGGTGGCGGCTCCGGCGGCGGTTCGGCCCCCGGTTCCACCCGTGGCGGCAGCCTCGGTTCGGGCGCCGGTGGGCGCGGCATGGGCGGCGCCATGGGCGCGGCCGGTGCCGCCGGCGCGGGTGCGGGTGCGGGCGGACGCGGCACCGGCGCGGGCGGCGGCATGATGGGCGGCCCCGTCGGCGGCGGCGGGCAGCGCCCGGAGGACGACAAGGAGATGGAGCGCCAGTTCTGGATCGCCGAGGACGAGGACGTCTGGGGCGGTGGACCCGAGGACGAGGAAGAGGACCCCTACGCGTAGTGGCCGCGGGGCGGGGGCACCGAGGTGATCGGCCGACTCCCCGCCCCCGGCTTCACCGCGGCGGCACGATCATGTCGACCGCCACGGTGACCAGCTCTCTGGTGCGCCCCTCCCCGAACACCTCCGGGAGCGTCAGCTGCTCGGTGATGAGCCAGTTCAGCGCCAGGTAGAGCATTTCGACCGACCGGGCGTCCCCGGGCATGCCCGTCTCGAGGTGGAAGTCGATGTTGGCCTGGAGGTTCTCCCGGATCTGCGCGGTGAGGACCTTCCGCAGCTCGGGGCGGCGCGTGGCCTCGAGCCGCAGTTCGAGCATCGCCAGGAACCCCGAGCCGAAGCCGGTGATCCGCTCGACCATCTCGTGCATGAGCCGCTCCACCGAAGCCCGCGTGCGCGGCAGCGCGAGCGCTTCGCCGATCACCGCGGCCCCGGGGTCGAGCCGCTGGAACACCCGCCGACCCGCTTGCACCAGTAGCGCATCGCGGTTCGCGAAGTAGTTCGAGGCGGTGCCGATCGGCACTCCCGCCTGGTTGTCGACGGCCCGGAACGTCAGTCCGCGCGCCCCCTGGCCTGCGAGCACTTCGATGGCCGCGTCGATCAGGGCCGTCCGTCGCTCGGGATTCTGCCGCATCGTCTCCACCCTCCGGTTGACACCACTCCGAATGTAGTGGTAAGTTCAAACCACTTCATTCATAGTACTTCAAACGGAGTGTGTATGCGCGAGCAGAACCGCAAGCTCACCTACTACATCGGCGCCACGATCGACGGCTACATCGCCGGCCCGGACGACCAGGTCGAGGACTTCCCGCTCGACCCCGACCTCCTCGGCGCCATCAAGGAGCACTGGCCCGAGACCATCCCGACCCACGTGCGCGAGCCGCTCGGCGTCGCCGACGCCCCGAACCGCAGCTTCGACGCCGTCATCATGGGCCGGGGCACCTACGACCCGGGCCTCAAGCTCGGCATCACCAGCCCGTACGCCCACCTGGACCAGTACGTCGTGACCACCACGCTCGGCGCGGACACCGACCCCGGCGTCACCTTCGTCGGCACCGACCCGCTCGCCTTCGTGCGCGACCTCAAAGCCCAAGAGGGCGGCGGGATCTGGCTCGCGGGGGGCGGCAAGCTCGCCGCCGCGCTCATCGACGAGATCGACGAGATCGTCGTCAAGCGCTACCGCGTCCTCATCGGGGGCGGCATCCCCATGTTCGCCGGTTCGTACCGGCCGACGGCGTTCACCCTCGAATCGAACCGCTCCCTCGAATCCGGGGCGTCGATCCAGACCTACCGGAAGGCGTAGCCTATGCGCGAACTCACCTACTATGTCGGATCCTCATTGGACGGCTACATCGCCGGGCCGCGCGGGGAGTTCGACGGCCTGCCCATGGAACTCGACGTGGCGGCCGCGATGAACGGGCTGCGGCCGGAGACGGTCCCGACCGCATTCCGCGAGGCCGCCGGCCTCGCCGGCGCGCCGAACCGGGAGTTCGACACCGTGCTCATGGGCGCGGCCACCTATCGGGCCGGCCGCACCCCCAGCCCGTACGCCCACCTGCGGCAGTACGTGTTCACCGCCGCGGGCGAAGTGGACTCCCCGGACGTCACGGCGGTCGCCGCCGCTCCGGCCGCATTCGTCCGCGGTCTCAAAGCCGAAGCGGGCCTGGGCATCTGGCTGTGCGGCGGGGGCCGCCTCGCCGCCTCCCTGGCGGCGGAGATCGACCGGATCGTCGTCAAGCGCTACCCGGTGCTCTTCGGCGCGGGCATCCCCATGTTCGCGGGTGACTACGCGCCGCTGGGCTTTACGCTCGTTGAAAACCGCGCCTTCGACTCGGGGGCGGTCGTCCAGACCTACCGGAAGGCATAGCCCCTTGCGACTCCTCCAGCTCCTCTCGCTCCTCGCGTCCGTGCTCAGCGTCGGCCTCGTGGCGGGGCTCTTCACCGGGTTCTCGTACGCGGTGATGCCCGGCCTCAAGATCCTCGACGACCGCGGCTGGATCGCCGGGATGCAGAGCATCAACCGCGTGATCCTCAACGGCTGGTTCATGACGGCGTTCCTCGGCTCGGTGCTCTTCACGGCCGCCGCGCTCGCACTGAACTGGTTCTCCGGCGACCGCGCCGCGTCCCCGTGGCTGCTGCTCGCCCTCGTCCTGGCCCTGGTCATGTTCATCGGCACCATCGCGGTCAACGTGCCGATGAACGACCGCCTCGAAGCCGCGGGCGACCCGGCCGCGATCGCCGACCCCGCCGCGCTCCGCGCGAGCATCGAATCGCGCTGGATCGCCTGGAACACCGTGCGGGGCGTCGCCTCGCTCCTGTCGCTGCTCGCCCTGGCCTGGGCGCTCGTCGTCCACGGCCGCAGCGGCTCATAGTCCGACACGAACAACGGGGCGACCAGCGATGGTCGCCCCGTTTCGCCTTGCGCCGCTTAGCAGCCGATGCTGCCGAAGCGCTCCTTGACCACGTTCACCACGGACGGGCGGGGGAGCGCCCCCTCAGGACCGTCGGGCCACTGCGAGGCCGGGGTCTCGGCGGTCGCGCCGTCGACCTCGCCGGGGTGCTGCACGGCCACCAGGATGTGGCGGTCCTGGACGACCGGGCCGCAGGTCTCCGCGCCGAGCGGCACGGTCAGGAACTGCTTGGTGAGGCCGCGGGTCGGGCCGGTGAGCGAGACGCCGAACAGGCCGTCGTTGGCGCCCAGGGCGTTGCCGTCGGTGGAGATCCACAGGTTGCCCTGCGGGTCGAACGCGACGTTGTCGGGGCAGGAGATGGGGCTGACCTTCTCCTTGGGGTAGCCCGAGAAGTACGTGCTCGGGTCCTCGGGGTCGCCGCAGACGAGCAGCAGCCGCCAGCCGAACGCGGTGGCCGCGACGTCGTTCTGGCGCTCCTCCAGCTCGAGCACGTGGCCGTGCTTGTTGCTGTTGCGCGGGTTGGCCTCGTCGGCCGCGGCCTTGCCGGCGGCGCCGCGCTGGGAGTTGTTGGTGAGGGCCGCGTAGACCTTGCCGGTCTTGGGGTTGACCTCGACGTCCTCGGGGCGGTCCATCTTGGTCGCGCCGACCTTGTCGCCCGCGAGGCGGGTGAACACGTACACCTCTTCGGCGGTCATGCCGTCCACGAAGGACTCGTCGCCGCTGGCGAGCTTGATCCACTCGCCGGTGCCGTCGAACGCGCCGTCCTCGGGGAGCGCGCCGGTGCCGTCGATCTCGCCGGGGCTGTCGCCGGTGAACCTGGCGACGTAGAGGGTGCCCTCGTCGAGGAGCTTGCGGTTGTGTTCGCGGGCGGCGCGGCCCGAGCCGGACTTCATCTTGTGCTTGGAGACGAACTTGTACATGTAGTCGAAGCGCTCGTCGTCGCCCATGTACACGACCACGCGGCCGTAGCGGTCCACGCGCGGCCCGGCGCCCTCGTGCTTGAAGCGGCCCAGGGCGGTGCGCTTGCGCGGGGTCCAGTCGGGGTCGTACGGGTCGAGCTCGACGATCCAGCCGAAGCGGTTGGGCTCGTTGGGCTCCTGGAGCACGTCGAAGCGCGCGTCGTACTGCTCCCACTTGCGCTCGCTGGCGTTCCCGGAGAGGCCGTAGCGGGCGAGGCGGGCCTTCGCGGTCGGGTCGGCGACCTGGCCGGCGTTCGCGAAGTACTGGTTGAAGTTCTCCTCGCCGGAGAGGATGGTGCCCCACGGGGTGACGCCGCCGGCGCAGTTGTTGAGGGTGCCGAGCGCGAGCGCCCCTTCGGCGTCCGCGGTGGTCTTGAGGAGGTCGCTGCCCGCCGCCGGCCCGGAGAGGACGAACTCGGAGGTGGCGGTGACGCGGCGGTTGAGCTCGTGGCCGACGACCGGGGTGAGGTCGCCGGTGTGCTTGTCCTCGTCCAGGACCACGACGGAGAGGCCGTGCGACGCCCAGCCGATCTCGACCTGCTCGCGGGTGGGGGCGGCCGAGTCGTAGCCGAAGTGCATCATCTCTTCGCTGGTGTACTCGTGGTTGGCCACGAGCACCTTGCGGCGCCGCTCACCGGGGAGGTCGAGCAGGGCGAGGAAGTCGCAGTTGTAGCCGAACTGGCCGGCGGCGTCCTCGGGGGTCTGCGCCTCGGGGTCGAAGTCGTTGACGTCGTCCAGGATCGGGTCGCCCCAGCGGATCACGACCTGCTGCTCGTACCCGTCGGGGATGGTGACGGCGTCCTCGGTGTTCGGCTCGATGGCGTCGAAGCGCAGGCCGCGCGGGACCGAGCCCCAGAACGCCGAGGTCTGAGCGTCGGCCTCGGAGGCGAACGCGGCGTTGCCGAGCGCCCCCGCGGCGCCGACGCCCGCGGTCACCGTGGCGCCGGCCTTGAACAGACCGCGGCGGGAGACGGCGGAGGCGATGAGGTCGCCCATGTAGGGGTTGTCCGAGGTGTTCGGGACGGGGTGGCTGCAGGCGTCGCCGCAGCGGTAGAGACAGGTGAGCTGCGAGCGGCCGCCGATGTGGTCGGAGAGCAGCGGCAGCTTGCGCCGGTTGGCACGCGGATTCATTTGGGACTCCTATGGCAGTACGTCCGGAACAGGATCGCCGATGCGCGGGTCGGGGCGGCGACGGCGCGTTCCGATTCCGGAGGCTATGCGCCGCGGGTACCCCGTTCGCCAACCGTAAGTGAACAAAAGGTGAAGGGGCGCTCTCGGATTGCGCATCGCCCACCGGTTTTCGGAAATGCTTTCGGTCTCGTCGCGGCGAGGCGGCGTTCCGCAGCATGAGACCCGTATATCGGTAAATCGATCCGGGAGGTAGCCTGACCGAAAACCTTTTCCGTCCCGTCCTCTCCGTCACGCCAGAAGGAACCGCCATGCCCGCTCCGCACCGGACTTCCCTCCCCATCGCCGACGTGGTGATCGCCGACGAGTTCTGGTCCCCGCGCCGCGAGACCGTCCGCACCCGGACCATCCCCCACCAGGAGGCCCGCCTGCGCGACGGCGGCATGTTCGACGCGCTCCTCCTCAAGCCCCGCAGCCACGACGACGACGACCGCGAGCGCTTCCCGATCTTCTGGGACTCCGACGTCGCCAAGTGGATCGAGGCCGCCAGCTACGCCCTCGCCTCGCAGGCCGACCCCGAACTCGACGCGGCCGTCGACAAGGCGATCGCCCTCCTCGAAGGCGCGCAGCAAGAGGACGGCTACCTCAACAACTACTTCACCGCCGTCAAGCCCGGGCAGCGCTTCACCGATCTCGGCGACGCGCACGAGCTCTACTGCGCCGGGCACCTCATCGAAGCCGGCGTCGCCCACTACGAGGCCACCGGCAAGACCGGCCTGCTCGACATCGTCCGCCGCTACGCCGACCTCATCGACCGCGAGTTCGGCCCCGGCGGCTCCTGCGAAGGCGGCTACGACGGCCACCAGGAGATCGAACTCGCCCTCGTCAAGCTCTACCGCGCCACCGGCGAACGCCGCTACCTCGACCTCTCCCTGCGCTTCATCGACAACCGCGGCACCAAGCCGTTCTACTTCGACGTCGAAGGCGAGCGCCGCGGCCGCGCCGGCTACTTCGCCGGCCGCGAGGACCGCCCCTTCACCCCGCGCGACCAGCGCGGCCGCGAGTACGCCCAGTCCCACGCGCCGGTGCGCGAGCAGGACGCCGTCGTCGGCCACGCGGTGCGCGCCATGTACCAGTACTCCGCCATGGCCGACCTCGCCCTCGAACTCGGCGACGACGGCCTGCGCGAGGCCTGCGAGCGCCTCTGGGACGACCTGGTCGCCACCAAGCTCTACGTCACCGGCGGCATCGGCTCCGACCCCTCCATCGAAGGCTTCGGCAAGCCCTACGACCTTCCCGACCACACCGGCTACGCCGAGACCTGCGCCGCGATCGGACTCGTCTTCTGGGCGCAGCGCATGATGATCCTGACCGGCGAGGCCAAGTACGTCGACGTCCTCGAGCGCGCCCTCTACAACGGCGTCCTCTCCGGGGCCTCCGCCGACGGCACCAAGTACTTCTACGGCAACCCGCTCGCCAGCGACGGCACCGTCGAACGCAGCGACTGGTTCGACTGCGCCTGCTGCCCGCCCAACCTCGCCCGGCTCCTCACCTCCCTGGAGCAGTACGTCTACACCGCCGACGCCGAAGGCCTGTGGGTCAACCTCTTCGTCACCGGCTCGGCCCGCTTCGCCCACGCCGGGCAGCGCGTCACCGTCGCCCAGGAGAGCGGCTACCCCTGGGACGGCGGCATCGCGTTCACCGTCACCGAAGCCGAAGCGCCCCTTCCCATGACGCTGCGCCTGCGCCTGCCCGCATGGGCCAACGGCGCCGCGCGGATCAGCGTCAACGGCACCGTCCTGCCGTATGCCGCCGACAGGGGCTACGCGGTCCTCGACCGCACCTGGGCCGCCGGCGACCGCGTCGAGCTCCACCTCCCCATGGACCCGACCCTGGTCCGCGCCGACCCCCGCGTGCGCTCCGCCGCGGGCAAGGTCGCGTTCCAGCGCGGCCCGATCGTCCACTGCGTCGAGGAGGTCGACAACGCCGCCGCCGTGCCGCGCCTGATCGTCTCCCGCAGCGGGGAACTCCGCACCGAGCACGCCGAGGGCCAGGACGCGATCATCGCCGAAGGCCTGGTCGACGGCCCCGCCCCGGACGGCCTCTACAGCACCGAGGCCCCCGCGGCCGAGCCCACCGCGATCCGCACCGTGCCGTACTTCGCGTGGGCGAACCGCGGCAAGGGCACCATGGCCGTCTGGGTCCGCGAGACGCCCTAGGTGTGATGTCCGGTGAACCAGTGCGGCCGTTATCCGGCCCGTTCGCCCGCTCGCTGCGTTGTCGGGGCCTCTGCATACAACACCGGTATGCAGAGGCCCCTCCGCCTTCCGAGCGAACGAACGGACTCGGATACCGACTCGCCCCGGTTCACCGGACAGGCCCTACCGGTTCGCCGGCGCCTTGTCGGTGCCGTGTGGCAGCCTGGCCGCATGGCTTACGACGAGGCGCTGGCCGACCGGGTGCGCGAGATCATGGACAACCGGCCGTACGTCACCGAGATGCGGATGTTCGGCGGGCTGGGCTGGCTCGCGCACGGCAACATGGCCGCCGCCGCGCTGGGCGGCGGCGGCGCGATGGTGCGGGTCGACAAGGACGAGTACGACGACCTGCTCCAGGAGCCCGGCGTGGAGGCGATGGTCATGAAGGACCGCCCGATGCGCGGCTGGATCCGCCTCGACGCCGACCTGTGCGCTTCCGCGGACTCGCTGCGCCCGTGGGTCGAGCGCGGCCTGGCGTACGCGGAGTCCTTGCCCCGCAAGTGAGCTAGCGGCCCGGCGAGAGCGGCAGCGGGAGCCGCTTGAGGCTCCCCGCCGTGAACAGCGCGGCGGGCCGCCCGCCGTCGCGCGCGGTGGTCTCGCCGGTGGGCCGCAGGAAGTCCTCGATGCGGGTGACCTTGCGGTGGAAGTTCCCGGGGTCCAGTTTGGTCTCCCAGACGATCTCGTAGACGCGCCGCAGTTCGGCGATGGTGAACTCCTCGCGGCAGAACGCGGTCGCGGCCGTGGTGTACTCGAGCTGGCGCCGCGCGTGCTCGACCGCGTGCTCGAGGATCTCGACGTGGTCGAACGCCAAGGGCTCCTTGAGGGCCCGGTCCACGGGCAGCCACTGGGTGGAGGCCGCGTCGCCGCCCGCGCGCGACTCGCCGGGGTTCGGCACGAGCGCGGTGAAGGCGACGCTGACGACCCTCCGGCGCGGGTCCCGGTCGGGCTCGGAGTAGACCCCGATGCTGTCGAGCCTCGACGCGGACTTCGGGATCCCGGTCTCCTCGAACAGCTCCCTCGCGGCCGCGCGCTCGACGGTCTCGTCCGGTTCGACGAACCCGCCCGGCAGGGCCAACTGCCCTTTGAACGGCGGGTTGGCGCGCCTGATGAGCAGGACCGAGAGGGCGCCGTCGCGGATCGTCAGGATCGCCACGTCGGCCGCGACGAAGCTGTGCGGGTTCATGCTGTCGCTCATGGTGAATCCCCTTTTTGACATCTTGACAATTATCGGCGGCGCGATATACGCTCGTTCTTGTTGTTGAATCAACAATAACTGATCCGAGCGCGGCTGCGAACACCGCACGCGGCCCCCACCCGCAATTGGAGGCGCCATGACCGACCTGCCGACCGCCGTCCTCGCCACCCCGATCGACATCGAGCGCCGCGCGGTGCTCGACCTCCTCCCCGGGCACGAGTTCACCGACCACGAGATCGGCGGCGTCGTCTACCGCGAGACCGAGTACGAAGGCCCCCAAGGCGTCTGGCGGCTCGTCCTCGCCATGACCGGACGCGGCAACGAGCGCGCCGCCGCCGCGGTCGAGCACGCCGTCGCCACCTGGCGCCCCCAGATCCTCGTCCTCTGCGGCATCGCCGGAGGCCTCCGCGACGCCCGCGTCGGCGACGTCGTCGCCGCCACCCACGTCTACGGCTACGAGGCCGGCCAGGACACCGACACCGGCCTCCTCCCGCGCCCCGCCTCCGTCTCCACCTCGTTCCCGCTCCACCAGCGCGCCCAGCTGATCGCGGACGACGCCGCCTGGGCCGAGGGCCTCGAGGCCGCCCCGCGGGTCTTCCACCGCCCGATCGCCTCAGGTTCGAAGGTCATCACCGGCAACGCCGCCGCCTCCGCCGAGCACATCAAGCGCCACTCCGGCGACGCCCAAGCCGTCGACACCGAGAGCTTCGGCGCCATGACCGCCGCCGACCGCCGGCGCAGCGTCGAGGCGATCGCCGTCCGCGGCGTCTCCGACCTCCTGGGCGACAAGACCAAAGAAGCGGACAAGCACCGCCAGCCCCTGGCCGCCCGCAACGCGGCCGCCTTCGCCCTCGCCCTCATCGCCCGCTCCAAGCCCGCGCAGGCCGAGATCCGGCCCCTCGCCGGCGGCAAGAGCAACACCTACATAGGCGCCGTCGGCAACGGCGCCAACGCCAACATCGCCGCCATGGGCGACCGCGCCCGCGGCCGCATCCGCATCGATTACAGGAAGTGATTCCGCCCCGCTCCACATGAGAAAGGCGACACCCCCATGTCGACCCCGCCGTCTCCCCAGTCCCCGACCCCGTTCGCGTCGACCCGGCCGCCCGCGCCACCCGTCGCGGCCCCGCCGGGATTCCCGCCGGCGTCCGTGCCGCGCCATCGCAAGAACTCCGCGACCCAGCACCTCTGCGCGGCCGCCTACCTCGACCGGGACTTCCGCAACGGCATCGTCGACGAAGTGGTCGACCGCCACGACCGGGCGATCGCCCCGAACCCGGGCACCGACGCGGTGCCGATCCTGCGGCACATCGGCAGCGCCCGCTCGATCGACCTCGCCCAGCAGGGCATCCTCGCGGTGCTCTTCCTGCTCCTGCTCTGCCTGTTCTTCGCGGCCTCGTTCTTCCTGGCCGCCACGTTGTGCGTCTGGGCGCTGATCGGACTCCCCGTGCTCCTCGCCGAGGCCCGGTCGACCATGCCCACCGGCACCATCGCGGCGTCGGTGGTGACCACGTTCAACTGGGTGCGCGTCGCCCTCGTCGCCGTGGCGGTCCTGGCCGTCCTGTTCCTCGTCACCGCGCTTTTGCCGATGATCCTGGCGGGCATGCTCGTCGGCGAGCAGTTCGGCGGCCTCGCCGTCCAGGAGACCGGCCAGGCGGGCAGCGCGTCGGTCGCCGCGACCGCAAGGAGCACCGCCCCGGTCGGCGTGCTCATCTTCTTCCTGCTCGCCCTCGCCTCCGTTCCCGCCGTCTGCGGCGGGATGCGCGCCCACCGCCTCATGTCCATTCCGGAGGAGCTCGAACCGGCCGGGACGGTGGACGCCAGGACCCTGTTCATCGGTATGGCGCAGCATTCGCCCGTGGTCACCTACCACTCCAGCCGGGTGCCGTTCGTCGGCTCCGGCTTCCCGCTCGCCACCTGGCAGCTCGCGATGACCCTGCACCCGGCGGACGCCGCAGCCGAAGGCGGGACGGCGATGACCGTCGACCCGGTCGGCCTCAACCGCAGCGTCAAATCCCGGATCGAGCAGCTGGGCGCGGACTCCCCGATCACGAAGCGCCTGCCCGGCCTCGCCCTGACCGATCACGTCTACGTCTCCGGCCGGGACACCGCCACACTGGTGTCCTACCCCAACGAACTGCGCCGGTCCGGCTATCCCTTCGAGACCGTCGAGGAGGTCCAGTCCGACCCCACGACCCCCGTGCGGCACTACCTGCGCTGCACGATCGACTCGTGGGGCGGCGAGCTCATCACCACCGTGTTCCTCCACTGCGCCCTGCAGGGCGAGACCCTGTACGTCGAGTTCACCAGTTGCGTGCTCCCGCCGACGCCGGAGCGGTACCACGTGTTCGGCAACGGCGTCTCCAAGGAGCACGCGGTCTTCCTGGGCGTCGTGCGCGGCATCGCCGCGCTCCCGTACGAACTGCTGCGCAGCCCGTTCGACACCGTCCGCGAGCTCGCGCGCCGCGCCTCCGCGGCGACGCGAGGCGACTCGAAGGTCGGCGCGGGGGACCACGGCGCGATCGCGGGCGTCCGCGAGTTCGGCACCGACGGCATCGGGCACAACTACTTCCAGTACCGCGACTCGGTCAAGTACATCGAGATCCTGGAACGCCAGATCCTCGACGCCCTCCTGGACTACCTGCGCGCGAACAACGTCGATGTGAGCGAACTCGACGAGCGCGCCAACACCATCGTCAACAACGGCGTCATCAACTACGGCAAGCTCCAGACCGGCGCCGCGGGCGCCGGTTCCTCAGGCAAGGTCGGGTCGATCGGGGAAGGCAGCCGCGGCTCGGTGAACTGACCCCGATTCGGGCGAACCGGCACGTCAGACGCGGCGTCCCCATATAGTCCTTTGCGGAATCACGGCTCGCGGCCGCTGACCGGTGGCTGCGCCACGACCGGCAAAGGAGCGACATGAACGTGAACGACAAGCACGACAACCGGTTCCACAAGACCCGCCGCTCGCTGTCCCGCAGCGCGATCGCGGCCGCGGTGCCGCTCGGGATGCTCGCCGTCCTGGCGGCGGCGCCCGCGCAGGCCCTTCCCGACGGCGCTCCGGACGCCCCCGCCGGACTGCCGGACCCCGCGGCGGGCCTGACGCCGGTGAGCGTGCCGATCGACTCCGACGGCGCGCACATCGCGCTGGCGAGCCCGACGGAGGCCGGCGAGACCTACAGCACCGGTCCCCTCGAGGGCCGCCTCAACGCCCTGGTGGACGCGAACGCCGCCAACGCGATGATCGCCGGTGGAGCCATGTACAACGAGGTCGGCCTCGAAGGCGATTTCGGCGAGGTCCGCGTCAACGGGCACCACTCGGCCGACGGCTCGGCCGACCCGGTCGCCGAGAAGGACGGCGAAGGCTGCGTGCTCGAATTCGAGTTCGAGCACCTGCCCGGCGCCCAGGAGGAGGGCTCGGTGACGCTCCGGACCGCGCCGCTCGAATTCACCGAGATCCAGGACCCGGGCGCCGAGGCCTTCCCGCCGGTCGACCAGATGTACCGGCTGCGGGAACCGGTGCAGCTCTTCGAGGTCGACGGATCGGACGAGCCGTTCGGCACCATCGAGGAGTTCGACGTGATCGTCAACGGCACTGAGGTGCCCTCGGCGACGTAGCCCATGCCCCCCGGGGCCGCCGGATCCCCGGGTCCGGCGGCCCCGGGCCGCATCGCAGGCCGACAATCTTGGGATCGATACCAAAAACATCGGTGATCGATGCAACCGCTCCCATGCCCTCGCGCGTTCACAGTTCGGCAACGTCGTTTGACGCGGATCCCCCTGCCGCGCAGCGTGTCTGCGGCAACCCGCTCCGTAGTCGACTGGAGTGGGAGCCTGAGCCAATGAAAGGAACGCAACGATGCGAAAGCGAATCGCCGCCGTCCTGGCGGCCTTCTCCCTTTCCCTGCTGACCGTCCTGGGGATCGCCTCCCCGGCCGCGGCCGCCGACGAGATCAACTACGCCGTGGACGCCGACTGGACCGGTTCCTGCACGGACCGCCGCTCCACCCCGAACGTCGACGGCTGCTTCCAGTCCAACGGCGACGACCTGTGGGTCAAGGACAACGTGGCCAACAACTACAGCGTCAAACTCCGCTGGTACGACCAGGACGGCACCCGCTCCGGCCAGTGCATCGACAACCTCGGCCAGGCCAAGGCCTGGACCTACTGCAACAAGGACTTCCCCGAGAACCACACCTTCAGGTGGTCCCTCTGCTGGGACTCCGCCAACGGATGGGACTGCACCGACTGGTACAGCAGCGAATCCTGAGCAGACTACGCCGCGCCGGCCCGCACTGGCCGGCGTGACGTGCACCAGGGCCGGCCCATCCCCGGGGATGGGCCGGCCCGCCTCGTTCGACCATCCGAAGCGTCAGCCGTGCCAGCGCCGCCACAGGGCCGCGTAGGCCCCGCCCTGCTCGAGGAGTTCGTCGTGGGAGCCGAGTTCGGTGATGCGGCCCTGCTCGACGACGGCGACGCGGTCGGCGTCGTGGGCGGTGTTGAGGCGGTGGGCGATGCTGACGACCGTGCGGCCCTGGAGGATGCGGTTGAGGCCCTGCTCGATGTCGCTGGCGGCGTTGGGGCTCAGCATCGAGGTGGCCTCGTCGAGGACGATCACCTCGGGCGCGGCGAGGATGACGCGGGCGAGCGCGACCTGCTGCACCTCGGCCGGCGTCAGGGCGTGGTCCCGGCCGCCGACCACGGTGTCCAGGCCGTCGTCGAGGCGGTCCGCGAGGTCCCCGGCGCCGACCACCGAGAGGGCCTCCCGCAACTGGTCGTCGGTCGCCCCGGGCGCGCCCAGGCGCAGGTTCGAGCCCAGCGTGTCGTTGAAGAGGTGGTACTCCTGGGTCGCCAGGATCACGAAGCGCCGCAGCAGGGTCTCGTCGATCTCGCGCGTCTCCGCGCCGCCGACCCGGACGGCGCCCTCGTCGGGCTGGTGGACGCCCGCCATCAGACGCGCCAATGTGGACTTCCCGGCGCCCGTCGGGCCGACCAGGGCCAGCCGCTCGCCGCGGCGCAGCGCGAAGTCGACGTCCTTGAGGACCGGCTTCCCGGGCGTGTAGCCGAAGGTCGCGCCCTTGAGCTCGATGATCTCGTCCGCCTCGCGGCGCGGTCGCGCGTCCCCGCCAGCGGACTCGACGCCGCGCACGCCGATGAGCCGCGACAGCGACACCATGCCGCTCTGCACCCATTCGAGCGAGAGGATCATCTCGATCGCCGGGGCCACCGCGAGTTGCATGATGAGCACGACCGTGGTCGTCTGCGCGATCGTCAAGTACCCGTTCGCAGTGAGCACGCCGCCGAGCAGCAGCGCGGTGAAGCACGGCAGGAACGCCGAGAAGTCCAGCACCGGGAACAGCGTGCCGCGCAGCCGCATCGACCGCACCTGCGCGCCGAACAGGCGGTCGATCGCGCGGTCGGTGTGCGCGACGCGGCGCGACTGCCAGCCGAGCGCCTCGACCGTCTTCACGCCGTCGATGGTCTCGGCCACCGCCGAGGTCAGCTCGGCCTTCGCGGCCTGCACGTCGTGGAAGACGTTGAACGCCCGCTTGAAGTACCAGCGCAGCACCAGGATCATCGGCGGCACCGCGATCAGGATCGCCGCGCCGAGCACCGGCGAGACCCAGAACGCGCCCGCCACGTACACGAGCACCGTGATCATCCCGGTGAAGAACTGCGGCGCGGCCTGCACCAGGGAATGCTGCACCTGGCTCACGTCGAGGCTGGTGCGGGACAAGAGCTCGCCGGTCCCGGCCGCCTCGACCTGGCCCGGCGGGAGGGCCAGCGTGCGCTCCATGAACTCCTCGCGCACGTCGGCCACGATCTGCTCCGAGAGCACCGCCAGGTTCCGGTAGGAGGCCCACGTCAGGCCCGCCTGCGCGAGCACGGCGGCGAGGATCAGCGGCAGCTGCCACCGCAGGTCCGAGCCCGGGTCGCCCGCGCCGCCGCGCGCCCAGGCCGCGAACGCGTCGGTCATCAGGCCCACGATGTACGGCGTCGACATGCCCGCGAGGGCCGCGCCGATCGTCAGGGCCACGATGAGGCCGAACCGCGCGCGGTGGCGGCCGATCAGCTCGCGCAGGTACCGGCGCGTCTCGGCAGGGGTCGCGATGGGGAGCGTCGCGCGGCTCATCGGGTGACCGCCTCTCGGTACTCGGCTTGGAGCAGCAGGTCCGCGTGCGTGCCGGAGACGAGTCCGCCCCCGAGGAACTGGACCCGGTCGCACACCGCCAGCAGCTGCGGTGAGTTGGTGAGGATCGCGGTGGTCCGGCCCGCCCGGTGCCGGGCGAGGCGCGCGGCGATGCGGGCCTCGGTCTGGGCGTCGCACGCGCTGGCCGGGTCGTCGAGGACGAGGATCTCGGGGTCGGCGAGGAGCGCGCGGGCGAGGATGAGGCGCTGGCGCTCGCCGCCGGAGAAGTTCCGGCCCCGTTCGCCCGCGACGGTGCCGAGGTCGAACCCGGAGGTCGGCACCTCCTCGCTCTCGAGGAGCGAGGGGTCGACGCCGACGATGTCGACCGCCGAGGCGGTGTGCAGCGCCCGCATGATCTCGGCGTCCGAGCGGGTCCCGTCCACGTCGAGCTGCTCGCGCAGCGGCCCGCTGAAGAGCTGCGCGCGGGCCTCGAGGAGGTGGAGGTGCCGCCGCACGGTCGCGGTACCGAAGGCGTCCAAGGGGATCGAGCCGATGCGGGCGCTCTCGCCGGTCTCGCTGTAGCCGCTGAGCCGGTCGAGGAGTTCGGTCGCGCCCTTGCCGTCCCCGGTGACGATCCCGGTGATGAGGCCCGGTTCGAGGGTGACGCCGCTGGCCGGGTCGTGCAGGGCCTCGCCTGCGGGCCAAGGGGTCCCGTCCTCCGGTTCGGGCTCGGGGTGCTCGGCTTGGAGCTTCTGGAACCGGCCCGAGGCGACGATGGCCCGGGTCAAGGCGTCGACGCCCTGGATCGTGTACCCGAGCGGGCGCGTGAGGGCCACGAGGTACCCGAAGAGCGCCACGAACTCGCCGGCCGTGATGGTGCCGTTCAAGGTCATCTCCGCGCCCATCCACAGGACGAGCACGAGCAGCGTCCCCGGCAGCGCGAGGCGCGCGAACTCGAGCCCGGCCGCGGTGCGCCGCACCCGCACCCCGGCGCGGCGGGACGCCTGCGAAGCGGTCTTGTACCGGTCGGTGAAGTGCGCCTCGCCGCCGATGCCGCGCAGCACGCGCAGGCCCGCGACCGCGTCGGTGCCGATGCCGGTCTGCTCGCCGATGCGGGCGCGGAACTCGCGGCCGCGCTCCTCGAGCCGCAGGAACAGCGGCCGCAGGAGCATGAACATGGCCGGGACGCCGATCCCGGCGGCGAGCACGAACCACCACGAGAGCGTCGCGAGGATCGAGAGGGCGAGGATGAACGCGAGGAGCGCGGAGGCCAAGCGGCCGAACATCATCGAGACCGAGCTGAGCGCGTGCGCGTCGGCGGCGGAGATCGCCACGAGCTCGCCCGCGTCGGCCCGCGACCTGATGCGGGAGCCGACCGCGACGACCGTGTCAACGAGCCGCCGCTGGACCCGGAAGTCGGTGTCCATGGCCGTGTACATCATGTGGTAGAAGCTCGCCACGCCCGTCACGGTGGCGACGGCGATGCAGGCCATGAGCCCTGCCGACCACCAGTAGAGCGCGGTGCGGTCGCCCGCGACGAGGCCTTCGTCGACCGCGCGTCCGACCACATAGGGCACGAACTGCTGGCCGCCGAGGAACGCGAACGAGACGAGCGTGCTCATCGCGAGCATCCGCCACTGCGAGCGGAAGAGCCAGCCGATGACGGCGACGGCGGGTCGGGGGTGTGCGAGCGGCCCGCCGGGGTCGCGCGGGGGAGTGAAACGTGCCATCTGCAGGTTCCTTCGCTATGGGGGCTGCGCCGAAGAACGCTACCGGCCGCCCATGCCGCTCCCAAACCCTTTTTTCGCCCCTTGGACGATGTGCCGGGCGCGCCCGCGGCGCAGTGCTAAAGCGCTGGCGCCGCCGCGCCCGGTCCGCGGATACTGTCCCGATGCCTCAGGACACCGCCTATCACGGCGCGCTCGGCGTCGCTTTCGCCGCCCACTCCGCGACCGGGGCGTACAACGCCTACATCGACCGGCCCGCGATGCTCGAGCTCGCCGGGGACGTCGCGGGGCAGCGGCTCCTCGACGTCGGCTGCGGCGCCGGCCATTACGCCGCCGCGCTCCTCGAACGCGGGGCCGAGGTCGTGGGGATCGACGGCAGCGCCGAACTCCTCGCCGCCGCGAAAGAGCAGGTCGGCGACCGGGCCGAGCTGCGGCTGCACGACCTGGAGCGGCCGCTCGACTTCGCGCCCGACGCCTCGTTCGACCTCGCGCTGAGCGCACTCGTCGTCCACCACCTGCGAGACCGCCCCGGTCTGCTCGGCGAGGTCTTCCGCGTCCTCAGGCCGGGCGGGCGCTTCCTCGTATCGACCACGCACCCGGCCGCCGACTGGAAGCACTTCGGCGGCTCCTACTTCGCCGACGACTGGGTCGACCTGCACGTCGGTGCCGGTCTGCCGCCGATCCACTTCCAGCGCAACACGGTCGAAGGCTTCATCGGCGAACTGCTCGAAGCGGGTTTCGTCCTCGAGCGACTGACCGAACCGCGCCCGGTCCCCGCCCTGGAGGCCGTCGACGCGGAGGCGTTCGCGAAGCTCAACGCCCGGCCGTCGTTCCTCGCCGTGGCGCTGCGCCGACCTTAGTCGGCGAGCCCGGCGTCGTGGACGAGGAGCGCGAGCTGCACGCGGTTGTTCAGCCCCAGCTTGCTCAGCGCGGCCGAGACGTGCGTCTTCACCGTGGGCACGCTGAGGTGCAGGGCCGCCGCGATCTCCGCGTTCGAGCTGCCGCGGCCCACCTCGACGGCGACCTCGGTCTCGCGGTTGTTCAACGCGCCCAAGCGCTCCCTGGCCTCGCCGCGCTTGTCCGCGGGCGCGCCGCCCGCGACGATGCCGATGAGCCGCCGCGTCACCTCGGGCGAGAGCACCGGCTCGCCCGCCGCGACCCGGCGCACGGCCGCGACGATGCCGGCGGGCGGCGTGTCCTTGAGCAGGAACCCGCCCGCCCCGGCGCGCAGCGCCCGCCGCACGTGCCCGTCGGCCTCGAACGCGGTGAGCACCAGGACTTCCGGCGCGTTCGGGGCCGCGCGCAGCCGCTCGGTCGCGGTCAGCCCGTCGATCCCGGGCATGTGCAGGTCCATGAGCACCACGTCGGGGCGCAGCCGCGCCACGAGCCCGGGCACGTCCGTGCCGCTGCCGGCCTCGCCGACCACGTCGAGGTCCCCGGCCCCGCCGAGGATCAGGCGCAGTCCGGCGCGCACCAGCGGATCGTCGTCCACGACCAGGATCTTCACGGGCTCGCTCATGCGGTCCAGGGTAGCCACGCGTGCACCCGCCAGCCGCCGTCGGCCGCCGGCCCGTACTCCAGCCGCCCGCCCGCGAGCGCGGCCCGCTCCTCGAGCCCGATGAGGCCGTGCCCCGAACCGGGACCGGTGTCCCGGCCCGGTCCGCTGCGCACGGTCACCGCCAGGCCCTCGTCGGCCCGACCCTCCACAGTGACCTCGACCGGTGCGTCCTCGGCGTGCTTGCGCGCGTTCGTCAACGCCTCCTGCACGATCCGGTACGCCGTGCGCCCGGTCCGCTCGGGCACCTCGCCCTCGACGTCGGCGGTCAGCTCGATCCGCATCCCCGGGCGGGCCTCGTCGACGAGGGCCTGCAGGTCCGCCATCGTCGGCTGCGGCAGCTCGCCGATCGGGGCGCGCAGGATCGCGATGATCTCGCGCAGATCCCGCATCGCCAGCTGGGACTGCTCCCGCACGACCCCCGCCGCGCGCGTCAGCTCCTCGGCGGGCGCGTCGGGCCGGTACTCCATGCCGCCCGCGTGCAGGCTCAGCAGCGACAGCCGGTGCCCGAGCATGTCGTGCAGCTCCCTGGCGAGCTCGTCGCGCGCCCGCTGCCGAGCCCGCTCCCGCTCGTCCCGCTCCGCTTGGGCCGCACGGGCCTCCAGTTGGCGCCGGTACCGCACGAACAAGCCCCAGCCCGCGGCGGCCGCGTAGACGACGAACGCGAACGCGAGGCCGCCGAGCAGTCCCAGCTCCTCGGGCCGCAGGAGGCTGTACACGACCGCGGCGGCGAGCGCGCCCGCGTACACGCACGCCGCGGTGCGCAGCGGCCGCCGCACGACCACCGAGAACAGCATCACGAGCAGCGGGAACGCGATCGTCTCCGCGTACGTGGAGGCGACGACGAGCGCCACGGCCGCCTGCGTCGGCCAGCGCCTCCGCAGCCACAGCAGCGGCAGCGCGAGCAGCCCTGTGAGCATGTCCACGTCGAACAGCCAAGGGGGCGAGGGCATCTCGGCGTTCATGCGTTCCCCGGCGAGGTACATCCAGAAGAACACGCCGACCGCGAGCACGCCCAGGTCCACCGCCAGGCCGCGCGCCCCGCGCCGCTCTCGTCCGCCGCTCATGGGCCCGAACCTATCCGCCCCCCCGCCCGCGCGGCGAGCCTCCCCGCCCGATCCGATACTTTCGTCGGCCCGTGCGCTCCCTCGGTCGCGCCGCGCGCCCGCGACGCGATGCCTTCGGCGGGCCGATCGCGACCGAGCACCGATGCGCCGCCGCCGCCCGCGCCCATAGCGTCGAAGGCATGGCAACCACCACCTCCCTCGCGGCCCCGCCGCGCGTCGGCCGGGTCCGGCTCGCGCTCGCGGCCGCCCTCCTCGTGTTCTCGCCGATCGCGGCCGAAAGCCTGGTCGGCTACGACGACACCACCGGGAACGTCCTGGCGCTCCTCGCCGGCCTGCTCGTCTTCGTCCCGCTGTACGGCGCCCCCGCGGTGCTCCTGCGCGAGGCCGCCCGCCGCTTCGGCCTCGGCTGGGGCGGCGTCCTCGCGATCGCCGCCGCGCTCGGGGTCGTCCAGGCCGGGATCATCGACCAGTCGATGTTCTCCACTGACTACCGGGGCATCGACTACTGGCAGGACCTGGTCGGGCCGACCTGGATCCCCGCGCTCGGCATCGCCGCGTCCTCCACCCTCACATTCGTCTTCGGGCACATGGTGATGAGCTTCGCCGCGCCGATCGCGCTCGTCGAGGGCATTGGCGCGCGATCCGCTGACCGGCCGTGGCTGCGGCCCTTCGGCCTCGCCGTCATGGCCCTGCTCTACCTTGCCGGGGCCTGGACGGTCCTCGACTGGCACTACGAGACCGAGACCGACCACGCCTCCGCCGGGCAGCTCATCGGCGCCGGCGCGGTGGCGCTGGCCCTCATCGCGGGCGCGTTCCTGTTCGGGCGCAGGAAGGCCGATCGCGTCGAGCGCCGCATCCCTCCCTTGTGGTCGCTCATCGCCGGGTCGGCTCTCGTGGTGTTCGCGTTCGGCATGTACGAGACCTGGACCTGGGTCGCCCTCTCCCTGGCCCTGCTGTGCGCCTCAGGCTTCGGCATCGCGTACTTCGCGCGCTCGACCGCGTGGGGCCGCCGCCAGGTCGCCGCGCTCGCGGTCGGCGCGCTGCTCTCGCAGGCCGTCACCGGCTTCCTGGCGGTGCCGCTCGGCGACGTGGACCCGGTCGCGAAGTACGGGCACAACACCGCCGCCGTGCTCCTCGTCGTCATCCTCGGCTGGTGGGCGCTGCGCCGCACCCGCTGAATCCGTTGCGGGAGGGCGCAGACTGCGCGACGCTGGGTGCATGGACACGGAGCTCACCGACGGCACGGTCACGCTCCTCCCGCTCGGGCCCGCCGACTTCGAGGCGCACTACGCGGGGGAGGACGAGGAGATGGTGCGCTGGCTCAGCGGCGACCCCGCCACCCCCGAGGGCCTGCGCGACTACCTCGACTGCTGCGCCCGCTGGTGGCGCGCGGGCGGGCCCTTCCACAACTTCGGCATCCGCGTCCTCCCCGACCTGCCCCTCGCCGGCACCCTCGACGTCCAGACCGGCCTCTACTACCTGCGCGACCGCCAGGCCAACCTCGCCTACGGCCTCTACCCGCCCTGGCGCGGCCGGGGCCTCGCCACCCGCGCGGTGCGCCTCGCCTGCGGCTACGCGGCCACGATCGGCTGCACGGAGGCGGTCATCCGCTGCGAACCCGAGAACACCCGCTCAGCTGCGGTCGCCGCCCGCGCCGGTTTCACGTTCCTCCAGCGCCGCAGCGAACCCGACGGCCGGGTCCTCGACTGGCACGTCCTGGACCTGCGGGCCTGACTCACTTCCCCTCGATGGCCCGCTCGAGCCGCTCGGCGAGGCCGCTGAAATCGGGGGCGTCGCCGTCCGCGAGCTTCCCGTGCAGCTCGTCGCGGAACGCGTAGCTGAACTGCGTGTACCGCTCCACTTCGGGCCGCTGGCCCGTCCCCTCGCCGGTCAGCGCCTCGTGCATCGCCTCGGCCTCGCGCCGCGGGCCGCCGACCGCTTCGCAGCCGCCGTCCTTCACCTCGTTCGCCACCTGCGCCATCGCGTCGAAGTACGGTTCGGGCCGCGCCGCGGCGAACCCGCCGCGCTCGAACAGCAGCTGCTGGCTGGTCGGGCCGGCGAGGAACTCGATCAGCGCGCGGGAGACGTGCTTGCGCTTCGAGTACGCGCTCACCGCGAGGCTCCCGCCGCCCAGCACCCCGCCCGGCATCGGCACCACGCCGACCTCGAACGGCACGTCGACGGCGGGGGCGGCCGCGAACGCCTCGCACTGCTCCAGCGTCCGGATCGCCTGCGGCCAGTGCCGCAGGAACGGGGTCAGGCCCGCCTGGAACGCGGCCAGCGACTCGTCCTCGTTGTGCTGCACCGCGGCCTGGAGCACCGTGTACTTGCCCGGCGCCACCGGCTCCCACAGGTCGTCCCAGAAGTGCCCGAGCAGGCCGACCGCCTCGGACCGCGGGCCGAAGTCGATCATGCCGTTGTCCTCGGCGACGTCGACCCCGTTGGCCAGCAGGTACTCCCAGACGTTCACCGTGAACCCCTCGTACGGGGCGAGCTGCATCGCGATGCCGCCGGTGAACGTGTTGCCCTGCTCCAGGATCCAGCCGATGGTCTGCCGCAGGTCCCCCCAGGTCCGGATCCCCTGCGCCTCCTTTTCAGTCAAGACGCCGCTGCGGTAGTCCGGACTCGACTTGGTGTCGATGTGCTTGCGGTAGTAGAGCATGCCCACGTTCGTGTTGAACGGCAGCGCGTACAGCTCGTCCTCGAACCGCCCGGCCTCCACGGGCCGCTCCAGGAAAGCGCCGGTGTCGATCCCGTCGAGCGGTTCGAGGCGCTTCGCCGCCGCGAACTCGGCCACCCAGGGGACGTCGAGCTCCACCACGTCGACGCCCGGGTCCTCGGACTGCAGCGCCGCGTGGATCGCGGTGTACTGGAGGTCGGCGATCGGCGGCAGCTCCACCATCTCGACTTGATGCGAGGGGTGCCATTCGTTCCACTGCTCGATGAGGAGCCGGCGCTGGCCGTTCGCGGTCTCGTCGCGGGAGGCGAGCAGCTGCAGCGGCCTCCCGTCGAGGTCTTCCCAGTCCCGGTCGGGCTCTCGGCGGCCGAGCCAGTAGGCGCCGCCGACCGCGCCCGCGGCCGCTGCGCCTCCGACCGCTTCGAGGAGCGTCCGCCGGGAGAGCTTCGGCCAGAACCGCCTGGTCATCGTCCGCTCCACAACTGGTTGAACAGGCCGTCGAAGGTCGCCGAGATCTGCTCCTCCTCGGCTTCGAGGCAGGTGACCCGGGGGTCCTCGTCGAGCGCGGCGAAGGTCGCCGACCGGCAGGCGGCGTCGCCGACCGCGATCAGGTACAGCGTCGCCTGGGACTCGGCGAGCCGCTGCCGCACTTCGCCCGCGGTGGTCCCGGAGCCGTCGGTGTCGGCGCCGTCGGTGATGACCACCATCGCGTTCGAGCCGTCGTCCAGACCGGCGGCGTCGAGCTCGGCGATGCCGTCGACCACGGTCTGGTGGAGGTCGACGCCCTCGCTCGTCGGCGTGGCCCGCAAGCGCTCGGCCACATCCTCGGGTGGGTCGGCGGTCATGTCGAACACCGGTTCGTGCGAGCCGGACCCCGAGACCGGGAACGTCCACAGGGCCGCCTGGTCCTGCGGGTTCACGCCGAGATAGTCCAGGGCGGTGACCACGCCGTCGGTCGCGAGTTCGAAGCGGGTCCGGCCGCCGCCCACCTCCTCGTTCATCGACCCCGAGCGGTCCACGGCGAGCAGCACGGTCGTCGCCAGGCGGCTGCGGCCGTAGTCCGCCTGCAACGCGTGGAACTCGGCGGCGCTGAGCGGATCGGACTCGGCGTCGAAGGCCGTGTCGAAGCGGTAGTCGCCGGCCAGCGCGTCGCGTTCGTAGTCCTCGCTGCGCATGCCCAGGGACTCCGGGTTCGCCCCGCCGCTCTCGCCCGCGAGCCAGGACTGCAGGTCGTCGGCCACCCGCGTCCGCCGCTCGTCCCAGGGGTCGCCGGTCCAGTCGAGGCGGACGCCCCGGTAGTCGAGCGAGCCCAGGCCGGTGCTGTACACCGGCACGAGTCCCGACCGCGTGTCGTCGGCTCCCGGGCAGTCGTCGCCGAGGGCCTTGCCGGTGTTGTAGTGCGCCAGCGCCATCTCGGTGGTGAGCACCGCCGCGTACGGGATCGCGCCTTGGGAGCGCGCGACCTCGCACAGCAGACCGGTGTCGCTGGGGGACAAGGCGATCCCGGTCGACGCGGCGGCGTCGGCGAGCCGGCTCTCGGCGAGGGCGGCCGAGCCGTGGTCGTAGAGGGCGCGGAAGAACAGCAGCCCGGTGGTGGACACGGCCGGGTCGGACCTGAGCACCGGGGTGCCGTACGCGTCGTCGAGCTCGTTGATGAGCTCGTGCAGCGGCCGGTCGGTCGTCGGGGACCCGCCGTTGAACCCCTGCGTGTCGAAGACGGCCTCCGGCACGGCCAGGACCAGCGGCGTGCGGCCGATCGGCTCGGCGTCCTTGGGCTCGAAGACCTCGTAGTTGACCCCCGAGGCCGGGTCGCCCAGCAGCTCGTCCGCGAGCTCGACCTGGGTCTGGGACTCGGCGATCCAGAAGTGGGGCCGCGGCCCGACATCGCGCAGCGCCTCGAAGGGCCGGTCCTCCTCGCCGTCCGGCGGCGGCTGCCAGCCCTGGGCCATCGCCTTCTCGGCCTCGGGCCACGGCGCGCTGTAGGCGGTCACGTTCGCCGCGCGGCACTCGCCTTCGCCGTACTCGCGGTTGAACTCGGTGATCGACTCCTGGAACCAGGCGGCCCCGTCCTCGGGGACGAGGACGGTGAGCTCCACCGGATCGCCGCAGGAGCCGAACTGCTGGTAGAAGCGCAGCACCATGGGGTGCAGGATGAAGCCGAGGAGAAAGGCGCAGGCGACCGCGACGGCGATCACGACGAAGCCGGTCGACCTCGCGGTGCGCCTGCCGTCCTTGACCGGTACGAGGCTCCACAGGAGCTGGACGATGATGATGACGATCCCGACGGCGATCAGCACGGTGCTCCACGGCTGCGGCACCGCGCCGATGAGCAGCTGGATCAGCGCCCCGAGCAGGCCGCCGATGGTCATCGCCGCCCCGCCGAGGTACACCGCCTGCGCAGGCACGGCCTTCGGGTCCGGCCCCCCTGCGGGCGGCGCGGACGCCTCGTCTTCAGTTGCCTCGGTCGTGTCGTTCCGGTCGGGTGCTGGTGCGGCCACTGGTGGCTCCGTTGCCGTGTCGCTGTGGAGTGTCGTCGGAGGGCGGTCCGGGAAGGATGCTGAACAGTATGCCGCAACCACGCTCCCATCGGGGGCGGTCGATGTCCGCACCCGTACCCCCGTCCGAACCGCGAACGTGCAGAATCAAGGCATGATCACCATCCGCCCCATCGCGCTCGACGACGCCGGGGCCATCGCCGCCCTGCGCCGCGAAGGCCGCGACTACCTCGCGCCCTGGGAGCCCGACCGGGGCGAGGCCGCGTTCACCGCCGAGGGCGTGCGCGGGGAGATCGAGGCCGCGTTCGCCCGCGCCGAGGCCGGCACCGGCCTCACCTACGCGATCGAGGACGGCGGCCGGCTCGTGGGCCAGATCTTCCTCAACTCGATCGTGCGCGGCCCCTACTTCCGCTCATGCAGCACCGGCTACTGGGTCGCCGAGTCCGCGGCCGGGCGCGGCGTCGCGACCGAGGCCGTGCGCCTCGTGAAGGACATCGCCTTCGGCGGACTCGGCCTCTCCCGCATCCAGGCCGAGACCCTCATCGACAACAAGGCCTCCCAGAAAGTGCTGGAGCGCAACGGCTTCGAGCCGATCGGCGTGGCCCCCGGCTACCTCAAGATCGCCGGGAGATGGCAGGACCACCTGCTCTTCCAGGTCCTCAACCCGGAGAGGGGCTGACATGGCGTCCAAGGTCAACTACCCCGAAATCGGCGCCACCCGCACCGGCCCGCTCCCGTCGGGGTACCGCCACCTCACGCGCACCGTCGACCTCGACGCGCCCCTCGCCGAAGCCGCCGACTTTCTCATGACCTGGCGTCTGCACGAGCGCTGCGGCCTGCACCCCGAGGCCACCGCCGACCGCGCCGCCCCCGGCGTCGAGGTGCGGCTCCGCTTCGCCGGACTCCTCCGCATACCCTGCCAAGTGGTGTGGGCCGAGGAGAGCCCCGAGTTCGCCGGCTTCGGCTACGGCACCATGCCCGGCCACCCCGAGCGCGGCGAGGCCGCGTTCATGCTCGAAGCCGTCGACGGCCGCGTCCGCTTCACCCTGCGGTCCTTCTCCGAGCCGGGCACCGCCGCCGCGCGGCTCGGCGCGCCCGTCGCCCGGTTCTTGCAGTCGCGTGCTACCGACCGGTTCGCGAACGCCATGCGCGACGCCTGCGCGCGCCCCTGACCACAGTACGTACATAACCGGCATTTCCCCCGAAAGCCGGAACCCTGAAGGCCCGGCCCGTAGATTTCGGGCTGTGGGGCGCTGACACGGAGGTGAGGACATGGACATCGCGCTGCTCGGCGTCGGCCAGCTCGGCGAGGCCGTCCTCGCCGGACTCATCGACTCCGGCCTGCCCCCCGCCCAGATCTGGGCCACCGCGCTGCCCGCCGAGCGGGCCGCCCAGCTCGCCGAGACCTACGGCGTCGAGGTCGGCACCGACAACCAGAGCGCCGTCGCCGAAGCCGACGTCGTCATCGTCGCCGTCCCGCCCGTCGCCGTCGGGCCGCTCCTCGCCGCGATCGGGCCCCACCTCGAACCGGACGCGATCGTCGTCTCCCTCGCCGCCGGCGTCCCCCTCGCCAGGCTCGCCGAGCGACTTCCCAAGGGCATCACCGCCGTCCGCGCCATGACCAACATCGCCGCCCGCGCCCGCCGCGCCGCCACCGCGCTGGCCGCGACCGAGGGCGCCGACCTGACCGAGATCGAGGACCTGTTCGACCGCATCGGCGTCACCGTGACCGCCGACGAGTCCATGATGGATATCATCTCTGCCGTCGCCGGTTCGGGTCCGGCGTTCCTGTACTACCTCGCGGACGCGATGACGGGCGCGGCCGTCGACGGCGGCATGGAGGCCGACGCCGCCCGCGTCCTGGTCGACCAGATGCTCCTCGGCGCGTGCCTGCACCTGCAGGACTCGGACGAGCCGCCCGCCGCACTCCTGGAGCGGATCGCCACGCCCGGCGGCACCACGGAGGCCGCGCTCGAATCGCTCGACGGGTCGAATGTGGACGAGGCGATCCGCGCGGCAGTGGCCGCCGCGGCCGAGCGGGGCGGGGAGCTCCCCGGGGGCTGATACGCCCTGGGGCCGCCCTCTGGTTGCCCGGGATTGAGGTGATAACTCCCTCGTTGCGCCACAAGGGATCTCGGGCCACCATGGCCGGGTGAAACATATTCGTCTCATGCTGACCGTCGCTGCTGCGATCATCGGCTCCCTCCTCGTCGTCACCCCGGCGAACGCCCAGGAAACCGTCCAGGGGACGGTTCAGGCGGACGACCCCTGGAACGGCACCATCTTCCTCACCTTCGACGACGGCCCCGGCGGCACCAACACCGACCGGATCCTCGAGGTCCTGGCCGCCAACAACGCCAAGGCCACGTTCTTCATGATCGGCCAGAACGCCCAGCGCGACCCCGCGCGGGTCGAGGCCGTCCTGGAGGCCGGCCACGCGCTCGGCAACCACACCTGGGACCACCCGGACATGACCACGCTGACCCGCGCGCAGATGGACTCGCAGATCGGCCGCTCCCAGGCCCTGCTCGAAAGCCACGGCGCAGAAGTCAACTGCTTCCGCCCGCCGTACGGCGCCTACAACAGCACCGTCGACGCGGCGACCACCGCCGCGGGCCTCAAGCGGCAGATGTGGAACGAGGACACCCGCGACTGGGCCCGCCCCGGCGTCGACGCGATCGTGAACGTCCTGCTCGGGGCCACCCCGGGTGACGTGGTCCTGATGCACGACGGCGGCGGCGACCGCTCGCAGACCGTCGCGGCGCTGGAGATCGCGCTGCCGCAGCTGATCGAGAAGGGCTACAACTTCGGCATCACCCCGAAGTGCAGCCCCGCCCCGTAGCACTTCCGCGCTCCCGGCCGTCCTCCTCGTCCTGCGACGCGAGGGGGACGGCCGCTACGTCTCCGATCGCTTGCGGCGCATGAGCAGCGCCGCGACTGCGCGGACCGCGCGCGGCGCGCCGCCGCGGTCCCGTTCCGGCGCGGTCGGCTCCGCGCTCTCCTCAGTCGCCGTCTCGCTCACGCGACGCTCCCGTCAGTCCAGGTACGGTGCGATCCGCGGGTACACCAGGTCCATCCGCACGGCCTGGTTGGGGCACCCTCCGAAGTGGTGGAGGCCCACCACGCGGCCGGTGTCGCGGCTGACCACCGGCGATCCCGACGAGCCGCCCTCGGTGTCGCACAGGTACGCGAAGTCGGTGCCGACGCCGCGCCCGCGCCGCCGCTCGTCGCCGACGAGGCACCGCGAGCCGTACCCGCCGGGTTCGGCGGAGCTCTCCGAGGCGATCCGCAGCGGCAGTCCGCCCGGGTGCTCCGGTATGAAGATCTTCTCGTGCAGTTCGACGGGTTCGGCGCTGAGCGGCAGCGCCGGCAGGTGCGCGATCAGGGCCGGGTCGGCGACGGTGAACAGCGTGAAGTCGAGCTTGTAGTCGGTGGCCAAAACCCTCGCGCCGCTCACCTTGAGCGGCGCGCGGGTCCGGCCGCCGGCGCACCTGACGCATTCGTACCCGAACTGGACCTCGGTGTCACGCGCGTCGGCGCTCGTTTCGAAGCAGTGGTTGTTGGTGAGCAGCCGGTCCGGGCCGGCGATCCAGGCGGTGCAGAACGACTCGCCCTCGATGATGATGCGCGCGACCGACCGGCTCGCGCCGTATGCGACCGGGTCGGAGTCTCTGTAGCACACGGCGTTCCGGGTGTCGTCCCGTCCGCAGATGCTCTCGGTGGGGACCGCGCTCGGGCGGCTCGCGAGCTCCGGTCCGGTGAGGCCCCGGGAGTACTCGGCGACGTGCGCGGTCGCGGTCGTGCCGTCCGCGGCGTCGTGCAGCTCCACGGCGGCGCTGTCGCCTTCGACCGAGAGCGACCACAGGCCGCCGTCCGTCACGTCGGCGGCGCCGTACACATGGGATTCGCCGCCGTCGGCGCTCGCGACGGTGAGCGTGTCGCGCGGCCCGAGCGCGACTTCGTCGAAGCGGATCTTGATGAAGGCCGCCTCGGTGTGCGTGATCGTCTGCGCCTGCCCGGGCGCGAGGTCGAGGTCGGCGGTCTCGCGCTGGGCGATCTGGTCGGACCGGTATGACGGCGTCTCGGCGGCGGCCGCGGGCGGCGCCCAGGCGAGCGCGGTGGTGAGCAGTGCGGTGGTGGTCAGTGCGATGGTGGCAGTGGTCTGCAAGGTGGAAGCTCCGGTTCCCCGCGTGTCGCGCTCTAGTAGCCGTTGTCCCGCTTGTACTCGTCCCAGCGGTCCATCCAGGTGTCCCAACCGCCGAGCACGAGGGCGATGACGAAGGCGGCGAGCGCGAGCAGCGTGATCCAGCCGAGCACGATCGCGGCGGTGGCGAGGCCGCTGCCGGAGTTGTTGCGCGACTTGATCTGGCTCTTCGCGACGTACCCGAGGATCAGCGCGAGCACGCCCAGGGGCGAGCAGAACCCGACGATCGCGAGCACGAAGGACGCGATCGCCAGGCCGTTCATCTCGCGGGGCACGCTGACCGGCGCGCCCGGCCCGTAGTCCTGCGTCATGACGCCTCCAATGCAGACGGTGAGTCTGCGCAGTCTACGGAGGGTTTCGGGCGGTCTGGGGCGTTTCTGCGTTATCAGACCCGCTGCTTGAACCAGGCGAGGGTCGCGGCGACGGCCTCCTCGTGCGGCGTGACCTTGACGTGGTCGGGGAAGGCGGCGCGGAACGCGGTGTCATCGGCGACCCAGGGGCGGTCGCGCTGGTACCAGGTCTCGCCCAGCTCCTTGACGACCGGGTTGAACAGGCCGATGAGCCGCTGCGCGCCGCGCCCGATCGAGGCGCTCCTGGGTCTGCCGCCGGCGGCTTTCCACACGAGCGCGAGGAACTCGTCGCCGGTCACGGGCGGGCCGGCGGGCAGGTGCCACGCGTACCCGTCGGCCTTAGGGTGCTCGCCCAGGGCGACGAGCCCGGCGGCGAGGTCGGGGAGGTAGGCGACGGTGTGCGGCTCGTCGGGCTCGCCGACCCAGCGGGCGGTCTTCCCGGCCGCGGCGGCGGCGAAGATCTGGGGCCCCAGGACGGTGCTGACACCGCCGGGTCCGAAGTAGTCGGAGGCGCGGCCGAGGCTGGCGCGGACGCGGCCCTCCTTGTGGGCGTTGAGGATCATCTCGGCGACCCGCGCGCGGGCGCGGCCTTTCGGGAAGTCGGCCGCGTACGGCAGGTCTTCGGTCAGGGGCGCGTCGACCGGGCCGTACATGTACAGGTTGTCTGCCATGACGAGCCGCGCCTCGGCCTTCTCGACCCCGGTGAGGACGGTGTCGGTGAGGCCCACGAACTCCTGGGCCCACTCGGCGTACGGCGGCTGCGCGCACTGGTACACGACCGCCGCGCCCGCGCAGGCCGCGATGGCGCCCTCGGCGGTGGTGATGTCCGCGCGGAAGCCTTGCGGGCCTTCGGCGCTCCGGCTCACGGCGCGCACCTCGCGGCCGCGCGCGATGAGCTCGGCGGTGACGGCCTTGCCGATGGCGCCGGTGGCGCCGAGGACGACGTGCAGGTCTGACACGGGTGCTCCTGGAGGTGTCTCGGGTGTGGTCTCCCTATATAACTCCGGACTGCCCGCCGTGCGTTGCGCGAGGGCTTCGACCCCGTCGAGGATGAGCCCCAGGCCGAGCTCGAAGAGGTCGTCGAGGTCCATGTCGTAGCCGTCGGCCATCGCGCCGAGCCGCCCGAAGAGCCGCGCGAAATGCGGGAGTTCGGCCATGAACCGCTCGTCCACCCTGTGCTGGATCCACTGGAGGTCGGTCCACTCGTCGGCGCTCAGCCCGGTCTCCGAGACCGCCGCGTCCTCGTGGTCGATGGTCGAGGCCAGGCTCACCACGTGGCTGTAGATGAGCACGTGCACATTGAAGTGCAGCAGCGGCGGCAGTGCCAGCGCTTCGAGCGCCCCGAGGAGCTTGTCGCCCATGGCGACCAGGTTCCGCAGCGGCAGCGGCCGGGTGAGCGGGCTGATCGCGCCGAGCCACGGATGCGCGCGGTGCAGCCGCCACAGCCGCCGCGCGATCGACTCCACCTGCGACCGCCACGGCGCGGCGCCGTCCACTTCGAACTCGGCTGAGCCGTAGACGCCGTCGGCCATGAGCAGCAGCAGCGACTGCTTGTCCTCGACGTGCCGGTACAGCGACATCGGCGCGACCCCGCACCGGCCCGCCACCGCCCGCATCGAGACCGACTCCAGCCCTTCGGCATCGGCCATCGCGATCGCCTCGGCCAGGACCCGCTCCCGGGTGAGTTCCGCGGCCGGCTCCCCGGCCCTGCCCCCGCGCCGCGGCGCGACCACCGTGCCCGAGCGCGGCCGCGTGATCACCAGGCCCTCCGCGCGCAGCACGTCCAACGCCTTCGCTGCTGTGGCAAGCGCCACACGAAATTCTTGGGCGACCTGCCGCGTCGACGGCACCTTGTCCCCGGGTGCCAGCTCCCGGTCGGTGATGCGCCTGCTCAGCTCCGCGGCGATGCGGACGTACGGCGGCTCGGCCGGTTCGGCCACGGCGGCCCCTCCCTCGGTCTGTACTACGACAGATCCTAACCGCGTCCCACCGGCCGACGCCCGCCTGTACTAGGGCAGTTTGAGGACATATTCGCAGTTCAGAGCCAAGTTTTCTAAGTTGGTCCAAGACAGCAGATACAACGTATTCGGAGGAAACCCCATGAACGCCACCGTCCTCGTCTCCGGTTCCAGCGTCGCCGGCACCACCCTCGCCTACTGGCTCCGCGAGCAGGGCATGACCCCCGTCATCGTCGAGCGCGCCCCGCACCTGCGCCGCGGCGGCCAGGCCGTCGACGTCCGCGGCGCGGCCCTCCGTGTGCTTCGCCGCATGGGCCTCGAGACGAAGGCCCGCGCACTCGCGAACCACGCCAACGGCATGAGCATGGTCGACCCCGAAGGCAACGAGGTCTTCCGCTCCGAGACGTTCGCGCTCTCCTCCGGGAGCCTCGAATCCGACGACATCGAGATCCTCCGCGAAGACCTCGTCGACCTCGTCCACGCCGAGATCGACGGCGTCGAACACCTCTACGGCGACTCGATCACCGCGATCCGCCAAGACGTCGACGGCGTCACCGTCGAGTTCGAGCACGCCGCCCCGCGCCGCTTCGACCTCGTCGTCGGCGCCGACGGCCTCCACTCCAACACCCGCGGCCTCGTCTTCGGCCCCGAGGCCCGGTACAGCCACCACCTCGGCACCTACCTCTCGGTCTTCACCGAGGAGAACTACCTCGGCCTCGACCACTGGCAGACCTGGTTCAACGACGGGACCGACGGCGGCGCGGTCATGACCGTCCGCGACAACGCCGAACTGCGCATCTACCTCGGCTTCGCCTCACCCGAGCCGCTCGAGTACGACCACCGGGACGTCAACGCCCAGAAGCGGCTCGTCGCCGACCGCCTCGCCGGCTTCGGCTGGGAGGTCCCCGGCTTCATCGAGCGCATGTGGAAGGCCGAGCACTTCTACTTCGACGCCATGGCGCAGATCAAAATGGACACCTGGTCGGAAGGGCGCGTGACCCTCCTCGGCGACGCCGCCCACTGCGCCGCGCCCCTCTCCGGCCAGGGCACCAGCCTCGCCATGGTCGGCGCGTACGTCCTCGCCCTCGAACTCGGCCGCGCCGACGGCCACGAACGGGCCTTCGCCCGCTACGAGCGCCGCATGCGCCCCTTCGTCGAGGTCAACCAGGCGCTGGCCCTCCTCGACCCGCAGACCACGCCGCCGGAGGAGCGCACCGCCCGCACGGACGCCGCGAAGGACGCGATCGACTTGGACGCGGTCATCGACTAGCAGCGGCAACGAAGGGCCGCACCGAAACCCGGTGCGGCCCGGTCGTTCAGCTGCTGCGCGGCGGCAGTGGCAACGGCAGCGCCGGAAGCCCGTCGATGCTGTTCACGTTGTACTCCTTGGACTCGCAGTACTCGGCGAACTCGTCGTCGGTCTTGCGCCCCAGGAACTGCCGCAGCAGCGGTCGCTCCTCCTGGTACTCCATCCGCGGCACCGCGAAGCCGCACGTGTCGCCGATGCGCTTGGCGCGCACGATGATGATCGCGCGCACGCCCGGCCCGTCCGCCTCCGCGAACAGCGGTATCAGCTCCTCGAACCGCGGGTCGTCCCGGTAGACCGGCTCGCCGGTGCCGTGGACCCGCACGATGTTCGGCGGCCCGGTGAACGCGCACCACATGAGGGTGATGCGGCCGTTCTCGCGCAGGTGCGCGTGCGTCTCCGCGCCGGACCCGCCGAAGTCCAGGTATGCCACGGTCCGCTCATCGAGCACCTTCAGCGACCCGTTGTGGCCCTTGGGAGAGAGGTTGACATGGCCGTCCTCCGCGAGCGGCGCGGTCGCCACGAAGAACACCGGCTGCGCCTCGATGAACTCCCGCAGGCGGCCGTCGATGGCGTCGTACGTCTTTCCCATTGCCCGAGCCTCATCTCCCACGCTCCGAAACGATCGCGCTCGAAGCTACGCCCGCCTCACATTCGGCGCAACCGCCTTCCCGCCCTCCGGGCGGACTGCACCACCGTCCGCCCGCGGTCTCGCCGCACGAACGCGAGCACAACGCGGTCGAGGCAGCCATCGACCGCGTCGTACCCCTCCATGGGCCGCACCGCCGGCGGCGGACCCGAGCATGCTTGTCGCGGCCGCGATGAATCCGCGGCGTGGCCGTCGTCTATACGGGCGTACACCGAAACACACCGACCAAGGAGATCCCGATGACCGCCGAAGGCCACACCTACACGCTCACCGCCGAAGCCGACGCCCCCATCGCCGCCGTCTGGGCCGCCTGGACCGAGGAGCAGCCCTACGAGGCCTGGAGCTACTCCAAGCCCGGCTCGGTCTCGATCGACCCGACCCCGAACGGCCGGTACACCGGCACCGTCGTCACCCCCGACGGCCAGGAGTTCCCCATCACCGGCCGGTACATCGAGGTCGTCGAGCACGAACTGCTCCTCATGGGCATGGACGTCCCCGGCGGCGAAGAGGTCATGCGGCTCGACCTGGTCGACCTCGGCGACGACCGCACCCGCCTCACCATCTCGCAGACCTGCTCCACGAAAGAGGAGCACGACATGGCCAAGCAAGGCAGCCAGATGCTCCTCGACTCCTGCATCGCCTACCTCCAGAAGGCTCAGGCCTGATCCCCGCGGAGGCGCCGGGGCCGGACCGGGCAGGACCCGGTCCCGGCGCGCCCTCGCACCGCTCCGGCACAATTGACGGCGCACCGCCCCGGCCGCGACCCGCGACCGGGGCCGAACGCTGAACGGAGCCAACATGATCGGCATCACCGGAGCGACCGGAGGCGTGGGCTCGGGCGTCATCCGCCACCTGCTCGCCCAGGGCCGGGACGACCTCGTCGCCCTCGCCCGCCGCCCCGAAGCCGTCGCCCCCGGCGTCGCCGCCCGCCACGCCGACTACGACGACCTCGAGTCCCTCACCGCGGCCACCGCAGGACTCGACACGCTCGTGATGGTCTCCAGCGACGGCACCGCCGAGACGATGACCCGCCACCACCGCAACGTCATCGCCGCCTGCCCGCCGGACGTCCACATCGTCTACACGAGCATCCTCGACATCGCCCCCGACTCGCGCTTCTACTACTCGCCCGGCCACCAGGAGACCGAAGCGCTCCTCGCCGGACGCCCGCACTGCCTCGCCCGCACCTCCGTCTTCGCCGACTTCTTCGCCGACACCTGGCTCACCGGCGCCGAAGGCGAACTCGCCCTCCCGCTCGGCGACGGAGGCACCTCACTCGTCGCCCGCGAAGACGTCTCCCGCGCGCTGGCCGCCGCCGCGGTCGCCCGTCTCGAAGGGGTCGTCCACCTCACCGGACCCGAAGCGCTCACCGGCGGCCAGATCGCCGCCGCGGCGACCGAAGCGCTCGGGAGACCGGTGCGGTACCGGGCGGTCGACGACGCCGACTACCGCGCCCGCCTCGCCGCCGAAGGCGAACCGGACTGGCTCATCGAGGCCTACGCGAGCATGTTCGGGTCGGTGCGCGAGGCCCGGTTCGCCGCCGCGCCGGGCGACGTCGAGCGGTTGGGCGGCACGCGCCCGCTGTCGTTCGCCGAGTACCTGCGACGCTGATCCCCATGCAGCTCACCGCCGCCCACCTCAACCGCGCCACCCTCGACCGCCAGTCCCTGCTGGAACGCCGGCCCGGCGACGTGGTCGCCGCCGTGCGCTCGGCCGTCGCCGTCCAGGCCCAGTCGCCGGCCTCGCCCTACATCGGGCTGTGGAACCGCGTCGCCGGCTTCGACGCGGCCGACCTCGACGCCGCGTTCACCTCGTACGAACTGGTGCGCGGCAACCCGGTCCGCATGACCCTGCACGCGGTCGCGGCCGCCGAGTACCGGCCGTTCCGGGAGGCCACCGAGCCGTCCCTGTACGCCTCGCGGCTCGGCGGGCGGATCGCCGAAGCGGGCCTCCCCGCCGCCGAGGCCGCCGCGCTCTCGGTCGCCCTCCTCGACTTCACCGCCGAGGTCCGCACCGCCCGCGAGTGCGAGGCCTGGCTCGCCGAACGGCTCGATCCGGAGACCGCGAAGGCCGCTTGGCCGGGCATCCGCCAGTACGCGCCGCTGCTGCGCGTCCCGCTCGGCGGGCCGTGGGTGTTCAACGAGAAGGTCTCCTACCTCACCGCGCCCGACCGGCCGGCGCTCGGCGACGAGGACGCCGCCGAAGCGGCCCTCCGAAACCTGGTGCTCCGCTACCTCTCCGGGTTCGGCCCGGCCTCGGTGCCCGACGTCGCCCAGTTCGCGATGGTGCAGCGCGGCAGAGTGAAGCGCGCGGTCAAAGCCCTCGGCGACCGGCTCCGCACCTATGACGGGCCGAACGGCGAGGCGCTCTTCGACCTCGCCGACGCCGCGCTCCCCGACCCCGAGACGCCCGCCCCGCTCCGCCTGATGGCCATGTGGGACAACGTGTTCCTCGCCTACTTCGACCGCAGCCGCACGATCCCGGCCGACATCCGCGCCCACGTGATCCGCAACAACGGCGACGTGCTGCCGATGATCCTGGTCGACGGCCGCGCCGCCGGCGTCTGGCGCGCCACCGAGGCCGGGATCGAGGCGACCGCGTTCCGGCCGCTCAGCGACGACGACTGGGCCGGCCTCGCCGCCGAGGCCGAAGCGCTCGCCGCGTTCCTCGCCGACCGCGACCCCGAGGTGTACCGCCGCTACCACCACTGGTGGCCGCGGCTGCCTGAAGGGCAGACCGTGGCGCTGGCGGCTCGGTTAGGATTTCGAGCCCGCCCCCGAACCGGAAGGAGCCGGCCATGAGCGGCCGCGAGCACCACTACGAGATCACGATGCGCTGGACCGGCAACACCGGCAAGGGCACCGCGAACTACCGCGAATACGGACGCGACCACGACCTGGTCGTCGCGGGCAAGCCCGTGATCCAGGCCAGCGCCGACCCCGCGTTCCGCGGCCAGCCCGAGCGCTGGAACCCCGAGGAGCTGCTGGTGGCGAGTCTCGCGGACTGCCACATGCTCACGTACCTCTCGCTGTGCGCGCGCGAGCGCCTCGTCGTGACCGCATACGAGGACACCGCGACCGGCACGATGGCCGAGGACGGCCACGGCGGTCGCTTCACCGAGGTGGTCCTCGCGCCGGTGGTCACGATCGCCGACCCTGAGAAGGTCGAGCGGGCGATGGAGCTGCACCACGACGCGAACAAGGACTGCTTCATCGCGAACTCGGTGAACTTCCCGGTGCGCCACCGGCCGCAGGTCAAGGTCGCCTAGGGCCTGTCCTGTGCATCAGGGAGCGGCGGCATCCGCGTCCGTTGGTTCGTTCGCAAGGCGCTCCCGATACCGGGGTGGTATCGGGAGGGCCGACACCGCGGCGAGCGGCCGAACGGCCGGATAGCGACCGGTCTGATGCACTGGACGGGCCCTGGGGGGCTCAGACGGGCGTGCACGGGATGGTCGGGGGGATCTCGAAGTTCCCCTGCGCGTCGGCCTGGAAGCTCGCGTCGACGCTCTCGCCCTGGTCGAGGGCGGCGTTGAAGAGGATGTCGCCGTAGCGTTCGCCTTCGATGTGGGTGAGGCCCCAGGTCGAGGTCACGGTCAGGTGTTTGATGCCGATGAGGATCTCCCAGCCGTCGACCGGGTCGGTGCCGGTGTTGGCGATGGTGACCGTGGCGGACACCGAGTCGTCCCATTCGTTGTCGAGCGTCAGCGAAGCGGTGCATTGTGGACCGGTCACGGCGGCTTCGGCGGTGCTCGCGGCCTCGCTCGCGGGCGCGCTGCTCGAGGCGGTCGCGGAGGGCGATGCGGAGACGCCGGGGGAGGGCGTGGTCGGGGCCTCGCCGGTGGGGCCGTCCGCGGCGGAGGTCGGGTCGGCGGCGGCGCTCTCGCTGTCGTCGTCGAACTGGGCCAGATCGGGGTCGTGGTCGTCGCGGAGGGCGCTGAACTGCCAGACGGCGGCGGCGGAGGCGAAGGCGGCGACCGCGACGAGCGCGAGCAGGAGGCGGCCGTGGATTCGTCCGCGCCGCACGGCGCGGTCCATCCATGGGCGCATGGCGAACTCCTCCAGAGGTATCGGATATGCAGGGGTTTGGCGCCCCGGGGCAGGGGCTCGGGGGCTCTATTGTGCAGGGCCAGAAGGAAGCGTACTAGGCGTGCTGCGCGGGGCCGAACGGCTGAACCGCGCGTGTGATCGGTGTAGATTCGGGGCCATGCGTGCCGTCGTAGTCACCGATTTCGATACCGAGCCGACGCTGGTCGAGCTGCCGATCCCCGAGCCGGGGCCGGACGAAGTGCTCGTGCGCCTGGCGGCGGCGGGTGTGAACCCCTTCGACTGGAAGGTGATCGAGGGGGCGATGCGCGGTTCGGTCGAGCACGCCTTCCCGATCGTGCTCGGCTCGGACGGCGCCGGGACGGTGGAGCGGGCGGGGGAGGGCGCCGGATTCGAGCCCGGCGAGCGCGTCTTCGGCCAGTTCATGGACGTGCGGCACGGCCGCGGCTCGTACGCGGAGTACGCGATCGCCAAGGCCGCCAAGCTGGCCCGCCTTCCCGCGGCGCTGCCGTTCGACACCGCGGCGGCGCTGCCCACGGCGGGCGCGGCGGCGCACGACTTCGTGGAGGGCACCGGGGTGGGACCGGGGCAGACGCTGCTCGTCAACGGCGCGTCGGGCGGGGTCGGCCAGGCGGCCGTGCAGCTCGCCGCCGCGCAGGGGGTGCGGGTCATCGCGACCACCGACCCCGACACCGCCGGCTATCTGCGGGAGATCGGCGCGGCGGAGACGGTGGACTTCACGCAGGGGCCGACGGCCGACCAGGTGCGCGCGGCGCACCCGGGCGGCATCGACGCGGTCGTGGACCTCATCTCGAGCGTTGCCGAGATCGAGCCGATCGCGGGGCTGCTCAAGCCGAACGGGGTCATCGTCTCCTCGAACGGCGCGGTCGACGCCGAGGTGCTCGCGGCCCGCGGCCTGCGCGGCGCGAACCTGTACGCGAACGCCCGGCCCGCGACGCTGGCGTCCCTCGCGGAAGCGGTGGCGCACGGGCAACTGCGGTTCCGCATCGACTTCGAGGTCCCGCTCGAGGAGGCCGCGGAGGCGTTGGCGCGCTTGAAGGCCGGGCTGTCCCGCGGGAAGACCGTGCTCACGATCGAGTCGGCCTAGGCCTGTTCCGCCGCAGGGGTCTTCGTCTCGGCCTTGATGCGGTGCCCGATGGCGTGGAAGAACAGGATGAGGCCCACGGTGAGCACGATGTGCCCGAGACCTGCGATGCCGGCGAGCGCCGAGTCGGCGGCGCCGGTGGGCGCGGCGTCGAGCACGGTGAGGGTGCCGCGCAGGGTCAGGACCGCGACGGTGACGGCGAGGCCGCTGTTGTAGACCCAGAAGAACCACTTGAACAGGCGGCTCTCGCTGAGGGTGAAGGCTTTCTCCAGGGCGAGGGCGATGAGGAAGAACAGCATCCCGAGCGCGAGCAGGTGGGTGTGGACGACGCTCAGCCGCGTCTCGCCCTCGAAGTGGCTCAGATGCGTGAGTTCGCGGTAGTACAGGCCGCTGACCAGGCCGAGGATCATGTAGATGTTAGCGGTGTTGAAGAGGAGCTTCACGGGGTTCCTTTGGTGTTGTTGAGGTTCGAGTAGCCGGTGGGGTTGCCGGGTCTACCGTAGCGGCCCGCGCCGAGTGGAAGGCCGCCCCACCGGTTCGCGGGGCGGCCTCGGCGCTCAGGCGGACTCGACGGGCAGGCCCGCGTCGGTCCAGTCCTCGATGCCCTCCTTGTACTTGCGCACGTTGGTGTAGCCGAGGGCGGTGAGGCGCTCGGCGACCTGGCCGCTGTTGGCGCAGGCCGGGTTCGAGCAGTAGGTGACGATCGCGGCGTCGCGGTCGGGCAGCACGGCCGCCGCCTGGGCGGCGACGTCGTCGGGCGCGAGCGCGACGGCACCGGGAAGGTGCTGCTTCGCGTAGTACTCGCCGCCGAGGGTGTCGACCACCGTCACGGTGCCCTGCTCCATTGCGGCCTGCAGGTCCTCACGGGTGATGAGTGCGGTCATGGATTCGCCTTCCAGATAAATGGACTATAGTCCAGATGTGCATGACGATCGTAACGGACCACAGTCCGTTTCTGCAACTCCGCTTGAGCTGCTTCGCACTCCGCCGCCGAAGGAGCGCGCCGACGCGGCTCGCAACCGCGCCGCGATCCTCGACGCGGCCGCACGGCTCTTCAACGAGCACGGCGTCGAGGCCGTGTCGATGGACCAGGTGGCGGCGGCCGCCGGGGTCGGCAAGGGGACGCTGTTCCGCCGCTTCGGCGACAAGGCCGGGCTCGCCGCGGCCCTGCTCGACGCGCGCGAACGCGTCCTCCAGGAGGCGGTCCTCAGCGGCCCGCCGCCGCTCGGACCCGGTGCGCCTGAACCGGAGCGCCTGGTCGCTTTCGCCGACGCCTACCTCGACTACGCGTTCGCGTACCTGCCGCTGGTGCGGATGTCCGAGACCGCGAGCCCGGGCGCGCGGTACCGCATCGGCGCCTACCGGTTCTGGCACCGCCACGTCTCGATCCTCCTGCCGCGCGGCGAGGACCCGGAGCACACCGCGCACGCCCTCCTCGCGATGCTCGGCGCCGAGCACCTGACCGCCCTGCTGCCCGAACTGGGGGAGCGGCGCATCAGGGACGGCGTCCATCGCATGTGGACTACAGCGGCTCGGGGTTGAGCGGGCACCCGCCGGCCGCCCGCTCGGCGAGCTCCGCGCGCATGGCGGCGAGCCCGACCATCTTCGCGTCCACGACCGCGATCTTCTCGGCGAACAGCGCCGAGAGCGCCGCGGCCGAATCCGGCGCCCCACCGTATGGGCGCTGCTGCGCATCGCTCGACTCCAAGCGGTCCATGGCCTGTTCGACGGCATCGCCCGCGTCCTGTTCCCGAGCTCGATGGTCTACGCCCACGCGCACGGCGGACCGGAAGTGCTGTGGGGCTTCTTCGCCGCGAGGCGACCTGGGGCGCGCTGCAGCTCGGCCTGTACGCGCGGGCCCGGCGGGCCTGAAACCCCGGCCGCAATGGACGGCGCCTCCCGCCGGGGTGTTTCGGCGGGAGGCGGCCTGGTCTCCTTGCGGTCTAACGGAAGTCGTCGGCGTGGTCGATGGTCCACTCGGCGTAGGTGCGGGCCGGGCGGCCGGTGACGGCCTCGGAGGTCGGACCCCACACCTCGGTCGAGCCCGCCGCGAGCATGTCGAGCAGCGAGCCCGGCAGATACCGCTCGGCGACGGCCCGCGGCTGCTCTTCGACGGCGATCTCGCGGCCGATCGCCTCGCCGATGAGCTCGACCTGGCGGCGCTGGGTCAGGTGCCCCGGCCCGTCGACCACATGGGTGCGGCCGGCGTGGCCGTCCTCGGTGAGCACGGTGAACGCCACCTCGGCGATGTCGCGCTCGTGGATCGGATTGACCGGCGCGTCCGGGTACGGCAGGCGCACCAGCCCCTCCTGCTTGATCGACTCGGCCCACCACAGGGAGTTCGTGGCGAACATGGCCGGGCGCAAGAAGGTGTAGGGGATGCCGGAGGCCTCCAGCGGCCGCTCGGCGGCGAGGTGGCTGCGGCCGATCTCGTTGTCCGCGTCCGCGGAGGCGGCCGAGGAGAGGAGCACGACGTGCTTCACCCCAGCCTCCTGCGCGGCGGCGACGAACGCGTCCATGCCCTCGTGGGCGGCGTACAGGAAGACCTTCTCGACGCCTTCCAGAGCGGGCGCGAGGGTCTCGGGCGCGGTGAAGTCGGCCCGCACGGGCTCGACGCCCGCGGGGAGGTCGGTCGCGCCGGGGACGCGGCTGGCCGCGCGCACGGGCGTGCCGGCCGCGAGCAGCAGGTCGATCACATTGCGGGCGATGGCGCCTCGGGCGCCGGTGACCAGAATCGTCATGATTCGGGGTTCCTTTCGCGGTGGTGTTCGGTTTCCTCGGCGAGCCTCGCGAGGATGCGAGACAGGGTGTCGCCGTATCGGGTTTCGAAGTCGGGGTCGTCGATGTCGACGCCGAAGAGGCGCTTCGCGGTGCGGCGGAAGACGACCGGGGCCATGGTCATGCCCATGAGCGCGATCTGCACGGCGGCCGGGTCGAGGTCGGCGGCGATCTCGCCCTTGCGCTGGCGTTCGCGCATGTGCGCCAGTTCGCGTTCGGCGTCCTCTTCGGACTCCTCCTCGGGGAGGTCGTCGCCGAGGGCCTGCCACATGGCGAGGCGGCCGATGCGCGGGTCCGCGAGGTTGTCGCGCAGGTACCAGCGGATGACCTGGGCGGCGGGGACGTCGGGCCCGGCCTGGTCGCGCTCGTCGTCGAGCCATTCGCGCGTCATGGCGCGGAACAGCCCCTCCTTGCCGCCGAAGTAGTAGCTGATGAGCTGCTTGTTGACTCCGGCGCGCGCGGCGATCGCCCCGACGCGCGCGCCTTCGTAGCCGTTGGCGGCGAACTCGGACAGCGCCGCGTCGAGGAGTCGGCGCTTGGTGCGCTCGGCGTCCCGCACCCGCTCCGCGGATTCGGGGGAGCGCCGACCGGGCCTCTTCGGTTCCATGCCGAAGACGCTACCAGATTAATCAACCAAACGGATAATTGAATTAGCTGTGAGGATGATTACCTCACGCGTCGGCCTCGCCTCCGGGCTTGCGCAGGAGGAGGCAGCCGTGGTGGAAGCCGCGCCGCGGGTCCTCCTCGGGGGCCACGACCAGGCGCGCCACTTCCTGGAACCCGGCTTCTGCCAGCAGGTCGGCGACGCGGCCGACCGAGAGCCGGTACGCGGTCGTCACGGTGTGGTCGAAGGCCCAGGCGAGCCGCGAGGTGTCGGTGTGCGCCTGGAACATCAGCAGGAAGTGCCCGCCGGGCGCGAGCAGCCGGTGGCACTCGGCGAAGACCGCGGGCAGGTGCTCGGGCGGCATGTGGATGACCGAGGAGCGGGAGAGGACGCCGCCGAGCGTGCCGTCGGGGAGGTCGACCGCGGTCATGTCGCCGAGCGCGAAGTCGAGGTGCGGGTAGGCCTCGCGCGCGAGCGCGATCATCTCGGGGGAGAGGTCGATGCCCTGCGCCCGCAGTCCGAGTCCGTGCAGATGGTCGGTCACATACCCTGGGCCGCAGCCGATGTCGAGCACCGTCCGGTTCCCCGACTCGGTCACGGCCTCGCTGAACGCCGTGATCATGACCCGGTCGTAGCGGTGGTGGTCGAGCGAGTCGCGGAACTTCTCGAAGTACTCGCCCGCGTAGAAGTCGTACCGTTCGCGCGTGGCGCGCTCATACCCGTTGTCGCCCATGCCGGGCACCCTACCGCCGAGGTACGACCGCCGGCCCGCCCGTCCTGTCGCCCGCAATGCGTGATTGTCGGTGAAAACCATGATGCAAGCCACAATCGACAACTTTTCCTGCAGAAGGTGCGTACGAGGGCAGGCGCACCTTCCGCGCTCCAGTCCTGAAAGGGGTTCAGCCCATGGAATCGATGATGTCCACCCGATCCGCGCTGCGCGGGGCGGTCCTCGCGTTCGCGGCCGTGGCGGTCGCAGTGTTCGGCCTCCAGTCGCCGAGTATGGCCGACGAGAACTTCATGCCGGCCTGCGATGACCCGGGCGTCAGCTGCCAGACCGGTGTCGAGGTCGCCGCGCCGCAGGGCGAGTGCGAGACGGCTCCGAGCGATTACGCGAGCACGCGGGTGTGCGTCGTCTACGACGGCGACTACATCTACGTCAGGGACGGCAAGGTCGACGACCTGTCGGCGATCTCCTTCCTCCAGTCGGAGAACGGCTCGGGCCGGATCTGCCGCAACACCAAGGGCAGCGGCTCCTGGGTCCGGTGCAATTTCGACTGGGCCGAGACCGGCAAGCACTGGCTCGAAGGCGGGTACAAGACCAGCGGCCAGGGCCTTCACACGGCGCAGCTGTGGTCGTGGACCGGCAAGTGAGCGAGTGAGCCGGCGCCGCTCTGGCAGCAGCCGGGGCGGCGCGCTCCTACCGGGGGAGGTGGCCGGTGAAGGTGGTCTTGAAGTGGTGGCTCTCGTCCATGTGGCTCACGTACTTCGGGTCGGTGGCCTCGATGAGGATGTCGGCGTGCTCGCCGGTTTCGCTGCCTTCGATGCGGAAGGACGCGATGACCTCGGCGGTGCGCTCGAGGAAGCCCTGGCGGTCGGGTCTGAGGACGAGGTAGTCGTAGCCGTCCCAGCGGCCGCGGGCGCTGTCGAGCCGGCCCGCGAAGTGCTCCTCGGCCTTCACCTTGGGCCGCAGCGGTTCCTTGGTGGCCTCGTCGAGCACGTGGCCCTCGGCGTCGGTCCAGACCTTCTTGCCGAGGAAGAGTTCGAAGCACTGCTCGAACTCCCGGGCCGCGCCCTTGTCGACGGTGAGGGCGCCGCAGCCGTTGAACCAGGCGTCCATCAGCAGTTGCAGGCCGAACTCGGGTCCCTCGTAGAACCGCACGGGGTCGCGCTCGAGGCTGGTGATGCGGCCTTCGACCCTGGTTCCCTCACGCGCCCAGGTCATCACCTCGTAGATGAACGTCATGGTCGCGAATCATAACCAGTGCGGGCAAACCAGTCATCGAGCGCCACCACTTGATTACTCACCGGTAATACAATCGGGGAGGGCCGCGGCCCTCCCCGTATGCGGGCGCGGCTCAGCCCCAGTTGTCGACGTGCACGTCGCGCGGCCAGGGCGCGCCCTGGCCCTGTTCCAGGAACTGCTTGAGGCTCATCAGGAACGAGCCCCACTTGGTGCTGCAGTGGTGCATGAACTCGACCGGTTCGCGCCACCCCTCGTGCTTGAACAGGACGACCGTGTCGTCCCCCTCCGTCTTGAGGTCCCAGTGGATCGTCGTGCCGATCCACTCGGGCGCGCTGCCGCCCACGACCTCCCAGAGGACGCGCCGGTCCGCGTCGAGCTCGGCGACCTCCATCTCGAAGTCGCCGTTCTCGAACTTGAACGAGATGCGCCCGCCCACCTCGGTGGTGCCGGTCGTGTTCTCGGTCCACCATCGGGAGAGCCCCTCGAGGGTGGTCAGCGCGTCGTAGGTCTGGTCGGCCGCGACGCCTTCGGCGGCGATGCGGTGCAGGATGTCGACCATTGCGGTGTCTCCTTCTACTCGTTCGGTTCGGTCGCTTGCTTCTGGCGTTCGATGGTCTCGGCGAGGCGCTTGATGCGCTGGAGCCGGGAGTCCCATGAGGATCCGACCTGTTCGAGCTGGGCGGCGGCGCGCGCCAGCCGGGTCGCGTCCACGCGGAAGTGCCGCTCGCGGCCCGCGGTCGCGGCGTGCACGAGGCCGACGCGGTCGAGGACGGCGAGGTGCTTCGCGACGGCCTGGCGGGTGACCGGCAGGCGTTCGCTGAGGCTCGTGGCGGTGCCGCTGCCCTCGCTCAAGAGCAGGTCGAGCATGCGGCGTCGGGTCGGGTCGCCGATCGCCGACCAGAGGTCGTCGTCGACCGCGGTGCTCATCGCCCGGCCCCGACCTTCTCCGCGTACGGGACCAGGCGCGGCAGGAAGTAGTCCCAGCCGGAGACGTGGTCGGCGTGCTCGGCGGCGACCTTGGCCTCGGCCCAGCCGCGCTCGCGGAAGCCGGTCTCGGTCATCTTCAGGAGCGTGCCGGCGCCGGCGGGCTCGAGTTCGAAGACGACGAGGTACGAGTTGCCGAGCGCGGCCGCCTCGCCCTCGGGGTGGGTCCACCGGAACGAGAAGTGGCGCGGCGGCATCGCGTCCACCACGGTGATCCGCTCCCAGGCCATGCCCTTGTCGCCCTGGTCGAAGCCGATGCGGCCGGTGCCGTCGGGGGAGAGCTCGGCCTCGTCGGGCCACCACTCCTTGAGGTGTTCGGGACTGCTGACCACGTCGAAGACGACCTCCGGCGAGGCCTCGATGCGGATCTCCCGCTCGATCGATCCGAGTTCCATGATCGCCGCCTTTCATTCATTGAAGCAACCTTTGGTTGCGTCCTACGCTACCGCGGATCGCGGCCATGCGCAACCATGAGTTGCAGAAAGGCGGTTTCGCTCAAGACCGCCGCAGCGACGGGGCCGTCCAGCTGTCGAGCAGGCGCAGCGCCTCGGCGCTCGCCGAACCGGGCTCGACGTTGTAGACGCACAGCGTCTGGTCCGGCTCGCCGGGGGATTCGAGCGCCTCGTACGCGAACTCCATCTCGCCCGCGACCGGGTGCGCGTACCGCTTGATCCCGTGGGTGCGGCGCAGCACCTCGTGGTCGTGCCACCAGCCGCTGAACTCCGGGCAGCCGAGCGTCAACTCGCCCACCAGGTCGGCGAGCTGCCGGTCGTCCGGGTGCCGCCCGGCGTCGAAGCGGAGCACCGCCACCGTGTCCCGGGCCATCGACTCCCAGTCCACCGCCTTCTCCCGGGCCTCCGGGTCGAGCAGGTACCAGCGCGCCAGGTTCCGTCGCCGGGCCGGCAGCGCGTCGAAGTCGGTGATCACGGCCTTCGCGAGGCGGTTCGCCGCGAGCACGTCCATGCGCCTGCCGACGATGAACGCCGGCACCGAGTCCAGGCTCTGCAGCGTCAGGAGCAGCCCGGGCCGCACGCGCTGCGCGGCGATCGGCCCGCGGCGGCGGGGCGCGCGCCGCCCGGCGAGGTCCAGCAGGTGCTCGCGCTCGGACGGGTCGAGCCGCAGCGCCTCGGCCAGCGACTCCAGGACCTCCGGGGACGGGTTCCCGGCCCGGCCCTGCTCCAGGCGCGTGTAGTACTCGACGCTCATGTTCGCCAGCCGCGCCACCTCGTCGCGGCGCAGGCCCGGCACGCGCCTGGCCCGCCCGTCGTCCGCCAGGCCCGCCTCGCGCGGGTTGACGCGCGCCCGCCTGCCGCGGAGGAAGTCCGAGATCTCGCTGCGAGGATCCATGCGTCCATCCTGCCCGAGCCGCGTCGGCCCCGGCCGACCGAAGGTGGTCCTGGCGGTACCAGTCACGAGACGGCCTCTTCGGCCCGGATTTCTGGGCCCGAACGGTGTTGTAGTTGGTCGCGGGGCGGATCAACCGCCCTGAACGACAAGCGCACCGGAGCAACACCATGTCTACTGTGAACACTCAACTGCCGCTCGCGAACCGCGTCGCCGTCGTCACCGGCGCCTCCAGCGGCCTGGGGGAGGCCACCGCCGAACTCCTCGCCGCCCGCGGCGCGAAGGTCGCCCTCCTCGCCCGCCGCGCCGACCGGCTCGGCGAACTCGCCGCCCGCATCGGCAAGAACGGCGGCACCGCCCTGGCGATCCCGGTCGACGTCACGGACGCGGCCGCGCTCGAAGCCGCCGCGTCCCGCGTCGAAGCCGAACTCGGCACCGCCGACCTCCTGTTCAACAACGCCGGGGTCATGCTGCCCTCGCCGATCACCGAGCTGCGCACCGACCAGTGGCGGCGCCAGATCGACATCAACATCGGCGGCCTGATGAACGCCATCGGGGCCTTCACCCCGCAACTGGTGCGGGCCGCCGCCGAGAAGGGCGTCGCCGACCTGGTGAACACCTCCTCGATCGCCGCGCAGAACATCTTCGAGAACTTCGCGGTCTACACCGGTTCCAAGGCCTTCGTCTCGCACGCCTCCCGCAACCTCCGCGCCGAACTCGGCGCCAAGAACGTGCGCGTCGCCGTCATCGAACCGGGCATCGTCAAGACCGAACTCCAGGCCCACGTCACCGACCCCGGGGCCGTCGCCTGGCTCGACGAGACCCTGTCCACTCAGGAGGTCCTGGAGGCCGCCGACGTGGCCGAGGCCGTGGCCTTCCTCGCCCAGCAGCCCGCCCGCGTCAACTTCCAGCAGCTCACGATCATGCCCACCTTCCAGCGGAACTAGGGGTGTTCGGGAATCCCGGGCGGCCGTTATCCGGCCCAGTGGCCCGCCGTGCCGGCGCGTTGTCGGCCCTCCGAATACAACACCGGTATTCGGAGGGCCTTCCGCGGCCTCGGCGACGTTTGCGAGCTACATCGGGACTGCGAGCGAACAAACGGACTCGGATACCGACTCGCCGGGGATTCCCGAACACCCCTAGACCGGTGCCGCGCCGCGCCCGAGAGGGCCGCTACGACGAGCGCTCACAAACGGGCGCGGCGCACCCGGCCCGCGTGGCAGGATTGCCGATTGGGTACACCAGCACCCGGACGCGCCGCGTCCCGGCGGCAACGACAGCACGGAGGTTCGACATGGGCACGCTCGGCAGGACCGGCATCGAGATCCACCCACTCGTCCTGGGCACCAACACCTTCGGGTGGAACACCGAAGAGGCCGAGGCGCACGCCGTCCTCGACGCGTTCACCGACGCCGGCGGCAACCTCATCGACACCGCCGACTCCTACTCCGCCTGGGCCCCCGGCAACTCCGGCGGCGAATCCGAGACCGTCATCGGCACCTGGCTCGCCAAGAACCGCCACAAGAACGTCCTCGTCGCCACCAAGGTCTCCCAGCACCCCCAGTTCAAGGGCCTGGCCGGACCGAACGTCAAGGCCGCCGCCGAAGCCTCCCTCAAGCGCCTCGGCACCGACGCCATCGACGTCTACTACGCCCACTTCGACGACCCGAACACGCCCCTCGAGGAGACCGTCACCGCCTTCGACGACCTCGTCACCGAAGGCAAGATCCGGTACATTGCCGTCTCCAACTACAGCCCCGAGCGCGTCCGCGAATGGCTCGACATCACCGCGTCGACGGGCGCGGCCCGCCCGGTCGCCCTGCAGCCCAAGTACAGCCTCGTCAGCCGCAGCACCTTCGAACCGGGCCTGCGCGACATCGCCGTGGCCGAAGACCTCAGCGGCTTCCCGTACCACGCGCTCGCCTCCGGGTTCCTCACCGGCAAGTACCGCACCGAGGCCGACCTGAAACAGAGCGTCCGCGGTGACTCGGCCGCCAAGCACCTCAACCCGTCCGGGCTCGCGATCATCGAGAAGCTCGACCAGATCGCCCAGGCCCGCGGCGTCGCCATCGCCTCGGTCGCGCTGGCGTGGACGCGCACCCGGCCCGGCATCGCGGCGCCGATCGCGGGCGCCCGCACCGCCGACCAGCTCGGTCCGCTGCTCGCCTCGGCCGAGCTCGAGCTGACGCGCGACGAGGCGGACGAGCTTACGGCCCTCTCGGACGTCATCGGCGCCTGAGCGAATGCGGTTGAGGCCCTTACCCCCGTCCGGCGGTAAGGGCCTCAACCGTGCCTAGCTCATCGGCGGCTGCAGGTGTCGTAACCGCCGTCGTAGATCCGCCCCCATGAGACCCGCGCCGACTCGAGGAGCCCGTCGAGGGTGTCGACCCCGTGCGCCCGCTGCTGGGCGACGAGGATGCCGGCGGCCGCGAGCGTGTCCGACGCGGCCTCATGGTGCCGGGCGAGGTTCACTCCCGCCGCGGCCGCCACATCGGGCAGTCGGTAGGAGCGCATCGGCCAGGTCTGCTTGGCGATCACCATGGTGCAGGCGTACCGCATCGCGGGCCACGGCAAGCCGGCCGCGGTGTTCGCGGCCCTGATCACCGACGTGTCGAAGGAGGCGTTGTGCGCCACCAGCGGATCGCCGCCAGCGAACTCGCTGAGCCGACCCCACACCTGCCGCCAGCCGGGCGCGCCGACTACATCGGACGCCTGGATGCCATGGATCTGGGTGTTGCGGTACTCGAACCGGTCGTGCCCGCGCGGCGGCCGGATCAGGCTCGCGAACCGGTCCACGACCTCCCCGCCCTTGACCCGGGCCACCGCCACCGAGCAGGCGCTGGCCCTGCTGCCGTTCGCGGTCTCGAAGTCGATCGCCACCCACGAGTCCATCTGCCGCCCTTCGCCCTCAACGAGCCCGAAGGTTAGCAGGACCGCCGCCCGCGTCAGCCCAGGGCGTTGCAGACCGCTTCGGGGCGGTCGCGCTTGCTGAACAGGTCCCAGGCGGTGTCGGCGATGCCGTCCGGGTCGAGGGTGGCGACGGCGATGCCGCCGAACCTGTCCGGGTCGGCGGTCATGGCCCGGTGGATGTCGCCGCGTTCGATGAGTCCGCCGATGGTGAGGGCCCCGGCGTAGACGCCGGCGTCGGCCAGGCCGGCGTTGAGGGTGAGGGCGTAGTTCCGCAGGGCGGCCGACATGACGGCGAGGGCGCCGAGCGAGGGCATGGGCACGACGGAGCTGAGCCCGCCGGCGAAGAGGAGGCCGCCGGAGCCGCGCTCGACCATGCCCGGCAGGACGTTCGCGACCGCGTCGACGGCCGGGTACAGCAGCTCCATCGCCGCGCGCACGTCGGCCGGTCCGGCCTCGCGGATGTCCCCGGGCATGGGGCCGTCCATCGCGGCCGGTCCGTAGTAGACGACGTCGATCGTGCCGAAGCGGGCGCGGATCTCGTCGAGGACGGCGGCGAGCCGCGCGGCGTCGTTCACGTCGGCGGTGAAGGCCGCCGCTTCGACGCCGGCCTCGGCGAGGGAGGCGAGGTAGGCGCCGTGGCGGGCGTCGCTGCGGGAGACCAGGGCGACCCGGTGCCCCTCGCGGCCGAAGCGGTGCGCGATAGACATGCCGAGGCCGGGGCCGGCCCCGAGGACGACGGCGGTCTTGTTGCTGGACATGGCGGTTCCCTTTCCGGTAATAACTTGAGGGTTCCCTCAAGTTAACGGCGACCGTACCATAACTTGAGGGTGCTCTCGACTTCGTATGATGGGGGTATGCCCGCTGAGACCCGATCCCGCCGCTCCGACGCCCTGCGCAACCGCGACCGGCTCCTGGCGACCGCCGCCGACCTCTTCGCCGAACGCGGCTTGGAGGTGCCGCTCGACGAGATCGCCCGCAGCGCGGGCGTGAGCATCGGGACCCTCTACAACCACTTCCCGACCCGCGACGCGCTCTACAGCGCGATCATCCCCGGGCGCCTCGGCGCCCTCGACCGGATCGTCGCCGACGCGCTCGACGCCGACGACCCCTGGGAAGGCTTCGTCGCCTACCTCGAAGGCCTCTTCGGCCTCATGGCCCGCGACCGCAGCCTCAACGACGCGATCGCCCGGCGCCGACCCGCCGGCGACGAGGTCGCCGAGGCCTGCGCCCGCAACGTCGACGACGTCCTCGAGCTCATCGCCCGCGCCAAAGCGGGAGGCGGCCTCCGCGAGGACTTCGCGCCCTTGGACCTCGCCATGCTCGGCGCGGCCGTCTCCCAGGTGATCTGCGAATCGGGAGACTGGCGGCGCTTCCTGTCTTTCCACCTCACCGGAATCCGCGCTTCGACCGACACGACGAAGGGGTCCTTACCGCCGAACGGCGGTAAGGACCCCTCGATGCGCTCTCGCCCTAGACGGCCGGGGCCTTCGCGTAGACCTCGATCTCGCTGAGGATGATCCAGCCGACCGTGCCGCCGGTCCCGGCGGTCATGGCGACCCGGACCGCCGAGGTCTCGGCGTTCACCGCGACGTCGATGACCGGCGCCTCGCCGGTCGGCACGTCCACGACGTCACCGGCGTTCTGCCAGTTGCCCTCCGAGTCCAAGTACTGCACCTGCAGCGTGTCGGCATAGCTGTTGCGGCCGCCGTCGCTCCAGAAGTACGACACCACGCGGGTCACGTCGCGCGCCTCCGGCAGCGTCACCGTGATGGTGTCCTCGGTGTTGAACGGCCCCGACTTCCAGTTCGACCAGCCCTTGTCGGTCAGGTTCCCGTTCCGCAGGGCCTCGGTCGAGTAGCCCGGCTCCGTGTACGTCGCCGAGGTCGTCACACCGTCCTCAGTGGCCACATTGACCTCGATCGGGTCGGTCACCTCGACCGCGATCTCGGCCGGCAGCTCCGTCCCGTCGATCAGGGTCGCCGTGCCCTCCAGCGTCACCGTGCCGTAGTCGTCGAACGCGCCCTCGGGCGCCTCCTCCCACACCACCGGCACCGGCGCCTGCGTGCCGCGCTTGCCCACGGCCGTCACCGTGTCCGGCAGGTCCGGCGTGAAGCCCGGGTATGTCTTCGCCGCGGCCGGAGCGGTCTCGGCGAACGTGTCCACACTGACCTTCGCCTTGGCGCTGAACGTGTTCCCGAGCGGGTCCGTCGCCGTGCCCTTCACGGTCACCGTCCCCGGCTTGTTCCACTTCTTCGGGTCGGGCATGACCCACTCGACCGGCAGCGCCCCGCGCTCGCCGTCGCGGTACACGCCCGGCACCGTCGCAGGCAGCTCCGGCGTGAAGCCCGGCACCGTGTACGTGCTGATCTGCGCCGCGGCCAGCACCGTCTCATCGGTCACCGCCCAGCGCTGGTTGCTCGCCGCGGTCGGCGAGTACGTCTGCACCGGCGAACCGTCGGCGGTCGCCTCGCCCCACACGTCCAGCACCAGGCCCGTCGCCTTGTTCACCGGCACATAGGTGCCGTCGCCCGTGGTCGACAGGAACCACTGCGCCGCCTCGGACGGGTCGCCCTCGGCCGGCTCCAGCACCGCCAGCCCCTCGGACACCGCCAGACGGGTCCCCGTGGCGGCGTTCACGATCGAGTGCAGCTCCCGGTTCGAGAGGCCGTCGGTCAGGCGCTCGACCTCCCACAGCTGCTCAGCGCTGGAAGCGTCGTCCGTGCGCAGCACGATCCCCGAACCGTCCTCGGACGGCGCGATCGACTTGCCGCTCTGCACGCCGTCGAAGCGGTACACGTGGCCGTCCTGGACCAGCGCCGCGTCCTCGCTGACGCCCGAGGCGCCGTCGATCTTGAAGGTCGTCACCGACTTCGCGGGCACCGTCAGCGTCGCGGACGTGCCGTTCGCGACCACCGGCGAGCCTTCGACGAGCGCACCGTCGGCGCTCGTGGTCACCGGCGTCACCGTCGCGCCCGAGTCCACCGACCCGAACTTCGACAGGTCCAGCGTCAGGTGCACCAGGGCCTCGGAGTTGTTGGTGTACACCGCGACGGCCGCGTCCTCGGAGTCCTTGATCGCCGCCGTGGTCGAGGTGTTGTCCGTGCCGATGATGTAGTCGCCCGGCTCGATGTAGTGCGTGAAGTTCCGGATCGTGTCGAACTTCGTGTTCGTCTTGATCGGGCAGGTCTCGAGCGTGTCCTCGGCGGTGCAGCCGAACGGCAGCTGAATCGAGCCCCAGCTGTGCCCCAGCTCCGAGTTCTCCACCGGCTGCCACAGCACCCACGCCGACGGCTCCAGCTCGCGCAGGTCGTTCGTGATGAGGGAGGCCATGCCGAGGCCGTTCTCCATCGACGTGTAGTTCTGGCCGTCGACCCAGCTGCCCTCCACCTCGCTCATCCACAGCGGCTTGTCGCTGCCCTTGGCGAGGTCGCGCACGGCCGTGCGCTGGCCGGTGCCGTACGTGTGGACGTTCAGCTGGGCGACGTTCGCCCGCGACTCCTCGGTGTACGCGTTCCAGTTCGTCGCGAACTTGCCCGGGTTCGTCTCGTCCATCGCCGAGATCACGGTGTCCAGTTCGGACTCCGACAGCTCCGCGGCGAGCGCGTTGATCACCAGCTGCTGCAGCTCGGGCCCGGCGTGCGCGCCCTCCTGGCCGCCGCCGACCGGCTGCACGCCGTCGGAGCCGAGCCGGGTGCTCCAGTAGTTCGTGTTGGGCTCGTTGAGCGGGTCCACGGTGTCGAACTCGATGCCGTGCTCGGCCTCGACGTGCTCCATGACCTCGGTCAGGTACGTCGCGAAGTCGCCCACCGTGTCGGTGCGGATCTGGTCGGTGTTCGCGTCGAACCCGCCCGAGACGTAACCGGAGACCGTCTGGAAGTACGGCGGGGAGTTCGAGAACGCCTCCCAGTGGGTCACGTCGTCCTTGATCTGGTCGATCCACCAGCGCTGGTCGGCGTCGGCGTCCCAGTTCCAGTGCTCGGGGTTCTCCGGGTCCCACCAGTCCTTGTCCTCGTGGGTCGTGCCCTCGGGGGCGGCCCACCAGCCGGGGACGGCGGAGGCGCCGCCGCGCAGGTACTCGTTGTCGATGTTCGGGGCGTTTCCGCCGCCGATGTTGTACCTGGCGATGTTGAGGTTGAGGCCTTCGTCGCCGAAGACCATGTCCACCAACTGGTTCCGGATCTCGTCCGGGTAACCGCCGGTCGCGTTCGCGAACCAGACGAGGCTCGTGCCCCAGCCTTCGAACTGCTGGCCCTGGTACGAGGGGTCGAGGGTGACGCGCACGGCGGTCGCCTCGTTCTCCTGCGCGCTGGCGCCCGCATTGAGGAGCGGCAGCGCAGACGCGGCGATCACGGCGGCCAGGCCTACCGCACCGGCCGCGGCCAGTGGGCGCCCGCGCCTCGGTCGGGGAGATGACATCGTTGTCTCCTTCAATGGGGGGTGCAATCGAGTTATTTGAATATTGCACAAAACCCAACGCTTGTGAACACCCTTTGTCTAACGGATTGAAAAACATGGGCCTGGCACCGCTCCCGCCCGCGCCGCCGCCCGCGGAACGTCGTACCCCTAGGTCAGGGTTGATGCTTTTGCGAATTTGCGGCTCGCAGGCTTCGCCGAGGCCGGGGCCGCCGATGTCCGATTTGCGCAGACCCTCCGCTCACGTCTCACGGCGGCCGCACGATGTCGCACCCCCGAGGCAGGATGGCAACCGGGGGCCCGGCGATGTCCGATTCTTCCGGACCCTCCGCTCACATTTCCTGCCGCGAGCGCCGCGCGCTCCTCGCCACCCGCGTGATCGCCAGGATGCTCACGTCGTCCTCCATGCGCGCCGCGAACCGCTCCGCGTCGTCCCACACGAACTCGACCAGCCGCCGCGGCGACGGCACCACCAGGCCGTCGAGGTGATCCGCGAGCGGGTAGTAGTTCCCGTCCTCATCGCGCGCCTCGACCAGCCCGTCCGAGAACGCCAGCAGCGTGTCCTCCTCGCCGAACGCCACCGAGGCGATCCCGCTCGGCCGCACCGACTCCGCCAGCCGCAGTCCCAGCACCGGCGCGGGCTTCAGGTCGACCTCCTCCACCTGCTCGCCCCGCAGCAGCAGCGGCGGCGGATGCCCGCACGACAAGAGCCGCACCTCGCCCGTCTCCTCCGCGAACTCCGCCAGCAGCACCGTCGCGAACAGCTCTGGCACGTACCCGTGCTTCGCGTCCTCCAGCATCCGCCGCTCGAGCCGCCACGCCACCCCGCCCAGCTCCGCCTCGTCCAGGATCGCCTCGTGGAACACCGAGAGCACCATCGAAGCCGTCCCCACCGCCTCGAGCCCGTGCCCCTGCACGTCGCCGAGGATCATCCGCACCCCGAACGGGCTCGGCCGCACGTCGAACAGGTCCCCGCCGATCCGCGCGCCCTGCTGCGCCGAGTGGTACACCCCCGCGCACGCCAGGTCGCCCACCCGCTCGGGCAGCTCCGGCAGCACCGCCCGCTGCGCGGCCTGCGAGACGCTGAACAGCGTCACCAGTCCCGCCTCGAAGCGCTGGCGCGCCCACGAGATGCTGACGGCCGCAACGAAGATGACTGCCACGATGAAGGCGTCCACCAGGTCGAACCCCTCGGTGAACGGCAGCGGCGCGGCGAGGAGCGCGAACGCGATCGCGGAGATGAGCGCGGTCCAGCCCGGCCCGAGCACGAACGCGGCGAGCAGCGGGACGACCGCCATCGCGATGCCGGCGCGCAAGGGGTCGCGGGAGAAGACCTGGGTGACGATGCCGATGCCGAGGGCCACAAGCGGCAGCAGCCGGACCCACCGCGGAATGGCCGTGCCCGGCCGCAGTTCGCCCGCTCGCGGGACCGGCGCAGCCATGGCCCGAGTCTAGGCCGACTCGCGCCCGCTACCTGGTATTTCGAACAGGTCGAGTGAAGAATTAGGACGAGCGGCGCGAGTCGTACGCCGCATGCGAGTCGAGCACCTTCGGCATCTCCTCGTACAGGTGCACCACGAGCTCGCGCAGCCGCTGCTCGAGCCCGGCGCCGACCTCGGTGAGCCGGTATTCGACGCGGGAGGGGTAGCCCTCCTCGGGCGCGAGCCGGTCCACGATGCCGTCGCGTTCGAAGTGCTTGAGGCTCTGGGCCAGGGCCTTCTCGTTGATGCCCTGCACGGCCCGCCTGATCTCGCTGAACCGCTTCGGCCCCTCGTGCAGGGCGAGCAGCACGAGCGTGCCCCAGCGCCCGGTGATGTGGTCGAGGATGTTGCGCGATTCGCAGCCCTCGGCCTGCACTTCGAATCCGGGGAAGAGTTCGGTGGGCTGGGTGCTCATGACGCGATGTTACCTCGGCTACAGTACTTTCGAATTGATTGTGCTTTCATTTGGTAAGTGCAATGGTAGACCGAATCGCCAGCTGAAGGAGCATCGAAATGATCGTCGTCACCGGAGCCACCGGCCAACTCGGCCGTCTCGTCGTCGAAGGCCTCGTCGACCAGGTCCCCGTGGAGCAGGTCGCCGTCGTCGTGCGCGACCCCGCCAAGGCCGTGCGCTTCGGCGAGCTCGGCGTCGAGGTCCGCGTCGCCGACTACAACGAGCCCGCCACCCTCGCCGACGCCTTCAAGGAGGGGGAGAAGGTCCTCCTCATCTCCGGCAGCGAAGTCGGCCAGCGCGTGCCCCAGCACAAGGCCGTCATCGACGCGGCGAAGGCCGCGAACGTCGCGCTCCTGGGCTACACCAGCGTCCTCGGCGGCCCGGCCGCCGACTTCGAGCTCGCCCGCGAGCACCAGATCACCGAGCGGTACCTCATCGACTCGGGCCTCCCGTACGTGCTGCTGCGCAACGGCTGGTACCACGAGAACTACACCGGCGCCCTGGGCCAGGTCCTCGCGAACGGCGGGGTCCTGACCAGCGCGGCCGAGGGCGCGAGGATCGCGAGCGCCACCCGCGCCGACTTCGCGGCGGCGGCGGTCGCGGTGCTCACCACCGAGGGCCACGAGAACAAGGAGTACGAGCTCAGCGGGGACGACGCCTGGACGTACGAGGAGTACGCGGCGGAGGTCTCGCTCCAGCTGGGCGAGGATGTCGCGGTGAACCGCGTCCCGGGCGAGCAGCACCGCGAGATCCTGGTCGGCGCGGGCGTGCCCGACCCGTTCGCGGCGATCCTCGTCGGCGTCGAGGACGCGATCTCGCGCGGCCTGCTGGCCGTGCAGACCGGCGACCTGTCGAAGCTCATCGGGCGTCCGACGACCCCGATCGCGCACTCCATCACCGAGGGTCTGCGGGCCGCTCAGGCGTAGGCAGGCGACGAGCACGGCCCGCGGGGTGGTCCCCGCGGGCCGTTCCGCTGCTCAGATGTCGATGTGGGAGCCCATGATCACCGTCCGCTCGCGTGGGAGCTTGAAGTGGTCGGCGGCGTCGGCGGTGATGTGCGAGGTGGCGATGAACAGGCGCTTGCGCCATTTCGCCATGGTCCTCTTGGGGCCGGGGCGCAGCTGGATCGTGGAGAGGAAGTACGTGGCGTCCTTGAGCTTGAGCTTGCGTCCCTCGGACTGGCGCGATTTGACCAGCCGCAGGGCGGCGGGCACGTCCTGGGACTCCATGTAGCCGAACCGGGCGGTGACGTGGATGATGCCGTCGTGGGCGAGGCCGAGGTCGTCGACGATGACGCGGTCGGCTTCGGCGACGCGCGGCACCGGTTCGACCTCGACGGAGAGGATGACGATCTGGGCGTGGCGCACGTGGTTGCGCTCCATGTTGGCGCGCATGGCGAGCGGCGCGGTCTCGGCGCCCCGGTTGAGGAACACGGCGGTGCCGGGGACCTGGGCGACCTTGGGTTCGCCGGCGTTGAGCCGGTCGATGAACTCGGTGAGGGCGCCTTCCATGCGGCTGCGCTTGGCGGTCACGATCTCGCGGCCGCGCTGCCAGGTGACCATGACGGTGAACGCGGTGACGCCGATGACGAGCGGGAGCCACGCGCCGTGCACGATCTTGGTGCTGTTGGCGGCGAGGAACAGCAGGTCGAAGGCGAGCAGGAGGCCGCCGCCGGCGAAGACGAGCCAGCGCGGCGCGTGCCACTGGGTGCGCGCGATGTAGAAGAACAGCAGCGTGACGATGGTGATGGTGCCGATGACGGCCATGCCGTACGCGTACGCGAGCGACGCGGAGCTGCGGAACGCGAACACGAGCGTGAGCACCGAGAGCATGAGCAGCCAGTTGATCCAGGGCACGTAGATCTGGCCGATCTCGTGCTCGGAGGTGTGGGAGATGCGCAGGCGCGGCAGGTATCCGAGTTTGGAGGCCTGGGAGGCGACGGAGTACGCGCCGGTGATGACGGCCTGGGAGGCGATCACGGTGGCGGTGGTGGCGAGCACGAGCAGCGGGACGCGGCCCGACTCGGGGGCGAGGAGGAAGAACGGGCCGCTCACGTTGGCGGGGCTCTCGAGGATCATCGCGCCCTGGCCCATGTAGTTGAGCAGGAGCGCGGGGAAGACGAGGAAGATCCAGCCGGCGGTGATGTTCTTGCGCCCGAAGTGGCCCATGTCGGCGTAGAGGGCTTCGGCGCCGGTGAAGGTGAGCACGACGGCGGCGAGCGCGAAGAACCCGATGTGGAAGTGCCCGAAGAGGAATTCGACGGCGTAGACCGGGTTGAGGGCTTTGAGGATGTCGGGGTGGTGGGCGATGCCGCCGATGCCGAGCGCGGCGAGGGTGAGGAACCAGACGATCATGACGGGCCCGAAGAGCCGCCCGATGCTCGCGGTGCCCTTCCGCTGGAAGACGAAGAGCAGCACGATGATGACGGCGGTGAGCGGGATGACCCAGGATTCGAAGCTGGGGTCGATCACTTTGAGGCCTTCGACGGCGGAGAGCACGGAGATCGCGGGGGTGATCATCGAGTCGCCGAGGAACAGGGACGCGCCGAAGATGCCGAGGGCGGCGAGGACGAGGCTCGTCTTGCGGCCGCGTCCGTCGGTGTGGCGGCGGATGAGGGTGATGAGGGCCATGATGCCGCCCTCGCCGTCGTTGTCGGCGCGCATGGCGAGCATGACGTAGAAGATCGTGACGGTGATCATCATCGACCAGAAGATGAGGGAGATGAGCCCGAAGACGTTGTTGTCGTTGATCGGCACGGGGTGGGGGTCGGCCGGGTTGAACAGGGTCTGCAGGGCGTAGATCGGGCTGGTGCCGATGTCGCCGAAGACGACGCCGAGGGCGCCGACGGCGAGGGCGAGCCTGAGGGTGCCGCGGGGCGTGGCGGCGTGTCTGGCGGGCGCGGGCTGCGGCTCCGGTGCCGGGGCGGGATCGGACGTGCTCGCGTCGTACTGGGCGGTCACGACGGTTACTCCTTCTCGAGGATCGGCGCCATCGGTCCGATCCGACCGATGGACGATACCGCGCGAAATGGGTTCCCGACCACCGAGTGACGTAATCCGGAACACCTTGTGACCTGGGAGTCGGCCCCGGTCGCCGCCGGGGCCGGGCTCCTACCGGAAGGACTCGGCGTGGTCCTTCGCCCATTCGGCGAACGTCCGGGCGGGACGGCCGGTCACATCGGCAACGCTCGGGTAGACCTCGCGCGCGAACGGGGGCGGATCGGCGCGCCAGTCGAGCACGTAGTCGATGGCGTGCTCCTCGATGCCCATGGCGCGCATCCGCTCCTTCGCGCCCTCGGGGTCTTCGGCCTCGTACCGCACCTCGCTGCCGAGCGCGGCGGCGATGGCCTCGACCTGCTGCGGGACGGTGAGCACTTCGGGGCCCGTGAGCATGTACGCCTGCCCGGCGTGGCCGTCCTCGGTGAGGGCGCGGACGGCGACGGCGGCGATGTCGCGCACGTCGACGGGCGAGTGGCCGACCTCGCCGTAGGCCTCGCGCACGACCCCTTCGGCGCGGATCATCTCGGCCCAGCCGAGCGCGTTCGACATGAACTCGCCGGGCCGCAGGTGGGTGTACTCGAGCTCGGAGTCTTCGACGGCCTCCTCCACCGGCCCCGTGTGGCCGTTCCAGAGGAGGGTCACGCGCCGCACCCCGGCCTTGACGGCGGCGTCGACGAGGTCGCGGCTGTTCGGGACGGTGGTGTTGCCGGGGCCGAAGGCGGTCATGAGGTGGAGTGCGGTGACGCCTTGGAGCGCGGCTTCGAGGCTCGCGAAGTCGGTGAAGTCCCCCGCGCGGACGTCGACGCCGGCCGGTAGGCCCGCGTCGGCGGGGTCGCGGGTGAGCGCCCGCACGGGTTGGTTCGCGGCGTGCAGCTGCTCGACGAGGTGTCGTCCGACATTGCCGGTCGCGCCGGTGACGAGGATGGTCATCGCAGTTCCCTCTCGGTTGGCCGGGGCCGCGGGCACGGTCCCTGTGGTGGCCGGGCCAACGCTAGAACCGCAGGGGCGCAATGCCATCGGACCAGCGGCGGGGAAGCGGATGCGCCGCTGGTCCTAAGACTCCTGCCGCTCGGGCCGGACCGCTTCCACCGCAGGCGATTCGGGGGCAACAAGCTCTGCCGTTTGCTCAGGAACGTCCTGCTCGGCCATCGAACTGTTGTCGAGCACATCGTCGTCGTGCAGCGGGTCGGTCAGGTGCGCCCGGTCGATTCTCGCCCGGCGGTCCATTTCGCCGCTCTCGCGCACCAGGTCCCAATAGGCATCGACGAAGCTCGGCATGAACTTGCGCGCGTTGTCCTGCCACATGTACGTGAAGTATCGGGTACGCGGCCAGATCTCCATCCAGGAGACCCACTTCCGCCAGATCTCCTTGTCGAGCATTCCGTACTGGTTCACCTTGTGCGCCTGCTCGAACAGCTCGATCGCATACCGGATGTAGCGGTAGCCGCGCTGCTCGTCGGGCGTCATGATGCTCCAGGCGCCCCAGTCGCGCGATGCCTGCGCCGCATCGAGTTCGCGCTTGCGTTCGGGGTCCAGCGGCTCCCAGATCAGGTTCAGCGCCGGGTCCTGATCGGCCATCTTCAGCAGCTCGGTGTGCTGGTTGAGCAGGCTCTGGTACAGCTCGAACTCGCGGAGTTTGCTGTCGCCCTTCAGAGCCTGGCTCTGTAGGCGCATTTGGTAGCCGAGGAAGGCAAGGGTGACGATCACGCCGATCGCCTGGACGGCATCCCAGTCCACAGCGAACTCCTTAACGGGAGAAGGGGATCTTCAGTATAGGGAGCTGCCGCAAGTGATGCCTGTCGATAAGTTCAGGGGCTTGGATGCCTTGAGTGAGTAGAGCAGCGGGATCCGCGGCTGCCCGGGTGGCGGCCCCCACCAGCCGTCCGCGCCTCGCTCGAAGTTCGCGAAGTGGCGGAAGACCGTCCTGTCGTGCTCGTGCAGGAACTCCAGCCGCAGTCCCGCCACCGCGAGCGCTGACAGCACGTCGCCGAGGCTGTGGATCCACTCGATCGCGGTGTTGTGCACCGTGGGCGCCGATCGGTCCGAGTCGGTGTACGTACCCGGCGCCTCGCGCACCATCGCCTGTGAGGTGATGTAGTCATGCACGAATCGCGTGCCCGTCGCCTCGTCGAGCACATGCGTCACCGGGTGGAACTCATTGAGGTAGAGAATCCCGCCGGGGATCAGGAGATCCGCGACGATCCGTGCCCACCGTCCGATGTCGGGCAGCCAGTTGATCGACCCCATGCTGACGTAGACGACGTCGAACTCCGTCTCGGGCAGAGCGTTCGGTGCGTCGTAGAGGTCGGCGACCGTGAACGCCGCCTCAGTCGACGAGAATCCGAGTTCAGCCGCGAGCTCGCGCGCCCGGCCGATTGCCGACTCGGAGAAGTCGAGACCTACGACGCGCGAGGCGCCGCGCCGTAGCCACGTCAGGGTCTCCTGCCCCATGTGGCACTGCAAGTGCACCAGGCGCTTGCCCGTCACGTCGCCGATCTCACCGGGCTCGAAGTCCATGAGCACGTCGTCGCCCTTGAGGAACCCGTCAATGTTGTACGAGGCGCTAACGGCGTGGATGTCGACCCGCTCGTCCCAAAGCGCATGGTTCCGGTCGCGCCAACCGGTTTGATCCCCTTGGTTCCCCATGCGGATCAGTTTAAGCCAGGCGTGGTGCGACCCGGTCCGGCGCATGCCGCGCCGGACCGGGGAGCCTCAGCGCTTCATTAGGGCGAAGATGCCCCATCCGAGGTAGTCGCGCTGGTATCGCACGTGGTTGCGGCGCTCGACGTCGAGCTTGTGCCGCATCTCCTCGGCGAGGTCGTGGCCCGGGTTCTCGTCGAGCCAGCGGCGGATGTTCAGCCAGTGCGGGGCCGCGTACCGGTCCCAGCTGTCCTGGTCGGCCAAGACCATCTCGACGACGTCGTAGCCGATGGCGTCGAAGTGGTCGAACAGCCCCGCGAGCGAGAACAGGCTGTCCTTGGTCTCGGCGTAGCAGCCCTTGACGGTCGCCTCGTCGGGCGGGTCCTGCCGCCAGTAGCACTCGCCGATGAGCATGAGGCCGCCCGGCCGCAGGCTCTGCTCGAGGAGCGCGACGGTGCCGGCGGTGCCGCCGCCGATCCAGCTGGCGCCGATGCACGCGGCGATGTCGACGGGCGCGTCCGCGACGTGCCCGGCGGCGTCGCCGTGCACGAACTCGCAGCGGTCGGCGACGCCGAGTTCGGCGGCGCGGGCCTTGGCGCGCGCGGTGAACGCGGTGCTGATGTCGACGCCGGTGCCGCCGATCCCGAAGTCGCGGGCCCAGGTGCAGAGCAGCTCGCCCGAGCCGCTGGCGAGGTCGAGCATGGTCTGGCCGGGCTTGAGGCCGAGGCCCCGGCCGAGTTCGGCCTGCTTGCGGCTATCGACGGGGTTGTGGATGCGGTGGCTGCTCTCGGCGATGACGATGGAAAGTGGGAGATCCACAGTGGTCCTTTGCTTTCGATGAATTGATGACGGTGTCGTGGAGCGGTCGGGCGAGGCCGGCCGCGTGCGCGTGGACCTTCAAAAAATCATCTCCAGAAGTCGTGGACCTGCGTTGACCGCCGCACTGTACGACCCGAGCGACCGTCGTGTCGAGCGGATATCGCCCTGATAGCGTTTTCGGCATGAGCGAGCCGATGCCGTCCGCCTTCCCGCTGCGCCTGCCCGAGATGCCGCTGCACGACCCCTACGTGGTCGCCGACGCGGAGTCGGGTCTCTACCACCTCTACACCGCCAGCCAGGGGTTCACCGCCACGGCGACCGGCCCGCTGTCGAGCGCCGGGGTCGGCACGATGTGCTACCGGTCCCGCGACCTTCTCAACTGGGCCGAGCCCGTGCCGGTCTTCCTTGTCGCCGAAGAGGAGTCGCCGTGGGCGATGCACGGCGCGTGGGCACCCGAGGTGCACCGCCGGAACGGCCGCTGGTACCTCTTCACCACCCTGCACAACACCGACGTGCCGCTGCCGGTGCCCGGGCCGGGGGAGTACGGCACGCCGTTCCCGGTCCCGAACTACCGCCGCTCCACGATCGTCGCGGTAGCCGACGCCCTCACCGGCCCGTTCCGGATGCTCAAGCCCGACGCGCCGATCCTGCCGCCCGAGCTGATGACCCTCGACGGCACGCTGTTCACCGACGACGACGGCCGTCCCTGGATGGTCTACGCCAACGAGTGGCTGCAGCGCATCGACGGCACCATTGAGGCGTTCCCGCTCAACGACCGCCTGGACGCGGTCGCGGGCGACGCGGTGCTGCTCTTCAAGGGATCGGACGCCCCCTGGCTCACCCGCGAGATCCCGGCCGGGGTCCCGCACCAGCTCGCGCCCTACGTGACGGACGGCCCGCAGCTGGTCCGCGCCCCCGGCGGCGCCCTCGTGTGCCTGTGGTCGACCTACGAGAAGAACCGCCTCACCCCCGGCGGCGTGGACGGCGACTACGTCCAGACCTGGGCCGTGTCCCCCTCCGGCCGCCTCGAAGGCCCTTGGGAGCAAAGGGAACCGCTCGTGCGCGGCGACTCCGGCCACGGGATGCTCTTCACCACCTTCGAAGGCGACCTCATGCTCGTCCTCCACCGCCCCTTCACCGGCGCGCGCGGCAAGCTCTACGAGATGGCCTGGGATGGCGACGACCTGCGCGTGGTGCGCCAGCGCACCGACCTCGACGGCGACTGACCTCGGACGGCCGCGACCGCCGCACCTCCTTGCATGGGGTGGACCGTGACACATCGTGTCGGTGCATTTCGGCTTTTCGGGGCAAACCCCTATAGTTGGAGAGGCCAACGCGAACAAGGGGGTACACCATGGGTTTTGCGGACAAGTTCAATGAGCTGAAGGACATGTTCTCGGGGGCCGTCGAAGACGCCAAAGGCAAGGCCGAGGAGATGATCGGCGGCGCGGCGGACGCGCCGGTCGACCAGCTCGGCGAGCAGTTCGGCGGCGCGGCGGAAGACCTCCAGGGGCAGGCGCAGGAAGGCGTCGAGAACGCCCAGGGCCAGTTCCAAGAGGGCGTCGAAGGCGTGCAAGGCCAAGCACAGGAGGGTGTCGAAGGCGCCCAAGGGTCCATCGAGGACTTCCGGAACCAGACCGGCCTGTAAGGCCGGGAAATCGCTGCGGGCCGGTGCATCCTCCGGATAGACCGGCCTGCAGCGTGTGTGTCAGCGCGTGTTGAGCGTCCCGCAGAGGCGGGTGTAGTCACCGAAGGCGTCCTCGACCGCCTGAATGGTCAGACCGTAGCGCGAAAGCGAGTACTCGTGCCGGCGGTCGCGCACCGGCCGGGCCAGGACGTTCTCGAGGTTGCCCGCGTCCTTGGCGGTCCACTCGGCGCCGATCGCCTGGTACAGCTTGGGGACCTCGTTCACCGGGTCCGAGTTGAGCCGGTGATAGGGAACATCCACGATGGACTCCGCCGGGAGTGAGAGCCGCGCCTTCCTGCCTGCCTCGATCGACTCGACCAGCAGGCTCAGCGCCACTTGCCCGATCGACGCGAAGTCGAGGCGGCGCTGGTACAGCGACCACGAGGTCTCCATGAGCGAGCAGACCGAGCCCATGACGGTGGTCGGGTCGCGATGCGTCCACACGAAGGTCGCGTCCGGGAAGACGCGCTTGATGACCTCCATGTCGTTGAGGTGCGCCGGGTACTTGAGCATCCAGCGCTTCGGCTCGCGCTGGTACTGCAGCACTTGGAGCGCCCGCTTCAGATACAGGTAGTCGGGGGTGCAGTCGCGGCCCGCCAGCCACCGCCGGTACTTCGGCAGCGCCCCGCGCAGGATCAGGTGATAGGTCCCGTGCGGCAGGATGAGCATCGACTCCTCGGGCGAATGCACCCGCATGGGGTGGATGACCTCCCATGACGGGGAGAACCTGACCATCATGCGGGTTCCGGACTCGAGGCTCTTGATCGCTTTGTCGGCCTCGGCCCGGTGCTGCGGGATGTCGGTGCGCATCATCTCCCACATGAGCGGGCCGCGATGCGCGTCAGAGGCGGCGAGGATCTTGTGCGCCAACGTGGTCGCCGTGCGCGGCAGGCCTACGACGAAGACCGGGGCGACGATCCGCTCGTCGGCGATCTCCGGATGCTCGAGCAACCGCTGCCGGATGCGCAGCCGGTTCTCCTGGCGTTTCGCCGCGTCTTCGATGCCCGACTGCCAGCCGAGCGGCGTCAGCTGCGGGTCCTCGGCGAGGCATTGCAGATGGAATCCCAGGTCGGCGGTGAACTCTTCGTCCCCGGCGGTCGACCATCCGGTCGACTTCTCGATCGCGGCGACGGTGCGCTGCCAGGTCTCGAGGGGCCGCTTGCGGCCCTTGAAGGAGGGTCGCAGCATCGCGTTCACGAGGCTGGCGGTCAGGGTGGTCCGGCTCATGGGGGTATTCCTTTCGGAGCGCAAGGCCCGCAAGGCGACAGCTGGCACCGACAGACTACCCCTGGTAGTCCCCGGCGGCACCGGGAAGCACGCGCTGTACGCCGGCGGCAGTCAGTGGACCGACAGCCCGCCGTCCACGAACAGCGCCTGCCCGGTCACGTACGCCGAGGCGGTGCCGGCCAGGAACACGGCCGCCCCCGCGAAGTCCTCGGCGAGGCCGTTGCGGCCGGTCATGGTGCGCGCGGCCAGGGCCGCCACCTTCTCGGGGTCGGACGAGAGCCGCTCGTTCAGCGGTGTCATCACGAAGCCGGGCACCAGCGTGTTGCAGGTGACCCCGTGGGGCGACCAGGCCTCGGCCTGCGACCGGGCCAGGGATTCCAAGGCGCCCTTGGAGACGCCGTACGCGCCGCTCTGCACGAACGCGCGGTGCGCCTGCTGCGAGGTCACGTGGATGATCCGCCCGAATCCGCGCTCCGCCATGCCCGGCCCGAACCGCTGCCCGAGCAGGAACGGGGCCTCCAGGTTCACCGTCATCGTGGCGTCCCAGACGCCTTCGTCGATCTCGCCCATGGGCGGCCGCAGGTTGATCCCGGCGGAGTTGACGAGGATGTCCGGCTCCCCGTAGACCTCTGCTGCGGCCTCGCCCGCCTCTCGGATGGCGTCGCGCCCGCTCAGGTCGCCGGTCACCCAGGCCGCTTCGCAGCCGAGCGCGGTCAGCTCATCCACGGTGGCGGTCAATGCTTCCCGGCCACGAGCCACGACCACCGTCTTCGCCCCCGCGCGCGCCAGCGCGGTGGCGATGCCCTTCCCGATCCCGGAACTCCCGCCGGTCACGACGGCGACGCGCCCTTCGAGTGAGAACAGTTCGGCGAGGTACTCCTGTGCGCTCATGCCCGAACCCTAACGCCCCCTCATCGACTGCCGGGCGCCTACAGCTGGGGCAGGATCTTCTCGAAGAACTCGCGGTCGCCTTCGAACGTCCGCTCCATGTCGAGGAACTCGGCGGCGGTGACCCAGCGGAAGCCGCTCACCTCGCGGGGATCGGCGCTCACCGGGCCGCTCTCGGCCTCTGCCGTCCACCAGTGCAGGACGTAGGTGCCGTCGTCGGTGGGCGACTCCCACACCTTCGCCAGCGGGGTGACGACGAGCCCGACTTCCTCGCGGACCTCCCGCACGAGCGCCTCCTCCTGGGACTCGCCCGGCTCGATGGTCCCGCTCAACGGCGCCCAGTACCCGGGCCGACGGGCTTCGGGCCCGCGCTCGATGATCAGCACCGTGTTGTCGCGCTTGATGATCGCCACGATCGCTTCTCGCATAGAGATCACCGACTCCTTAGATATATATCGACAACGATGCTTTGGCTCGCATTGGCGCCGATCTGAGGATAAGGATGGAGGGCGCCCGATGGGGGACGGAGTGAGGCCGGTCGAACTCCACCTTGTTCGACCGGCCTCGGAGTCAAGTCTAGAAGTCGAAGCGGCTGGGATTGGTGACCAACTCGCGGGCGTTTCGAATAATCCATCGGCACCATTCGTCGCCCTGCCACGCGCCGCGCCAGGAGACGGGCTGGTCGGGGTCGTCGCCGAAGCGGCAGACCTCGTGCGGGCCGACGCCGTCATCGCAATCGACCCGGTAGACGCTCGGTGCGTCGGGCGGTGTCGAGGTGAAGACGACGGAGAACTCGACCGGGTGCCGCCGGAACTTACCGAGGCAGTGCTCTCCTTCCGGTTCGGAGGGTGCGAAGGCGTCGAAAGAATCGGAGGGCTCGGAGGGCTCGGAGGGTTCGGGCGGGTTGGCGAAGGTCGTCTCAGCCACGGCAGAACCTGATCTTTCCGGGAGCGGCGGGTTCGACGGCGCGGATGGTGGTGTGGAAGGCCTTGAAGGCGTTGTTGCGCGCCCACTCGCGCCATTCGGGTGTGGCGGAGCGCCATTCTTCGCTCCAGGTCGCGTGGAGGGCGCCGGAGTTCAGGCCCGAGACGAGCAGGATGACATCGGACTGGTTCCCCTTCGTGTGCACCATGAATGAGTCGGGAGCATCGGGGGATGAGGCCCGGACGACGAACACGCGTCGGCCATCACTGAACTGACCCCGCTCCAACGGGACCGGACTGGGTTTGCTGAACATCGCAACCTCCATTGCAGAGTGTGTCGGATAGCCGACAGTGAGATTGTCGAGGAGCCCCATCAGATGCCCTGCAGGGCAGTCGCTCCTCGGCATTCCCACCGCTCGCGAGCCGGGAGGCGACCCGCGATGAATCCAACATAGGCGATGTTTCGCCTGGTCAATAGGTATGTCGCCCTTGAAAGGTCGTCGTTCAGTGATGGTGTCACAATGCCGATGCACAATAATTGAACGAAAATATTGTGCGACGTTGTTGTGCACGAAGATTGGTTGCCGTGTCGAGGGTTTTGCTTGTGGCGCAACGTGGGATCATCGACTACCACCAGTCATCGACCCAGCGCAGGGGAGCAACGCTATGGGGTCTCGTCGGTACTCGGATCTCATCGAGGCATTTGTGACGGCCGAGCTGATCTCGATTCGCGAAGAACGAAGCTGGTCGCGAACCAGGCTTGGCGCGGCGATCGGAAAGCATGCCAACACGATCCGAGGCTGGGAGATCGGCGACCGGCTCCCCGACAAAGCCAATGTCGCGCTTATCTGCCGAACCCTGCAGGTAGCGCCGGCGCGAGGCGCCTTCCTTGAGCATGTCATTGAGCAGCTCAACGAAGGACCGGATCTGATCTCGGATTTGGGGAAGCGGAACCTGTTCATCGTTGAGAGCGCCGAGCGACACTACGGCGAGATCATCAAGTGGGATCCTCTGCAACTCTCCGGCCTTTCCCAAACCGAGGATTACCACATGAAGGAACTTGCCGATCCTTTGGAAGGTCCCGCTTTCAAGATCAAACACTGGCTGCGGAAGCAGCGTAGGCAGGTTGACTTCTTCGGCCGGAGTGATGCGCCGCAGACCAAGTTCCTCCAGCCCGTCGACGAGGTCATGGGCTTGAAGCGCCTCACGAAGACCGAGCGGAAGGCGCAGATAGACCGGCTGCTCGAGATCGACAACCTGCCGAATTGCGAGGTTTTTGTGGTTCAGCGGCCATACATCGCGACCCATGCCTTCGAGATCTTCCGGCCCGGCAGACGACCTGGCGCTGGGCCGGATTTCGTCTTCGTCGAGACGCTCGACCAGAGCCGTCACATCGTCGAGCCTGAGAAGATCGCCTTGTATGATCGGTTTTCGAGCGTCATGTTGGATGACGCGAGCCGAATCGGAAGGTTCCTCGATGGCTGAGTTCACCAGCTGGCGGAAGAGCTCTCGGAGCGCCAATTCTGCTCAAGCTGATTGTGTTGAGTGCCGCCGGACCTGGCGGAAGAGCTCACGGAGCAGTAACTCCGGTCAATCTGACTGCCTTGAGGCTCGGAACACCGCCGCCGGCTTCCAGGTTCGGGACTCGAAGCTTGGGCACGACTCTCCGGTCTTCGATCTGACTGCCTCGGACTTCACTGGCCTCCTCCGCATCGCTGACCGCGACTGACCGGCGAGGCCGCCGCAAACTCGTCGCCCCCGGCTCCCGTCCCGGAGCCGGGGGCGTTTGCGTGGGCTGGCTTAGCGCTCATGGTGGCGGCACTCGCCGGGGAAGTACGAGCTGAGCCGATCCCTGAGGATCGCCCTCGCGGCCGACTCAACCTTCGAGCCACCTTGGGGGCCTGCGGGTTCGGTGTAGAGGGTGTCGGCGAGGCCCGTGATGATGGCCGACAACTCGAGCGCCGCGCGCTCGGCATCGGTTCCATCCTCCACCTCTCCACACTCCTTGCCGTTGCTGACCGCCCGAGCAATCTGTCCGCGCACCACAGCCGCGCTTTCCCTCGCGACCTCAGCGACAGCCGGCACATCAAGTGCCCTGGCGTGGAAGGCCTTCGCTACTCGATATTCGCCCCGCCTCGCATCGTCTAGCGGCCATAGCTCGGGCATGCATCTCGCCAGAATCTCCCGGATCGGCTGCCGGTCGGCTTCACCCTCCGCCACCATGCGCGCGACCCGCGCCAGCTGGTGCTCGGTCATCTGCTTGTAGGCGAAAAGCAGCAGCTCGTCCTTCGAAGCGAAGTAGTGCTGGACCGTGCCCACCGAGAATCCCGCCTCGCGCGCGACGCCGGCCATCGTGGCGGCGTCGAGTCCGGCGTGGGCGATGAGTCGGTGGGTCGCGTCCGCCATCTGCTTGCGGCGGAGGTCGTGGTCAGCGGTCCTGGGCACGGCTTAACCATACCGGTGTATGGTTTTGAGGAAGCCATATGCTCGTATGGTTATCCGGCTCCACCTCCGATCCTCCACCCGATCCTTCCGCGACACCCCGCGATCAGCCCCAAGGAAACCCATGCACACCACCGCCTTCGCCGCTCTGGCCCTCGCGCTCACGGCCGGACCGCTTCCGCCGTCGCAAACCCCGACCACCGACACCGCCGAACTCGACTCGTACATCGAGGCTCGCCTGGAGCAGACGAACGTCCCGGGTGCGGCCTGGGCGGTCGTCACCGCCGACGGCATCGAGCACCAGGCAGCCTGGGGAGAGGACGGCGACGGTGCGCGCATGACCGAGTCGACCCCGTTCTTGTGGGGGTCGGTCGCCAAGCCCGTCACCGCCACCGCGGTGATGACCCTCGTCGAAGACGGCCGCGTCGACCTCGACGCACTCGCGCGCACCTACCTGCCGGACTTCACCCTCGCCGATCCCGCACACGCCGAACGCATCACCGTCCGCCACCTCCTCGAACAGACCAGCGGCATCCCGGAAGGCACCGGCGTGACCGACCGCTTCGATCCCGGCTCCGACCCGTACGGGGAAGCCCTCGCCGATCTCGCCGAGGCCGAACGGTTCGCCGAGCCGGGCACCGATTTCGAGTACGCCAGCGCGAATTACCTGGTGTTGGGCGCGTTGGTCGAATCGGTCGCCGGGATGCCGTACGAGGAGTACCTGCGTGAGGCGGTGTTGGACCCGTTGGGGATGGACACGGCGGTCGCCGATGCGGCGGCTGCGGGCTCGGTGCCTGACGGGCACACGTTCGTGTTCGGTCAGCCGGTCGCGATCGACGCGCCGTTCGATCCGACCGGGCCGAGCTACGGGTACCTCGGCGGCAGCGTCAAGGATCTGGCGGCGTTCGCGGCGGCGAGTCTGCCGGGCGGGGATGGTGTGGTCTCGGCGGAATCGGTGGCGCTCATGCAGTCTCCGGCGGCGGCGATGAACGAGCGCATCGACTACGGGCTGGGCTGGAAGATCGACGGTCGGAACGCCGACCTCGGTACGAGCACGGTGTGGCACACCGGGGGCGCGCCGGGGTATTCGGCGGCGATCGTGATGCTGCCGGAGCTGGGGCGTGCGGTGGTGATCGCGCAGAATGCGTACGGCCACTTCCAGGATGGTGCGCTGGTCGGGACCGCGCTGGGCGCGGCGCGTGTTGCGGCGGGCGGCGCGGGGGAGGAGCTGGAGGCGGACTGGGTGTACCCGGCCGCGCTGGCGGCGGTCGGTGCGTTGCTGGTGCTCGGTGTGTCCTTGGTGATTGGGACGGTGCGGCGGCTCCGCGCGGGCGTCGCGGCGGCGGGTCGCCGGTGGCGGGTGTGGGCGGCGATGGCCGGGTGGACGGTCGGCGGGGCGGCCGTGGCGTATGGCGCGGGTGTCGCGGTGCCGGGGATGGCGCCGAGCCGAACGCTGTATGTGCTGATGGCGCCGGATCTTGCTTGGGGTCTGTACGGCGTCGCGCTGGTCGCGGTGGTGCATGCGGTGGTGAGTGTGGGGCATGGCGCTTTGCGGCTGCGCTTGCGCCGCATAGCGAACCGCCCGGGTTCGAGCCGGGGGCGGATCACCCGGGTTCGTGCCTAGAGGTGGGCTGCCTGGGTTCGAGTCGGGAGGCGGACCGCTCGGGTCCGTGCCTAGAGGTGGGGTGCCCGGGTTCGTGCCTAGAGGCGGGCTGCCCGAGTTCGAGCCGGGGGCGAACCGCCCGGGTTGGCGGGCTGCCCGGGTTCGAGCCGGGGGCGAACCGCCCGGGTTCGAGCCGGGGGCGGATCACCCGGGTTCGTGCCTAGAGGTGGGCGGCCCGGGTTCGAGCCGGGAGGCGGGCTGCCCGAGGCCGAGCCGCGAGGCGGGCTGCCCGAGGCCGAGCCGGGGCGGACCGCTCGGGTTCGGGCCAAAAGGCGGGCGGCCTGGGCCCGCACCCAGAGGCGGGCGGCCTGGGTTCGAGCCGAAGGCGGACCGCCCGGGCTCGCCTCGCGAGGCGGCTCGCGTCGAGCGGGCGTGAGGAGGCTGCGGATCTCGGCTGGGCGCGTTCGCTTCGCCGCGCTGCGCCGTGAAGCTTTGCTGCGCCGCGCCCGGCCGTGCTTTTGCTGCGGGCGTAGGGGATGCCCCTTACCCACCCGCTGTCCGCCTCCGACCAACCGAAAAGGACCACTGTCCCACAGGGGTCCGACATCGCTGCGCATCCGCAGGTCAATGACCATCAAGATCGATTTCAGGGTGGGGCGGTGATCCTCGCCGAATCGGTGCGCGTCGTTTCGATAGGGGGTGAGAGGATTTGGCGATGCCAGTCGATCCGCACTTGCTCGCCGTGTTCACGGTCGCGACCATCGTCGCCCTGGTCACCCCTGGCCCCGACATGCTGATGGTCCTCGGGTGCGGCATGCGCGGCGGCCCACGCGCGGGCCTGCTCGCCACGCTCGGCGTGGTCACCGGCGACGCGCTCTACATCGTCGCGGCCGCCGCGGGGCTGGCCGTGCTGCTCACCGCGTTCCCCATCGTCTTCACCGTGCTGCGCATCGCGGGCGCGGCGTACCTGGTCTACCTGGGCGTCCAGATCATCCGCAACCGAAAGCAACAGCAGGCCGAAGCGCTCGCGAGCGGCGGCATCTCAGGCCGGCGCGCGTTCCTCAACGGCGCGGTGTGCTCGATGGCCAATCCGCAGACCTTCACCTTCATGGCGGCCTTCCTGCCCCAGTTCGTCGACCCCGCAGCGGGGCCGATCTGGCTTCAGTTCGCGGTGCTCGGCGCGGTGCTCATCGCCCTGGAATTCCTGGCCGACGGCACCGTGGGCGTCCTCGCGGGCCGGATCGGCCGGTGGCTGCGGGGCCGAGAGGTCGTGAAGCGCCGGATGGACGCGGCGACCGGGACCGTGTTCATCGGCCTGGGCGTGAGCCTCGCGGTCGAGCGGTGAAAGAAGCGGAGGCTTTTCGCTTTCCATAGTCGCCGTTGACGCCTACCGTGATGGCATGACCGCAGCAACAGCAGTCGAGCCGGGGTCCGGTGGAAGGTCGCGGCGTCTGATGCCGTCGCGGCCCGTCCTCGTCGTGGTCGCGCTCGCCATCGTCTACGTCGTGTGGGGGTCGACCTACCTCGGGATCAGGATCATGGTCGAGGACATGCCGCCGATGCTCGCGGCCGGTGGCCGCTTCCTCTGCGCCGCACTGATTCTCGGGGTGATCCTGATGGCGCGCGGCGGGCTGGGGCGGCTCGCGCTGACCCGCGCCGAAGTGTGGTCGTGCGCGCTCATCGGCCTGCTCCTGCCCGTCCTCGGGCAGGGCCTCGTGACCATCGCCGAGAGCGGCGGCGCGCCTTCGGGCCTGGTGGCGCTTCTGATCGCGGCGGTGCCGCTGTGGGTCCTCTTCTACCGGGTCGTGGCCGGGGAACGTCCGAAGCGGACGACCGTCGCCGGGGTGCTCATGGGCTTCGCCGGACTCGCGCTGCTGCTGGCCGCCAACGGCATCGGCGGTGACTTCCCGTTCTGGGCGCTGCTGCTGGTGCTGTTCTCGTCGGCGTCGTGGGCGTTCGGGTCGTGGCTCCAGCCGCGGCTGCGGATGCCGAAGGACGCGTTCGTCGCGGCCGTCTACGAGATGGCGATCGGCGGTGCGCTCCTGCTGGCAGTCGGTTTCGCCGGAGGCGAGCGGTTCGCGCCCGCCGACTACTCGTTGCGGGCGTGGGGCGCCTGGGTATACCTGGTGGTGTTCGGGTCGGTCGTCGCGTTCTCGGCGTACGTGTGGCTGCTGCAGGCGGCGAACATCTCGCTGGTCGCGACCTACGCGTACGTGAACCCGCTGGTGGCGGTGCTGCTCGGCTGGCTGGTGCTGTCAGAGGCGGTGACCGTGCCGATCGTCGCCGGCGGCGCGATCGTCGTCGCCGCTGTCGTGCTCGTGGTGAGCACCGAACGCCCGCAACGGAAGACATCGAGTGTGAAGGAGCCCGACCATGGCTGACGGGGCCGCGACGTTCGTACTGATCCACGGCGGTGGCAGCACGAGCTGGGACTGGCATCTGGTGGAACCGGTCCTGCGGGAGTTCGGCCACGAGGTGATCGCCGTCGACCTGCCGCTTGAGGACGCCGCGAACGGCGTCTCCGAGTACGCCGACGCGGTCGTGGCGGCCTGCGAAGGCCGGTCGAACCTCGCGGTGGTCGCGCATTCGTGGGGCGGGCTCGTGGCCCCGATCGTGTGCTCCCGCGTCGATTCCGAGCTGCTGGTGCTCGTGACCGCGATGGTGCCGGCGCCGGGCGAGCCGCCGAACGACTGGTGGGCCGCGACCGGCTTCAGCGACCTCCAGTTCCCCGAGGCGGAAGACGCGTTCCACAACGGGGTGCCCGCCGAGCTGGCCGAGGAGTGCACCGCGCGCGGTCGCGAGCAGACCGGGGAGCGCGACGGCGAGCCGTCGCCGCTCAAGGCCTGGCCCGAGGTCCCGACGCGGTTCCTGCTGTGCCGCGACGACCTGTTCTTCCCGCCCGCGTTCATGCGCGGCGTGGTCCGCGACCGGCTCGGCTTCGCGCCCGACGAGATCGACGGCGGCCACATGATCGCCCTCGCGCGCCCGCGCGAACTCGCCGAACGGCTGCACCGGTACTGGACCGAGCTTCCGGAAGGCGGCCGCTGATCCCGGGGCCGTTGTCGGTCCGCGTGTCACATGGCGCTCGTTGGCCGTCCCCAACCCCCACCCTCCCGAGAGGGGAAGGGAAGTCCCGCGATCGTCGCATCCGGGTCCGACAGGAATCGGCCTCGAGTGCGCTTGCCCGACCGAGGTTCACTCGATCAAATGATGCGACCCACGGCGTGGACCGCGCCGCGCCGACCGCGGCGCGCGAACCGCTGCGCGGACCGGACTGCGTGAACCGCTCAGCGAACCGCTGCGCGAATCGATCCGCGCGATCCGGGCTGTGCGGCCGGATGGGTGAGCCGGCACGGGCGTTCGGGTTCGCGATGAGCGTCGGCTACCAGCTGGCGATGAGCGGGGCTTCATGCTCGCTGCGCCGCCACAGCTCGGTGGCGCGGGTGAGCGAATCCCTGTTCGCGATGCCGTGGAGTGCCGCGATCTTGCCGTCGCGCTGATGGAGGACCACCACACCCGCCACCCGGTCGTCGACGACCGCGATCATCGCGGGCGCGCCGTTGACGATCCCGGCGTGGATCGACGGGCTGCCGCCCGCGAACTTGCGCTTCGCGGGGGTCGGCTTGAATGCCGCGCGGAATGTCGCGGCGATGCGCGTCGGCACCGTCTCGAACCAAGGCCGCCCCATGAGCCCGGCGCCGTCCGACACGGCCGTGGCGTCCTCGGTCAGCAACGCGACCAACCGCTCCGTCTCGCCAGAAGCGGCAGCCTCCACAAAGGCCTCGACGATGCGGCGCGCCGTGTCGCGGTCGACCTCCCCGGCGTTGCGTCCGGCCGACACGTGCCGCCTGGCACGCAGGGCGTGCTGCTGGCTGGCCGTCTCGGAGATGTCCAGGAGTTCGGCGATCTCCCTGTGGCTGTAGCTGAAAGCCTCGCGCAGGACGTATACGGCCCGTTCGATCGGCGGCAGCCGCTCCAAGAGCATGAGCATCGCGACGGACACCGATTCGCGCTGCTCGGCGGTCTCGGCCGGGCCGAGCATCGGGTCGCCGTCGAGCAGCGGCTCGGGCAGCCACGCGCCGACGGCCCGCTCGCGCCGCACCCGCGCCGACCGGAGTCGGTCGAGCGCCAGGTTCGTGACCACTTTGGTCAGCCACGCCTCGGGCACCTCGATCAGTTCGCGATCGGCCGCCTGCCAGCGCAAGAACGCGTCCTGCACCACGTCCTCGGCGTCGGCCGCCGAGCCGAGCAGGCGGTACGCCAGCGAGGCCAGCCTGGGTCGGCCGGCTTCGAAGCGCGCGACGGTGGCGAAGTCCATGACCGCCACTCTAAGCGGGCACCGCCTCGGTGCGGCGGACTTCGGCGTCGGCCGCCATGTGGTGGCTGCGGGCCGGGAGCTTCGCGGTCGGGTTCGCGACGCCCCAAGTGGCGGTCTTGAGGATGAGCTCCTTGACGCGCGCGGCGGGGCGGCCGGTCACGGCGTAGCGCGAGCGCACGTCGCCGTCGACGACCTGGAGGATGCCGTCCCGTCGTCCGAGGCTGATGTGGTTGCCCACGTAGACGAGTCCGGTGCGCTTGACCTTCCCGCCGGTGAGGTCGCCGATGATCGCGGCGGTGGCCTGCTGGCTGGTGAATCCGGCCGAGGCGCACGACATCGGGAGCGGCCGGCCGTTCTCGCCGATGACGAACGCGGCGTCGCCTGCGGCGTAGACGCCGGGGTGGGAGACCGAGCGCATCTGGCGGTCGACGGTGATCTGGCCGTTCGGTTCGACGGCGAGGCCGGAGGCGGCGGCGATCGGGTGGACGGCGAAGCCCGCGGCCCACACGGTCGCGTCGGCGGCATGGAAGGAGCCGTCGGCCGCGATGGCGCCGCCGGCCTCGACGCGGGCGATCCGGGTGCGCTCGTGGACCTCGATGCCGAGCCGGTCGAACGCGCGCAGCAGGTGGGCGCGGGACTTGGGGGCGAGCCAGCCGCCCAGTTCGCCGCTGGTGGTGAGCACGACCTTGAGGCCGGGGTGGGATTCGGCGAGTTCGGTCGCGCCTTCGATCGCGGTCAGGTTCCCGCCGACGACGAGCACGGTTCCCTTGCCGCCCAAGGCGTCGAGCCGTTCGCTGAGGCGGACGGCGGCGGTGCGGGAGGTGATGTGGTGGGCGTGCTCGCCGACGCCGGGCACGTCGTGGTGGGCGGCGGTGCTGCCGAGCGCGTAGACGAGGGTGTCGTACTCGAGCAGTTCGGGGCCGCGGCCGCCGTCGACGGTGACGGTCCGGTGGTCGGCGTCGACGGCGGTGACGCGCGCGATCGCGACCTCGGCGCCGGTGCCCGCGAAGATCTTCGCGAGCGGCCGGTGCTTGAGCGTCTGCCCGGCGGCGACCTGGTGGAGGCGGAAGCGCTCGACGAAGTCGGGTTCGGCGTTGACGACCGTGACCTGGAAATCGGCCGGGTGGAGGTGCCGCGCGAGGTAGCCGGCCGCGAAGGTGCCGGCGTACCCCGCGCCGAGGACGATGATGCGGTGCTGCATGGTCTCGCTCCTGTCTGGTTCGCTGTTCCCCGCTGGTCGCGTTCGTGCTTCCAGCGCGGTGATGCCCTCTGAACGGGGCAGCCGCCGAATCCATGACAGGAGCGAGCTATGTCGTGGGTCACTGTCGGAGAAAGTCCCGGTTCCCGCCCGTCGCGAGCGATGGCTCTTCTATGACGAACGGGACGGGGCGGAGGTGGCCGGGACTCGGCGGAGCGCCGCCGCGCTTGCGTTGGCCGGACGCCAGCGCGAGCGCGGCGGCGTTGTGTCGGTCTCGGAGGACCGCGACGACCGATGGCATGTCCGCCTTGGATCCCGTATTTTTCGGTTCTGGTGCGTTGCACGCCGCCACGGTCACCGCTGCGGGTACCGCACGCGCGCGCACTCCGGACGGTGCCGGTCATGGCACCCCGCCCTGGATCGCCTAAGGGCGGTGACGCAACCCGTTGAGGGCGGTCGTGACGACGCTGTCGACGTACTCGATGGTGAGAGGCCCGCTGCGCTGCAGCCAGCGGTTGAGCACCGGACCCCACACCATGTCCACTGCCACATCGAGGTCGAGGTCTTCGGCGAGTTGTCCAGCCCGCTGCGCGCTGCGCAGCCGCTCCAGCTTGATCTGCCTCAGCGGCCGGTCCAGTCGCTCGGCGTAATCGGCGGCCAACTTCGGATCGTGCGCGATCTCGGTGGCCAGCGCCCGCATGGGCGCGTCGTAGCGTGGATCGTTCAGTTCCGCGACCGTGGCACGCAGCACTGTGGTCAGGTCGGCCTGCAGATCGCCGGTGTCGGGCAGCGCCGCGGGCTGGCCGTCCTCGCCTTCGCTGAGCATGAGGAAGGCGTCGAAGAGCACCGCGCCCTTCGATGGCCACCAGCGGTAGATGGTCTGCTTGCCGACACCGGCTCGCGCGGCGATGCCCTCGATGCTCAGCTTGGCGTATCCCACTTCCTGGGCCAGTTCGAACGCCGCGGTGAGGATGGCCCGCCGAGAGGCCTCGCTGCGGCGGGCCGCGCTCGCCGGCGACGGACGCTGCGTCATCATGCCCGCAGCCTAGCAAACAAAGACGAGACGTCCCGTCTTGACAATGCGAGCGAGGTGGCCGTAGTATTCAATCGAGACGAGACGGTTCGTCTCTACTGAGGGAGATTTCGATGCGCACAACACCCGCCACCCCGCGAACCTGGTTCATCACCGGCGCCAGTCGCGGCCTGGGCCACGCGTTCGCCGTGGCCGCATTGGAACGCGGTGACCAGGTGGTGGCCGCCGCCCGGAGCATCACCCGGGATCACTTTGACCAGCGCCACGCCGATCGGACGCTCACGCTGAACCTGGACGTGACTGACCGGGCCGCAGTGATGGCCGCCGTGTCCTCCGCGGTTGAGCGTTTCGGACGGCTGGACATCGTGGTCAACAACGCCGGGACGATGTCGTCGGGCATGGTCGAGGAGTTCACCGAGGCCGAGGCACGCTCCCAAATGGAGGTCAACCTGTTCGGCGCGCTGTGGGTCTGCCAGGCCGCCCTGCCGCACCTTCGCGACCAGAACGGCGGGCACATCGTGCAGGTCTCCAGCATCGCCGGTCTCGGCGGCTTCCCGACCACCGGGATGTACAGCGCGAGCAAGTTCGCGCTGGAGGGCATGAGCGAGGCGCTGGCGATGGAGGCCGCGGCGTTCGGCGTCAAAGTCACCATCGTCCAGCCCGGCGGCTACTGGACCGACCTGTACACCAGCATGACCTCGACAGCCCCACTGGAGCCGTACGGCCCGCTCCGCGAGGAGCTCGCCAGGCAATGGGCGGAGGGGTCGATCGACAGCAAACCCGAGCTGGCGGCCGCGGCGATGCTGAAGCTGGTGGACAGCGACAACCCGCCACCGCGGCTGCTGCTCGGCAGCATGGTCTACGACCTCGCCTTCGATATCTCCCGGCAGCGGATGGCGGCCTGGGAGAGCTGGGAGCAGGTCAGTCGGGCCGCCGAGCACGCCGTCCCCGCCCCGGAGCAGATCGCCTGATCATCACTGGAAACCCGTACGCGCTGAGTACAGGTGGCACCCGACCCGCTGAACCGAAATCGACCTATGCGGCTCCTGGCCGCATCCGGAAGCACCAACCAGCCAGCTATGAAAGGACCAGTAATGAGGAAGCTCATCGAGTCGACGTTTGTGACGCTGGACGGGGCCATCTCCGCGCCAGAGAAATGGGGTCGCCCCTACTTCGACGAGGAATACGCCGGATACGCCCGTGACCTGCTGTTCGCCTCCGATGCGTTGCTGCTGGGGCGGCGGACCTATGAAGACTTCGCCAGGGTCTGGCCGCGCATGGGGGCGGTCGAGGGCGAGTACGCGGTCCGGATGAACAGCCTGCCCAAGTATGTCGCCTCCCGAACCCTCACCGAGACCACCTGGAACGCCACCGTCCTTGAAGGCGATGTCGCCAAGGAGGTAGCCGGGCTCAAGGAGCAGCCCGGCCAGAACATCCTGAAGTTCGGCACCGGTGAACTGGATCGGACTCTGATGGAGCACAAGCTCGTCGACGAGTACCACTTCTGGATGTACCCCACCATCGCCGGCCGCGGCGAGCGCCTCCTGGACGGCCTCGACACCACCCACCTCAAGTTGATCAAGACCACGACCTTCGCCTCGGGCGTCATCGTCCTGGCCTACACCCATGGCGGTACGGCCTGATCACGACCGCGATGGCCGCCCCAGCGCGGCTGCGGCCAGGCGCAGAACATCTCAAGCGTCCTGCGCCGACATCGACCGTCAAGCCGGGCGCGAAATGCGATTAGCGCTATCGTCTGCTCCACGACATGGCGCGTGGCCCCGAGTCCGGACCCGTGCAGTGTGCCCCGGCGGGCGATCCGCGTGCCGATCCTCTTGGCGCGCAGCGCCCGCCGGTAGCAGTCGAACCATAGTCGTCCAGGTGCCTGCGACCGGGTGTCCCGTCCGTCGGTCGTGGATCGGCGGCAGCGGCTCGATCCGGGCCCACAGGTCGCCATCGACGACCCGTGGGCCGTGACCGCGCCGCCGCCGCGGCGACTTCAACGCACCAGAAACGAAAGACTCACGGGTCCTCAGCGGAACGCGGCGGCGTTCCGCTTCGCCCACGCGGCGAACGAGGTCGCCGGGCGGCCGAGGAGGCGTTCGACGTCGGGGCTCGGCGCCTGCTCGGCGGGGGAGGGATCGCCCAGGACGCTGAGCGTGGCCTCCACGACCCGCTCGGGCATGAAGCCGAGCATCCGGGCGCGGGCCTCGTCGCGGGTCAGTTCCGTGAAGCCGACCGGTTCGCCCACGGCTTCGGCGATCGCGGCGGCCTGCTGCCGGGGGGCGATCGGGGCCGGGCCGGTCAGTGTGTAGGACTGGCCGTGGTGGCCGGGCTCGCGCAGGGCGAGATCGGCGACGGCGGCGATGTCGGCGGGGTCGATCGCGGGGAGGGCGGTGTCGCCGAACGGTGCTTCGACCACGCGGCGGGTGCGGACCGATTCGGCCCACCCGTATGCGTTGGAGGCGAAGTTGCCCGGGCGCAGCATCGTCCACTCCAGACCGGACTGCCGCACGGACGCCTCCAGGTCGCCGAGGTGGCGTCCCGTGCCGACACCCTGGGAGGAGAGCAGGACGACCCGGCGGACGCCGCTCGCCTTCGCGGCCTCCATGACGGCGTCCATGTCGCCGTTGACGATGAAGTCGGCGGCGGTCAGCAGGAAGAGCGCGTCGGATCCTTCGAAGGCGGGCTTCAGCGCGGCCGGTTCGGACAGGTCGCCTCGGTAATGTGTCACATGTTCCGTGGTCTCGGCTTCGCCGCGGGCGACGGTGTTGACCTTCTCGCCGGCCGCGACGAGCAGCTCGACGAGCGGGCGGCCGACGTTGCCGGTGGCTCCGGTGACGGTGATCATGATGGCGTTGCTCCTTGAATCGGTGGTGGAGCCAAAGCTAGGAGCGTTGCGACGGTTCCGGAAGGACGCACTTCGAAGTAAGCTCATGTCGTGCTCGTAGGAAATCAGGTGCCCTGGCCCAGCACTCGCGGGGAACGTGAGGTGTTTCACCGCCAGTGCCCGGCCGTGCAGGTGCTCGACCACATCACCAGCCGCTGGGGCATCTGGGTGCTGCTCGCCCTCAACGACGGCGAGCTGCGCTTCTTCGAACTGCGCGAACGGGTCGAAGGCGTGAGCGAGAAGATGCTCTCGCAGACCCTCAAGAACCTCGTGGGCGACGGCCTCGTGTGGCGGCATGTGGAGCCGACCGTCCCGCCCCAGGTCACTTACGGCCTCACCGAACTCGGCGAAGGCACCGCCACGCAGCTCGGCGGCATGTTCGACTGGATCCGCAGCAACGCGGAGACCATCATGGACGCTCGCGCGAAGGCCGAAGCCTAGCCGCGGGCTCCGCTGCCGCGCCTCCTACAGGCGCAGTTCCGCCTTGACGATCCGGCCCGGCCGCTCGTCGGCTCGCGCCGCGACCGTCCCGTCCGGCGCCCAGACCGCCGAGTTGCCCACGGCCTCCGGGTAGTCGCTGCCCGGCCCCGCGAAGCACGCCTGCACGACCCACATGCCGTAGCCGCGCGCGAGCTGCGGCATCCGCTTGTCCCGCCGCACGAGTCCCTGCGGGGTGTACAGCGAGCCCGCCACGTACGCGTCGATCCCGCCGAGCCCCGACCGCTTCGCGAACTCCGCGGTGGCCGGGGCGTGCTCGAACATCATCGTGTCGCGGCAGATCGCCAGGCCGAGCCGCCACCCGTCCAGTTCCAGCACCACCGGATCGCACGCCGCCCGGAAGCGCCGCGCTTCCTCTTCGTCGGGGTGCATCTTCCGGTACGCGACCGCCGCGCCCGAGCCGTCGATGCGCAGCATCGCGATGAACTCCGCGCCGCCCTCGCGCAGCGGCGCGCCCGCGAGCGCGACCGAGCCGGTCTCGGCGCACGCTTCCACGATCGACTCCAGGGCCGGATCGGCAACGGCCACAGCCGGAGCGGCCATCGCGTACGACGACAGCGACAGCTCCGGGAACACCACCAGCCGGGCCGCCGCCGAGCGGACCGCCTCGGCGTGCGCGCGGGCGTTGAACGCAAGGTCGCCCGGACGCAGATCGGGCTGCGCGGCGGCGACGGTCAAAGGCGCGAGGTGCATGCCAGCGAGCGTATCCGGCCGCCGCCCTCCTCCCCAAAGACCGCGTCACGGGCGGCAGTAGGCTCCAAGAACCCACCGTGATGAGAAGGAGACCTTCGATGTCCTACCCCGAGCCGAAGTACTTCGGCGACACCGGAGAAGCCAGCGCCGTCGTCCGCCGGGGCGATTCGCCCGCCGACATCCTCTTCGACAACGGCCATGCCGACTACCTCGCCAAGGGCGCGGCCACCGGCGGCGAGTTCGGCCTCTACCGCTGGAACATGGGCCCCAAGAAGGGCGGCCCCGGCGCGCACTACCACAAGACCATCTCGGAGTCCTTCTACATCCTCGACGGCACCATCACCATCTACAACGGCAACGAGTGGGCCCCGATGAGCAAGGGCGACTTCGTGTACGTCCCCCAGGGCGGCCTCCACGGCTTCCGCAACGACACCGACGAGCCCGCCTCGATGCTCCTGCTCTTCACCCCCGGCGCCGTCCGCGAACCCTACTTCGAAGGGCTCGCGACGATCGGGGAGATGACCGAGGAGGAGCGCGCCGCGTTCTTCATCGAGCACGACAACTACTGGGTCGAAGAGGCCTAGCGGCCCCTCGCCTGCAGCAGCCCCCGCTCGTACGCGGCCGCCACCGCGGCGGCCCGGTCGTTCACCTCGAGCTTCGCGTAGACGTGCATCAGGTGCGTCTTCACCGTCGCCTCGCTGATGAACAGCTCGGCCGCCGCTTCCCTGTTGCTGCGGCCCTTCGCGATCAGCGCCAGCACCTCCAGCTCCCGCTCGCTCAGCGGGCCGGTGCTCGGCGCGGGCCGGCGCACCTGCGCCATCAGCAGCGACGCCACGGACGGCGCGAGCACCGTGCCGCCCTCGTGCGCGGTCCGGATGGCGCGCTGCAGCTCCGCGGGCGAGGCGTCCTTGAGCAGGTACCCGGCCGCGCCCGCCTCGATCGCCGGCAGCACGTCGGAATCGGTGTCGTACGTGGTCAGCACCAGCACCTTCGCGGCCGCGCCGCGCGCGGCCAGCTCCCGGATCGCCGTCACGCCGTCGGTTCCGGGCATCCGCAGGTCCATGAGCACCACGTCGGGGCCCAGGGCGAGCGCCCGGTCGACGGCTTCGCGGCCGTCCGCGGCCTCGCCCACGACCTCGATGTCCTCGGCCCGGTCGAACATGCCGCGCAGGCCGTCGCGCACCACCGGGTGGTCGTCGGCGATGAGCACGCGGATCGGTTCAGGCGGCATCGGCCACCGCCTGCGGCACCGCCGGGACGATCGCCGAGACGACGGTCCCCGCGCCCGGCTCGGACTCGATCGAGAGGCTCCCGGCGAGGCGGGACACGCGCTGGCGCATCGCGGCCAGCCCGTACCCGTGCTCCTTGGAGGCCTTCGTCTTCGCCGGCTCGAAGCCGATGCCGTCGTCGCGCACGTCGAGCGCCAACTGGTCCTCCATGTAGGAAAGGGTGATGCCGACCCGGCCGGCCCGGCTGTGCTTGGCGGCGTTCTGCAGCGCCTCCTGGGTGACGCGCAGGAGCGTCACCTCGATCTCGGGGTGCATCGGCTTCGCGTCCCCGGTCGTGGTCAGCTCCACCGGCACCGCGTGCGCCTTCGACCACTTCGCGGAGACCTCCGCCAGCGCCTCGGGCAGCTGCGCCGAGTCCAGTGTGGGCGGTCCGATGGCCTGGACGGTGCGGCGCGCCTCGGCGAGGCTGTCGCGGGCGAGCTCCACGGCGCTGTCGAGGTGGCGGCGGCGCTGGGCCTCGTCGTCGGTGCCGTCGGCGGCGTGGAGCTGCGCGATGATCCCGGCCAGGCCCTGCGCGACGGTGTCGTGGATCTCGCGGGCCATGCGCTGCCGCTCGTCGAGCACGCCCGCTTCCCTTGCCTGCGTGAGCAGTTGCATGTGGAGGCCGGCGTTCTCCTCCAGGGCCGCCTCGCGGGCGAGAATCGCCTCCTCGCGCTGCGTGCGCAGCCGGACCAGCCGCTCGTTGAGCAGGAACCCGGAGCTGATGGCGCCGGTCTGGACGATGACGACGATCGTGTACATCGCGATCGCCTGGGCGTCGGGGTCGGCGGTGACGATGCTGGAGTTGACCACGAGGGAGGTCGCGCCGATCCCGGCCGTGAGCATGCCCATCGACTTGAAGTACCCGGCGTGGAAGAACCCGGTGATCACGAAGATGAAGTACAGCATGTCGCGGATCATCAGCGCCGCGCCGAACCCGAGCATCACGAACAGGTGCAGGGCGAGCCGCGCGTCGGAGGACTCGGTCTTCGACGGGAGGCGGGTGTAGGCGAAGTACACCCACGCGGCGGCCGCGGCCGCCAGGCCCAGCGTGGGGAGCTGCTGGTCCAGCGGCCGCGGGTTGATGACGAGGCTCAGCGCCGCGCTGGCCGCGAGCGTCGCGTACGGCAGCCAGTCGAGGAGCCGGTGGTACATGGACTCGATCTTGGAGTGCCGTTCGGACAGCTCCTCGGGGGTGTACGCCACCGGCTCCATGACTGCTACTCCCACTTGAAGATTCGGGCCGCGACCGCTCCGGCGGCGACCGCGGTGGCGGCCATGACCGCCAGGGGGATCACGGCGGGGGCCGTGCCGGTCCAGGCGTCGAGCAGCGACTGCACGCCCGGGGGCACGAAGTCGCCGACTCGGGCGATCGCGTCCGGCAGCATGAACCGGGGGAGGTACACGCCGCCGAAGAACATGGCCAGCATGAACAGGACCGTCGAGAGCCCGGTGGCGGCCCGGGCGGTGGGCGCCAAGGCCGCCACCAGCATACCGAGGGCGAAGACCGCGGTGATGCCGAGGACGAACGCGATCGCGAACCCCCAGGCGTGCTTCGGGAGCGGCACCCCGTACACGAGGTTCCCGGCGGCGACGACGAGCGCGGCCGACAGCAGCGACGCCCCGAGGTTCACCACGAGCTGCGCGACCAGGAGCTTGATCGGGTGGACGGGGGTGGTGCGCATGCGGCGCAGCACGCCCTGCTCGCGGTAGGCCGCCAGGACCGCCGGAAGGTTGGTGAGGCCGATGACGCCGACGGCCATCACGATGACGGAGGGCGCGAAGTAGTCGATGAACCGCTGCCCGCCCATGTCCTCGGAGGGTTCGCGGAGCATCGGGATGGCGCCGAGGCCGAGCAGGACCACGGTGGGCAGGAGCAGCCCGACGACGAACGTCATGGGGTCGCGCACGAACAGGCGGGCTTCGATCTGGATGAGTTTGCCGAGAGCGGACATCTGGTTCTCCTTGCGGGGCTTAGTGCTCGAGGGACTTGCCGGTGAGGGCCACGAACGCGTCGTCGAGGCTGACCTGTTCGACCCGCAGGTCCGCGGCCACGATCTGGTTGCGCGCCAGGACGGACACGACGGCTTGGAGGAGGTTCTCGCCGCCGGTGACGACCACGTGCGCGCCGTGGCGCTCGACGCGGGCGACCTCGGGCAGGTCGAGCAGGAGCGCGTCGGCGAACTCGGCGGAGGGCCGGAACCGCACCCGCTGCTCCTCGCTGACGCGGGCGGTGAGCCCGGCGGGGGTGTCGAGGGCGACGATCCGCCCGGAGTCGACCACGGCGATGCGGTCGCACAGCCGCTCGGCCTCGTCCATGAAGTGGGTGACCAGGATGATCGTGACCCCGGAGTTCCGCACCTGCTCGATGAGGTCCCACGTGTCGCGCCGCGCCTGCGGGTCGAGGCCGGTGGTCAGTTCGTCGAGGACGGCCACGCGCGGGCTGCCGACGAGCGCGAGCGCGATCGACAGGCGCTGCTGCTGGCCGCCGGAGAGCTTCCCGAACGGCGTCTTGCGCTTGCCGCCCAGGCCCAGCTTCTCGATGAGCCGGTCGGTGTCCGCGCGCTGCCGGTAGAACGACCCGTACAGGTCCAGGGCCTCGCCGACGCGGATGCGGTCGGGCAGGCGGGACTGCTGCAGCTGGATGCCCAGCACCTGCTTGAGCTCCGCGCCGTCCTTCTCGGGGTCGAGCCCCATCACTTTGACGCTGCCGCCGTCGCGGGACCGCAGACCCTCGACGCACTCCACTGTGGTCGTCTTGCCCGCCCCGTTGGGGCCGAGGATGCCGAAGATCTCGCCTTCGCCCACCTCGAACGAGATCCCGTCCACCGCACGGTGATCGCCGTACGTCTTGACCAGGTCCTCTACTTCGATGATCGCCATCGCCGCCTCCTTGCTTCGTGTAACGTCAACACTCGCAAGATCGGGGCGGCGCGGCATCGACCGCGCGTCGGAGCCGCCGGTTGATCCCGGGGATCAACCGATCGGTTGATCCCTCATCAGGTCAGGGTGAACCGCTGGGTCGCGTCCCCGGCGTCGCACGAGTCGGTGGCGGTCGGCTCGCCCGCACTCGAGGAGCGGCCCTCGAGCATCCCGACGCACATCCCCGAGGCGCTGGTGGCGATCGTGTAGACGCCGCCGCCCTGCGGCTCGAGCTCCCAGAACTGGGTCTCGGTGAACTCGCACCCGTACGCGGCCATGAGGTACCCCTCCTGGTCGGCGGGGGCGTCGGCGCCCATGCACGCGCTCCAGTCGGCGAAGTGCAGGTTGAAGACGTACACGCCCTCGTCCCAGGCCACGACCTGGATCGTGGACGGGTGGGCCGAGCCGCACCCGGCGAGTACGACGACGGTGCGGCCCTCGTTGCCCGGCTCGGGGCCGGTGCTCAGGCACAACCCGCTGGCCTCCTGCTTCACCTGGTACCAGCCGTCATCGGGGTAGGCGGGGGGAGGCGGGGCGGCCTCGGTCGTCTCGGTCGTCTCGGCCGGCTCCTCCGGTTCGTCCTCGGCGGACGGCTCGGCGCTCGGTGTGGCCGAAGGGCTCGGGCTGGGCGAGGGCGACGCGGAGGGCGTCGAAGTCGCGGCCACCGAGGTCGCTGCCGCCTCCGTCGCGGCGGCGGGCTCGGGGTCGTCCTCGCCGCCCCCGGCGGCCATGACCGCGGCGACGACGGCGACGGTCAGGACGAGCGCGACGACGGCGGCGACGCCGGCCATGGCCTGGTTGGAGCCCAGGCGCAGCCGGGCCTGCTCCGCGAATTCGCGGAGCCTCGCGGGCAGGTCCGTCCCGGCCGAGTGCCGGGGGACGCGCGGATCACGTTGTGCCACCGAAGGGTCCTTTGAGGAGTGGTGCAGGGTTCGGGTCAGGGGACCAGCAGCGCGAACCGCTGGGTCGGGTCGTCGGGGTCGCACGGGGCGGTGGCGAGGGCCGCGCCCGCCTCGGCGGCCGCGTCCTCCAAGAGCCCCAGGCAGAGTCCGGAGGCGACGACGGCGATCGTGTAGGAGTCGGCGCCGACCCCGGCGAGCTCGAACCGCTGCAGATCGGTGTCGGCGCAGTCCTGCCCGGCGGTGAGGTACCCGGCCTCGTCGGCCGGTTCGTCCGCGCCCCAGCAGGCCTGCCATCCGTCCGCGGCGAAGTCGAGGCCGACGGTGTACACGCCCGCGCCCTGCGACGCGAACGCGAGCCCGGCCGGGTAGGTCGCGGCGCAGTCGCCGAGGACCATGACGCTGCGATCGGGGTTGCCCGGCTCGGGGCCGTTGGTGACGCACAGCCCCGTGGCCTCCTGGCGCGCGAGGTACGCGCCGTCGGCGGGCAGGGTCGGCGCGACCTGGTCTTCCGCTGCCGCCGAAGAGGACTCGGCCGCAGCCGGCGTCCCATCGTCGCCGCCGCCGGTGGAGGCGATGACGGCGGCGACGATGGCGACGAGGAGCACGACCGCGACGACTGCGGCCGTCGCGGCCACGGCCTTGTTCGCCCCGATGCGGTCGCGGAGTCCTTCGAGGCCGTGCTGGATGCGGTCGGGCAGATCGCGCTGGGGGGTGCGCGAATCAGTCGGGGTCAAGGCGTCCTCATTGCATAGTGGGCGGGGTGCTAGGACCCGGTGTCCTTGCGCTGGTTGTTGAAGGTGTCGTTGAACTTGTCCACCTTCGTCTTCAGCTTCTCTTCGAGCAGGCGGTGGAGCTGGCGCTCGGCGTCGCTGTAGGTGTACATGCCCTTGTCGGCGGCCTTGCCGGACGGCTCGTGGAGCTTCATCAGCTCGTCGGCGGACCGCAGCTGCCACTTGCCTTTCGCGTCCTGCTCGACCAGGCGGGCGTCGGCCTTCCGGACGTCCTCGATCGTCAGCCCCGAGTTCGCGTCCTTGAGCTGCTGCTCGACGACGGTGTGGGTCACCGCGAAGTTGAACTGCTCGTAGCTGGGGTCGCCCTTGCGGTCGAAGTCCTCGGGCTTGGGCGCGACGCCCTTCTCCCAGATGAGGTCGTACGACTGCGAGACGCCCGGCGTCCATTTGAAGCTCTCGGCGACCTGCCTGATGATCTGCTGCGTGCCGCGGCCGAGGCCGCGCACGAACGGCAGCTCGGTGACGACCTCCTTGACGGCGGCCGCGCCGGCGCGCGCCCAGTTCGCGTGCTGCGTCGACTCGGACGTCTTCGCATTCGCGTCCACATTGGCGTCGTCGAAGACGCGCTGGAAGCCGGTGTCGAGCAAACCCATGAGGCGGCCGGTGCGCATGGCCTCGTCGTTCGCCTCCTCGGTGTCCTTCCAGCTGTCGGCGTAGTGGGCGTCGAGGAGGACATTGCGGTAGACCTCGGCGCCGAACTTGTCGCGGGAGGTGTCGCCGCCCATGATGAGCTCGACGAAGTCCTCGCGGGTCTGCTGCGAGAGGTACATGTCGGCGGCCCTGGGGTCCTGCGACATGAACAGGCGGTCCTTGCCGCCGGTGTCGGTCTCGGCGAAGTAGTCGAGGTAGGGGACGGCGGCCTTGGCCATCGAGTACGTGATCGCGCCGTTCGCGGCCCCGAGGGGGGCCTTCTCGAAGCTGCCGATCTTGCCGTAGGAGTCGGTGAAGAAGTCGTACGCCGACTCCTTCCAGATCCCGGAGGCGTTGTCGCGGTCGGTGACGGTGGTGAAGAGCGCGTACGCGGCCTCGGTGGCGCGGTCCACTGTGGCCTTGTCTTTCGAGCCGGCGTCGGTGCCGATCCAGTCGATGAGCCCCGCCGCGGCCTTGCCCTCGTCCTTCCACTGGTGCCCGAACAGGCTGCGCACCAGGTACTCCGGGGTGTCCTTGCCCAGGTCGGGGTGCTGGAACCCGCCGGTGAGGAGCTCGTAGTTCGCCTCGTGGTTGCGGGTACTCGCGCCCAGCAGGTCGGGCACGTACTGCTCGAGGTCGGTGTAGGGCACCGAGTACGCGGGGCGGCGGGCCATCACGTCGGAGTAGAAGTCGGAGACGGCGAGGGTGAGCGACGCGGAGAACTCCTTGCCGCCCTGCAGCCTGCCGAGGCCCACGCCCTTGTCGTCCGTCGCGCCGAGCAGCGGGGCGAGCCCGATGAGCTGGTCGTGCAGTTCGGGGACGCTGAAGTCGTCGACTTTCTTCGTGTAGTAGCCGAGCGTGTTGCGCAGACTCTCGGGGAGGCGGCCGAAGCCGCCGCCGAGCTTCTCGTTCGAGACGGCGAGGAGGCCGCCACCGAACGCGCCCAGGATGAGCGACTGGTCCGCGGCCGGGACCTCGCGGTCCTTGAGCCACGCGGGCAGCATGTACAGCAGGTTCCCGGCGTTGGGGTCGTTGTCGTTCCAGGGGATGTCCATGCCCTTGAACAGCTGCTCGAGGAAGTCGAGCTGCTCGGGCGCGAGCCGTTTGCCCGGCTGGCCCTGGAGGTCCTGGGCGTGCAGGCCGAGCGACAGGAGCGCCTTGATCTTGGCCAGGAGCGTGGTCGGGATGTCGCCGTCCTTGCCCGCGAGGTAGTCGACCATGGCCTCGGCGAGCCGCTTGCCTTCGGCGCCGTCGAGCGGCGGGACGCCCGCCTTGGCGCCGAAGACGTTGAACAGCGCCCAGGTGGTGGTGCCGCCCGCGGCGAGGGCTTTGAGGTTCGCGGGGGTCGGCCCCTGCTTGAGGTGCGAACCGGCGGTCTTGGCCTCGGCCTTGTACGTCTCGTACGCGGCGTTGACGACGCCCTGCATGCCGGCGAGCCGCTCGGCCCCGGCCTCGGCCATCGCGTTGTCCATGACGCGGGAGGCGACATCGCCGGGCATGCCGCCGGTGACTCCGGCGGACTCGGCGGTGACGCCGAAGCCGCTGCTCACCGCCTCCGACCACAGCGCGGTGTAGTTCGCGGCGAGCTGCTGGTAGGTCTCGGCGGCGTCGGCCCACTTGCCGGTGACGGCGCTGCCCCACACCGAGCCCTCCATGGCCTTGCGGGCGGCCTCGATCGACTCGGCGCCCTTGGCGCGCAGCTGCTCGGAGACGAGCTCGGTGAACTCGACGGCGGTGGCGTTCATCTGGGCCATGACGTCGCCGCCGCGGCCGATGATGGTGCCGGACTTGGACTCGAACTCGGTGGCGCCCTCGCGCAGGGACGGCACGTCCGCTTTGGACTCGGGGACGTTGAGGCTGGCCGCGGTGGGAATGCTCGGCATTGGGGGTTCTCCTTCGAGCGGGCTAGACCAGGTTGATGCCGGGGGCGCCGGGTGCGGGCGCCTCGACGTTCTGCAGGCCGGCGTTCGCGGCGTCGGTGCCGACGCCGTCGCCGACGGTGAGATGGGTGGTGGCGCCGACGCTCTCGCCGTGCGCGGCGGTCTTGGCCAGGTCGGTCGACCAGGTGGCCCCGAACTCGTCGTAGCCGGTGACGACCTCGGGCTCCCCGGCGGCGGTCACGCACTTCTCGACGATGCTCAGCAGCTCGCCCTGCAGCGTCCCGAACGACTCCGCCGACGCGATCGTCTGGCCGCCCTTGAAGTTGGCCTCGTTGGGGTTCATGCCGATGCGGTCCATTGGTCCTCCAGGGGGGTGCGGACTCTTGGCTGCGGTCAGCGTATCGGGAATCAATGAGGATTGGAACAACATCAGGTGAACTGTCTGCCGTTGCGGCGCAACGACAGTGGTGGAAGTTGATCATGTTGTGGCAAGGGGTCGCAGCGATCCAGAGTGGTGGCCGCAGCCCTTTACTTTCACTTCACCGCCGTGTCAACATGATCCGATACGCTCCCCCCGCACGGGCCATCCACAGCTCCCTAGGAGGCACCCCACATGGCCGGAATCGGAACGGAATTCGGGCTCACCACCGCCAACGCCCTCACCACCAGCGCCAACAACCACGGCATCTCCGTCGAGAGCCTGACGGGCGACCTCCAGGCCCTCATCGCCGAGATGGAAGCGGACGTCGACGCCCAGCAGGGCGCCTCCCTCGCCGCCTTCCAGCGCGCCAAGGCCGCGTTCATCGAGTCGTACAACGACATGGCGAACAAGTACGGGCTCAGCGCGCTCGCGCAGGGCACGACCAGCGACGACGGCTTCACCACCGACGACCAGAACGTCGGCGGCTACACCGGCGCCGAAGGCAACCTGCCCGGCATCAAGCCGATCACGATCCAGATCTAGAAGGGACACTCCACTATGCCTGGTTCAGGATTCGAGCTCTACGGCAACGTCGGCAACCTGCAGGACCTCGCCGGCGTCCAGCACACCTACCGCGGCCGCTTCGAGGCCATCCTCGGCGAGATCAAGAGCCACGTCAGCACCGTGCAGGGCCAGTGGGTCGGCGCCGGCACCGACGGCTTCGGCACGTTCAACACCACCTCCGAGGGCGAGTTCACGGAGATCCAGGCGGCCTTCAACAAGCTCGCCTCGGCCACCGAGGACTCGGCGACGAACTGGTCGACGACCATGACGCGCATCAACTCCCGGTGGGGCGGGTGACCCCGGAGGCCACCGACGCCCCGGCGAGGTCCGCCGACTCCGCCCCCGGCACCGACCTCGCCCCGATGGCCATGCGGCGCACCGGCCAGAGCGAGCGCTACGTGCTCCAGGCCGCCGCCCTGCGCCGCCGCCAGCTCCGCGCCGCCGTCCTCTACGGCTCGGCGCGGAGCTGGCGGCAGCGCCAGCCGCTGTGGCCCGCGGCCCTCATCGGCGCGATCGCGGTGGCCCTCGTGGTCGCCGCGTTCGCCGTCGCCAACGCCTTCGAGAAGCAGAAGGAGCGCGACGCCGAAGCCGAGGCCGAACGCAACGCCCTGAGCGCCCCGCCCGCCGCGGTGCTCGTCGAAACGCCCTGAACCCCCACTGCAAAGGCCCGTCTTGCCCGGTCGATACAGCACCGTCACCGTCGTCGGCCCCCGCGCCACCCGCGACCTCGCGCTCCCCGACGACCTGCCCGTCGCCGAACTCCTCCCGCAGCTGCTGCGGCACACCGGCCCCGAGGAGCCCGACGACGACGGCACCGGCTGGGCGCTGTCCACGATCGACGGTGCGACGTTCGCGCCCGCCGAGACCCTCGCCGACCGCACCGTCCCCGACGGCGGCGTGCTCCTGCTGCACGACGCCACGGCCGCCGCGCTCCCCGACACCGTGGAGGACGTGCGCGACGCGGTCGAGGACGCCGTGGACGCGGGCGGCGCCCGCTGGGACCCCGGCACCGGCCGCCTCCTCGCGATCGGCACCGCCGGCCTCCTTGTCGCGGCGGCCGCGTTCAGCCCCGGCGCGAACCCCGCGATCCTCCTGACCGGCGGTCTGGTCGGCCTCCTCGCGGTGCTCATGTCCTGGTGGTCGGCGCGGCAGCACGACCTCATGACGCACTTGGCGCTCACCGGCGGGGCGCTGTGGGCCGGGCGCGTCGGCTACAGCGCCGTGGACGTGCTCGCCGCCGACGGCGGCGCCCACCCGGCCACGCGCCTCATCGGCGCAGGGCTGGCCGCGCTTGTCCTCATCACCGCCGCCCGCGCCGGGGCGCGGCTCGCCACCGCGTACGCGGTCGGCATCGCGTGCGCGCTCGCGCTCGCCGCACTCGCGTGGGCGCTGTGGGCGCACCTGGGGCTCAGCGCGGTCCGCGCCCAGAGCCTTATCGTCCTCATCGGACTGTTCGCGCTCGCGCTCGTGCCGCGCCTCGCGATGTCCTCGGCCGGGCTCTTCGCGCTCGACCGCGAGGTGCGAGCGGGCGAACCGACCACCGACGTGCGTCTCGCGCGCCGCCTCGAAGCGACCGACGCGCGCCTCACCGGCGCGGTGTGCGGCATCGCCGCGATCACCGGCGCGGCCGCCGTCCTCCTTGCCGCCCAAGGGGACACCTGGGCCGCGCTCATGGGCACCGGAGCCGCGCTCGCCCTCTTGACCCGCTCGCGGATATACGAGCTCATCCGGCATGTGGCGCCCCTGCGCCTGGCCGGGATGGCGGCGCTCGCCTGGGCCGCATGGCGGTGGATCGGCCTCTCCGCGCCCTTGCTCGCCTGGCTCCCGGCGCTCGCCGTGCTGGCCGGGCTCGCGTACGTCTCGGTCGCGTCGGTGTCGCGCTCGGCCGTGTCGGCCGCGTGGTGGCGGCGGGTCGTGGCGGTCGCCGAGACGATCCTGGTGGCGGGCATGATCGTCCTCGCCGGGCACCTCGCCGGCCTGTACGCGATGGTCGCCGGGGTCTGACATGGGCACCGACGTCGTCCGCCGCCCCGCGCGGCGCCCCGCACCCGAGGTCTCGACCGAGCCGATCACGCTCGCCTCCCCGCCGGCCCTGGGCGATCCGCCGTCGGCGGCGATGGGCGCGCCGATGCTCATGATGCCGCTCATGTCCGGCTCGGGCGCGATGATCATGGTCCTGTCCAACCTGCAGCGGCCCCTGTACGCGACGGCGGGCCTGCTCATGCTCGTGGCGAGCGTCGCGATGGGCATCGTGCTGTTCGCCGCGATGCGCTCGGGTCCGAGGCGAAAGCTCCGGCAGGAGCGCGAACGCTACCTCGACTACCTCGAAGACGCCCGGCACACCATCCGCGAGGCCGTGAAGGCCCAGCGCGACCACGCCGCCCGCCGCCACCCGCACCCCGGGCTGCTGCTCGGCCTCGCGTGCGACCCGGGCCGCCGCTGGGAGCGACGCGCGACCGACGCCGACCTCCTCACCGTCCGATGCGGACTCGCGGCGGTGCCTTTGAGCCGCGCGCTCTCGTTGAAGATCGACGAGCAGCACCCGCTCACCGTCTACGACCCCGTCTGCCAGTCCGGCGCCGAAGAACTCGTCGACCAGTACGCGCGCCTCGCCGACCAGCCGCTCACCCTCGACCTCGGAGCGGTCGGCGACACCGCGATCATCGGCGAGTACGCCCGCACCCGCGCCGCCGCGCAGGCGATGCTCGCCCAGCTCGCGGTCCTCGTCGCCCCCGAAGACCTCCGCGTCGCGGTCGTCGCCCACCCCTCCGTCGCCCCGGAGTGGACGAAGCTCTCCTGGCTGCCCCATCTCCTCGCCGACCCCGGCGACGGCGAAGCGCCCGTCCCGCTCATCTGCCCCAGCACCGCCGAACTCGCCGAACTCCTCGCCGAGGACCTCGCCCTCCGCGCCGCCGAACTGCGCCGCCGCCGCGGCGGCCCGCCCGGCCCCGGCTCGCGCCGCCTCCTCGTCATCGTCGACGGCGAACACCAGGTCTCACTCCCCGGCCTCCTCGCCACTGCTTTCAAAGGCGCCGACGAGGCGCCCCAACTGCTCGGCGTCCACTGCTGGACCCTCGTCGCCGAACAGCGACAGGAACCCGAGCACACCGCCGCACGCATCAAAGTGGACGCCGACACCGTCGCGATCACCCGCGTCGAACGCACCGAAGGCAGCGTCAGCGAGACCACGCGCACCGGCCGCCCCGACCGGCTCGACCCCGCCGACCTCGCCGCCATCGCCCGGGCACTGAGCCCCTGGCGGCTCGCCCTCGACGACGTCTCCCGCGCCCTCTCCGGCGTCCACGGCCTCGCGGACATCCTCGGCGTCGCCGACCCGGCCGACGTCGACTGGAAACGCACCTGGGCGCCCCGCGAGGAATCGGCGCTCCTGCGCGTCCCCTTCGCCGTCGACGCCGACGGCCGGCCCGTCGAACTCGACCTCAAAGAGTCCGCGCTCGGCGGCATGGGCCCCCACGGCCTCATCGTGGGCGCCACCGGCTCCGGCAAGTCCGAGGCCCTGCGCACCCTCGTCGCCGCCCTCGCCGTCCGCCACCCGCCCGAACGCCTCGCCCTCCTCACCGTCGACTTCAAAGGCGGCGCGACCTTCGCCGACTGCGACGCCCTCCCGCACAGCGCCGGCGCCATCACCAACCTCGCCGACGACCTCGGCCTCGTCGACCGCTTCGCCGAAGCCCTCTACGGCGAGATGAGCCGCCGCCAGCAGCTCCTCAAAGACGCCGGGAACCTCCCGAACGTCCACGCCTACGCCAGACTGCGCCAACACCACCCGGACATCGAGCCCCTCCCGCACCTGCTCGTCATCATCGACGAGTTCTCCGAACTCCTCACCGCCAAGCCCGACTTCTCGGACCTGTTCGTCGCCGTCGGGCGCATCGGCCGCTCCATCGGCGTCCACCTGCTCCTCGCCACCCAGCGGCTCGAATCGGCGCACCTGCGCGGCCTCGAATCGCACCTGTCCTACCGGATCGGCCTGCGCACCTTCTCCGAAGCCGAGAGCCGCGAGGCCATCGGCGTCCCCGACGCCTACCGCCTCCCGCCCGAACCCGGCTCCGGATACCTCAAAGTGGACACCACCATCTTCACGAGGTTCAAGGCCGCCATGGTCTCCGGCAGGTACACGCCCCCGCGCGAAGCGGCCGAACGGACCCTCCCGGTGCTGCGCTGGCCGGTGCCGCCGGTCGTCAACGTCCTCGACGCCATGACCGCCGAGACCGCGCGCGGCGTGGGGGAGACGCCGGACGCCGAGCACAGCGTGCTGCGCGTCCTCGTCGCCTCCCTCGCCGCCGCCACCGCGACCGAGGGCATCGACCCGGTCCGCCCCGTCTGGCTCCCGCCGCTCCCCGAAACCCTGCCGCTCAACCGGATCGGCGCGGACGCAGGCGAAGACGGCACGGTGAAAGCGGTGCTCGGCCTCCTCGACCACCCGCGCGAGCAGCGCCAAGGACCCCTCGAATGGGACCTCGCCGGCGCCGACGCCAACCTCGTCGTCCTCGGCGCACCCGGCTCCGGCAAGTCCACGCTCCTGCGCACCCTCATCGCCGGCCTCGCCCTCCGCTACCCGCCGAAAACCCTGGCCGCCTACGTGATCGACTACGGCGGCGGCGCACTCGGCGGCCTCACCGCCCTCCCGCACGTGGCCGTCGCCGCCGGCCGCGCCGAACCCGAACTCGTCGCCCGCACTCTCGCCGAAGTCCGCAACCTCCTCGACGCCCGCGAGCACCTGATGCGCCGCAACGGCATCGACGCCGCCGCGGGACTTCGCCGCGCAGCCGCCGACGGCACCGTGGACGTCCCGGGCGACCTCCTGCTCGCCATCGACGGCTGGGGCGGCCTCACCGAAGCCGACGAGGACGCGAACGACCTGCTCATGGAGATCGCCTCGCGCGGCCCCGCGCTCGGCGTCCACACCGTGCTCACCGCCGTCAACTCCGCGCAGGTGCGCGCCCGCCTCGCCGCGTCGTTCTCAGGCCGCATCGAACTGCGCCTCGCCGACGCCTTCGACTCCGGCATCGACCGCAAGCTCATCGAGGAACTCCCCAAAGAGGTCCCGGGCCGGGTCCTCACCGCCGACAAGCGGTTCGGGCACATCGCCCTGCCCCGCATCGACGACCTGGAGTCCACACAGGACCTAGCGGACGGGTTCGCCGACCTCGCCGCCGAAGTCCGCCGCCGCTGGCCCGGACCCGGCGTCGCCGCCGTCAAAGCCCTCCCCGTCGACGTCGCCCTCCGCGAACTCGTCCCGCCCGTCCCCGCCCCCACCGGCGACCCGTACGCGCTCGCGCCCGTCGTCGGCGTCGCCGAAAGCGACCTCGGCCCCGCCGTCATCGACTTCGGGAAAGACCCGCACCTCGTCGTCTTCGGCGACACCCAGACCGGCAAGACCACGCTCCTGCGCGCCATCATGCGCCAGACCGTGCGCCGCCCCGGCACCGAAGCCGGGATCTTCCTCGTCGACTACCGCCGCTCCCACCTCGAGGAGATCCCCGAAGACCACCTCATCACCTACTGCAACACCGCCGCCCACGCCGCCCAGAACGCCGCCGAGCTCGCCGAGGCCCTCAAGAAGCGCCTCCCCGGACCCGACGTCACCCCGCAGCAGCTGCGCGACCGCGACTGGTGGACCGGCCCCGAGGTCTTCGTCGTCGTCGACGACTACGACCTCGTCACCACCAGCGCAGGAAACCCCCTGGCGCCCTTGACCGAACTCGCCGCCCACGGCGCCGACCTCGGCCTCCACCTCATCCTCGCCCGCCGCACCGGCGGCGCCGCCCGCGCCGTCTACGAACCCCTCCTGCGCCAGCTCTGCGACATGTCCAGCCCCGGCCTCCTCTTCTCCGGCGACCGCCTCGAAGGCCGCCTCGTCAACGGCACCGCCAGCCGCCTCCTCCCGCCAGGAAGGGCACTCCTCGCCCGCCGCGGCCAGAACCCCGACCTCGTCCAAATCGCCCGGACGTGAACTCACTGACCAATGAAGGACCGCAAAGCCGCCCGCAGGTCGCGCTCTCGCTGATAACCGCGACTCTCGATGAGTACAACAGCCGTCTCTGCTTCGGCGAGGTCCTCCGGAGAGGCATCGGCAACCAGAGCACGGAGGTCGGCGAGGTCTTGCGGACGCCGCTCGTCATCACGCGCGAGAAGCTTCACCGCGATCAGGTGGCCGATCCGAGCCACCGGCACGGTAAGCCCGGGCAGGATTTCCAGCTTCTCCGAGTCCCGCGTGATCTCTGGCTCGATCCCAGAGCCGGCGAAGAGGAGGTCGACCACAGATGCCCGGCCTCTGCTCGGCCGTCTACAAACCGAACGGTTGCAAGTCGCCCGACCGACTCCTGCTCAACCGAGGCGAATAGCTCGTAGCCGTCGATCATCAGCTCCCGGATTCGGCAGCGGTGCCGTCCCGGACCGCCACCGCCAAGTCGATGTCACGGGTGAAACGCGGCCCGACTCGGGCAGATACAGCGAAACCGCCGACAAGCCCACTTGACGCCGCTGCGATCAAGCGCAGTGGCGATCCGCCGCAGTCCTGCTTCCAGCTGGTTCACGCGAACCTTCCCGATCGCGGGCCCGGAAAGTCGCCGTTCTCGCCCCCCGGGGGCGCGAGAAGCCACTGCAGCAATTTGGCCTCCAACTGCTCTTCGCTTAGTCCGCGGTGTTTTCGCCGGAGTGTCTGCAGGTACATGCGCCGCCCCGTCTCGTGCAAGTCGAATGCGATGCGGAGCTTCTCCGCCGGAGAGAGTGCGGTCATACGGCCAATCTCAAGGGCCTCCTGATCGAGCGGCCTTCTAAACTTGCAGCGTCGAACGAGACAGAGGAGGCCTGACATGACGCGCACGGCAACGGCCAGCGACGCCGCCCCCGATAGCCCCGAGCGCCAGAACGCCACCGCCCCGCTCATCCGATCCCTCGGCGGCGCGATGGCCGGGCGCTAGGCGATGGCCTTCGCCTGGTTCGTCGTCCGTCTCCTCGCGGTCACCGTCGGCTTCGCCGTCCTCCATGGGTACCTGTGGTGGCGGCTGTGCCGAGACACGACGAAACCGGGATCCGTGTGGCGGCCGATCGGCGCGATCGTGCTCGGCGTCCTCGCGGTCTTCGGACTCCTCGCCCGGTTCCTTACCCCCTCGGACGCCCCGATCAGTGTCCAAGCCGCTGTCGGCTACCCGGGCCTGATCTGGTTCGGCGTCTTCCTGTACCTCTTCGGCCTCCTCGTGGTCACCGAGGCCTTGCGGTGGTTCCTCCTGCGTCGCAAGGGAGTGCCACCGGAGCCGCCGCCCTGGGCGATCCTCCGCGACTGGCTGCGGCAGCGGCGCGAACGCCGACGCGAGCAAACGAGCGAGCATCCCGAGCCCGCCGAGTCGGCAACGGCGACCGGCGCATCGGCAGCGCCCAGTAGTACGTCACACGTCACCGGTCACACACGACGCCGCGTCGTCTCACGCGCGATCGGGCTCGGGGCGTCCGCGCTGGCGGTCGCGACGGTCGGGCACGGCCTGTACGAGGGCTACCGGACCCCGCCGCTCAAGCCGGTGACCGTCCGCCTCGAACGCCTCGACCGGCGGTTCGACGGCTACCGGATCGCGGTCGTCGGCGACACGCACTTCTCGGCGATCCGCGGGCGCGAATACTGCGAGCGCGTGGTCGAGCAGATCAACCGCGCGCAAGCCGACCTCATCGCGTTCGTCGGCGACCTCGCCAGCAACGAGGTCGACCAGGTTCGCGACGCCGTCGACCCGCTCGCCCGCCTCGAGGCGCGCGACGGGACCTTCTTCGTGGCGGGCAACGCCGAGCACTATGTGGGCGCCGACGAGTGGTACGACCGCGTCGCCGAGCTCGGCATGCGCGGCCTCCCGAACACCCGGGTCGAACTGCCCGGCTTCGACCTCGCGGGCGTCAACGACCTCATCGTCGTCCAGCGCGGCTTCGAGAGCGAGACCGGCCCGGATTTCGAAGCGGCTCTGGGCGACCGGGACCCGGCCCGGCCGGTGGTCTTCATGGCCCACCAGCCGAACGCGGTCGACTACATCGGCGGTTACGGCGTGGACCTCCAGCTCTCGGGCCACACCCACGGCGGCCAGATGTGGCCCGTGCACTACGCGTCGCTCATCCGCAGCGGCCAGCTCACCGGACTCGAACGGCACGGGGACACGCAGGTGTTCGTCACGAACGGCGCGGGCACGAACGGCCCGCCGATCCGGGTCGGCGCGGACGCCGACATCACGGTGATGACCCTCCGCGCCGGGAACTAGCGCCGTTGTCGGTGCCCGCCGCTATGGTCGGGCGATGGACATCATCCTCATCCCCGGACTCTGGCTCGACGCGTCGTCGTGGAGCGACATCACGCCCGCACTCGAGAAGGCCGGCCACCGGACCCACCCGATCACCCTGCCCGGCATGGCATCCCGCGACGCCGACCGCTCCGGCATCGGCCTGCGCGACCACGTCGACGCGGTCGTGGCCGCTGTAGACGCGATCGACGGCCCGATCGTGCTCGTGGGCCACTCCGGCGGCGGCGCGGTCGCGCACGCGGTCGCCGACGCCCGGCCCGACCGGATCGCCCGCGTCGTCTACGTCGACTCGGCGCCGCTCGGTCCCGGCGGGGTCATCAACGACGAGCTGCCGGTCGTGGACGGCGAGATCCCCCTGCCCGACTGGGAGGTGTTCGAGGACGAGGACCTGGTCGACCTCGACGACGACCTCCGCGAGGCCTTCCGCGCCAGGGCGATCCCCTCGCCGAAGGGCGTCGCGTTCGACCAGCAGGTGCTCGGGGACGAGCGCCGCTTCGACGTGCCGATCACGCTCGTCTGCTGCGAGTTCAGCAGCGCGATGGTGCGGGCGTGGATCGAGCAGGGCGTGCCGTTCGTGCGGGAGATCGCGGCGGTCAAGGACGTCTCGTACATCGACCTCCCGACGGGGCACTGGCCGCAGTTCACGAAGCCGGCCGAGCTGGCAGACGCGCTCGTCTCGGCGGTCGGCCGCGCCTGACGCGCGTTGACGGTGATGTCGTTTCGCGGCCGGCCACGGGGCGACATCGCCGTTTAGATTGGGGGCATGACGAACACGACCGCTTCCCGCTTCCGCTCCCTCCACACCACCCCGGCCCTGCGGCTTCCGAACTGCTGGGACGCCGCCAGCGCCGCGGTCATCGCCGCCGCGGGCGCACCGGCGATCGCGACGACGAGCGCGGGGGTCGCGTGGAGTCTCGGCCGCCCGGACGGCGACGCGATCGACCGCGACGCGGCATTGGAGGCGATCGCCCGGGTCGTGCGGGCCGTGGACGTGCCGGTGACCGCTGACATCGAGTCGGGTTTCGGCGCGACGCCGAAGGAGGTGGCCGCGACCCTCGCGGCGGTGGCCGAGGCCGGCGCCGTCGGCGTCAACATCGAGGACACCACCGCGGAGGCCCCGGGGTCCCTGCGGGATCTCGCGGACCAGGTGGAACGGTTGGGCGCGGCCCGCGAGGGCGCGGGACCGGACCTGTTCATCAACGCGCGCATCGACGTGTACCTGGCCGGGATCGGCGAGGAGTCGGAGCGTTTCGACGCGACCGTGGCGCGCGCGAAGGCCTACGCGGACGCCGGCGCCGACGGCATCTTCGTTCCCGGCGTGACCGACCCGGCCGTGATCGCGGCCCTCGTCGCGGCGATCCGTCTGCCGCTGAACATCCTTGCCGGGCCCGGTGCTCCCGCGCCGTCGGAGCTCGACCGCCTCGGCGTGGCCCGTATCAGCCTCGGCTCGCGCGTCGCCATGGCCGCGTACGAGGTCGCACGGAAGGCGGCGGTCGGCTTCTTCGAAGCGGACTCGTACACGGCGGTCGAGGACGGCGTCCCCTACGGCACGATGAACGACCTCCTCGCCTGAGCAACCCTCACGAGACCGGCCGGGGAGGTGAAAGCCGCCCCGGCCTCAATGTCGTACCCGTCTGCCACCCTGGACATTTCGGGGGAGCTCGGAACCGGCGCACCCGACCCCGGGGGAGGGACGACCCGCGCAACCCGGACGGACCTGCGCTCGGCCGAGCCCTGTTACCGGCGGCGATGTCGTACCCGCCTGCCACCCTTGTAATCGGGGGAGCTGCGTATCGGCGCACCCGACCTCGGGTGCGGGACAACCGAGGCAAGTCGGGCGGCGCGGCCGCAATGTCGTACCCGCCTGGCACCCTGGGTGTTTCGGGCGCGGCGATTCGCCGCACCCGACCGCAGGGGAGGGAACCGGCCGGAGGCCGGTGCCGGTGCGTCAGGCTCCGGCTTCTTCTTTCGTGGGGCGCAGGGCCGATCGGGCGAAGCTGAGCACATGCTCGCGCATGATCTCGGGGTTCTCGCTCTCGTCGGCGCCCATGATGAGGCGCGCGAGCTGCGGCACGACGCTCGGCCACGCGGCGAGTCCGATGAGGATGAACAGGGTCGGGGCCGCCTGCAGATGCCCCTCGGCCGCGCCGAGCGACCGCTCCAGCGCGCTGACCTTCTCGCGGTAGCGCCCCTGCCGCTCCGCCTCGCCCGGCAGCGGCTCGGTCCGGTAGTGCAGCGCCTCCCACAGCAGCAGCCGCAGCAGCTGCGGGTGCAGCCGGTGGAACTCGTGCACCCGGTCGACGTACTCGACGAGGTCCTCGCCCGCCGTCAGCGGCACCGCCTCGGCGAGCTCGTCGAGCGCGTCGTTGACGACCGCGTCGAACAACCCCTCCTTGCTGCCGAAATACCCGTAGACGCGCTCGCGGTTGACGCCCGAGCGGGCGGCGATGTCGGAGATGCGCGTATGGGCGAGCCCGTGCTCGGCGAACACCTCCCGGGCGGCGCGCAGGAGCTTCTCCCGGGTGGTCAGCGGCGCCGCGGCCGCCCCGGTGTCGTAAGTGCGAAGTTGTGAATCCGACATGAACGTAATAATACTCCAACTCCGATGTTGACCAACAAACGAGTTGGTGGTCTAATGGGATCATGAGCCAGCAAGCCCAAGTCCGCCCCGCCGCGACGCCCGGCCCGGACCCCGAACCGCACTGGGCGCCCACCGGGCGCACCATCGTCCCGCTGGCCGCGGCCGGCGTCTTCGTCGTCGGCCAGCTCTACGTGGTCATCCCCCTCCTCGGGGAGTTCACCGCCGGCTGGCGCGCCGGCACCGCCCAAGCCGCCTGGATGGTCACCGCCTTCGGCTTCGCCTACGCCGCCGGCTTCCTCTTCTCCGGCCCCGCCGCCGACCGGTTCGGACGCCGCCGCGTCCTCCTCATCGGCCTCGTCGCCTCCGCCCTCGCCACCGGCGCCGTCGGCCTCGCCGACGACCTCGCCTCCGGCCTCACCCTCCGCGCGATCCAAGGGTTCACGTCGGCGTTCTTCGCCCCCGCCGCCCTCGCCTACGTCGCCGAACGCATCGCCCCGCCCCGCCGACCCATCGCGCTCACCACGATGACCAGCGGCTTCATCGCCTCCGCGATCATCGCCCAAGCCGCGGCCACCCTCCTCCTGCCCGCCTTCGGCTGGCAGTCCCCGTTCTTCGGCGGCACCGTCGGCGTCCTCGCACTCGCCGCCATCCTCTACTTCGTCCTCGAACCCGACCCCGCCCGCGACGGCACCGCACGCACCAACCCCTTGCGCGCCATGGGAGCGATGCTCCGGCGCCGCGACACCCTCCTGCTCTACCTCGCGACCGCGACGGTCCTCGCCTCGTTCGTCGCCGTCTACACCGGACTCGAGACCGTCGGACCCGAAGCCGTCGCGGGCAACCCGACCGCGATGCTCCTCCTGCGCGCCTCCGCGCTCCCGGCCTTCCTCGCCGCGCCCTGGATCGCCGGACGCCTGCGCAAGTACGCCCCGACCACGCGCGTCGTCGGCGCGCTGGCCGTGGCCGCCGCCAGCGCGTTCCTCGCCGCCGCCGTCTCCGGCCTCGGCGTGTGGGCGATCGCGGTGTGCCTGCTCGAGTTCGTCGGCGGCGTGGCGCTCGCCGCGCCGGGCCTCATCGAGGCCGTCGGCTCGGTCGCCGGCCCGGCCAGGGCCGCCGCAACCGCGCTGTACACGTTCGTCCTGTTCATCGGGGCGAGCCTGGGCCCGCAGTTGGCGGCCTTCGCCGACGCCGCCGGATTCGCGGGCGTCTGCGTCGCCGCCGGAACCCTTCTCGCCGCGGGGTCGATGATCGCCCTCGCTGCGCGCCGTACCAGGAACAGCATGGCCTTACCGGGCCTCTACCCCCAGGAAACCAGATGACGCGAACCGACACCCGCGATGACACCCACACCGCACGCACCCTCGAGCGCCAGGCGCTCTTCGGCACCGGCCTCGCCGTTCCATCCACTTGGGACATAGTGGACGTCCGCGAGGGCGACCACGACGGCCTGCCGGTCACCGTGGTCCGCCGCCAACCGGACGGCTACCGCCTCGGCGGCCCCCACGCCACCGTCGTCGCCGACCGGGACGGCCGCCTCCTCGGCTACACCTGCCTCCGCGCGAACGACCCGGCCAGCCTCCTCGACCGCGCCGAAAGCCGCAGGGCCGCATTCGACCTCATCCGCCGCGCCGCCGGCGCCTACGCCGACGACCTCGCCGTGCAGTGGATCAAGCGGCACGACGAGACCGTGACCGAAGCGGACGGCTCCGTCCGGGCGGTCACCGGCATGAAGGTCAAGACCCGCCATGCCGACGGCCGCTACACCTGGGCCGTCGTCGGCCCCGGCGGCACCGTCCTCACCTACGAGCGCGGTATCAGCTGGGACGCCGCCCGCGCGCGGCGCGGCACCTCGATGTGGCTCCACGACAAGTGGATCGCCGCCCACGACGGGCTCGGCCCGCAACCCGAGCCCCCCTACGCCACCGCACACTGAACGAAAGGAACAGACCCTTGTCTACCCCCACGGTCAAGACCGAGCCGGCGCCGCTGCGCCTCGTCGACGAGCCCGAGCGCTCCGGCGGCACCGGGATCATCCTCTTTCAGACCCTGATCCTCACCTGGGCCGCCGCCTGGCTGACCCTGGTCGTCACCAACAACATCAACGACTTCGGCACGAACCGCGCGCTCATCGCGGGCATGTTCACGATGGACGAACTCGATGCGGACACGGTGCTGGGCAACGGCATCGAGTGGCGCGCGATCCCCGAGGGCCTGGCGGTCCCGGCGCTCATCGGCGTCATCGCCTACCAGCTGCTCACGATCGCGCTGCTGTGGCGCGGCGCCGTCTTCGCCATCAGGGCCCTGCTCCGGCGCGAGCCGGCGCTCCCGGCGCGCGCCCTCCGCGCGGCCAACCTCGGCCTCACCGCGTTCTCCGGCCTGTTCGTCGTGTTCCTCTGCGGCGGCATGTGGTTCGGGTACTGGATGAAGATGGGCCCGGTCCAGATGGTCCACCTCACCGGCCTGATCATCTCGATCCTCGCGGTGATCGTGGTCAACCTCCAGCCCCGCACCCGGGCGTAGCGGCTAGGGCCGTCCGATGCTCCGCGGCCCCCTGCGCGCTCAGGGGGCCGCGGCACTCCGACGACGAGGTCGGTCCGAATCGGACGCGTGGCGCGCCATTCTCAAGGCGATCCCGAAGCACTGCCCCGCCGTTCGAACGCCTCGGTGAGGAGTGCGAACGCGGGCGTGTTTGCGGGCACCGCCTTCGGATTCACATCACCGTAGACAGTGGCCATTACCACCATCTGCAGTGTCGTCTCGGCACCGAATCGCCGCATGATCGAATCGACCCTCCGGCGCAGGTGCCGGTCGGTGATCCCCAGCCATTCCGCGGCCGTCTGCTGGTCCGGGGCGGCGATGAGATGCGCGATGACTTCCCTGTCCCGAGGCGTCGACTTCGGCGCCCGCGGGGGGTGTTCCGGGGTTGTCATTGTGGTGACCTTCCTTGTCGCATAGGGAAACCGGCTGTGCGGTGGGGACGGAAGTTCCTACGGATGATACGTGGACGCGCAAACTGCCCGAGTCCTCCGAACGTCCCGTCTCACTCTTCGTGTCCGAATCCGGACATCCGGTGTTGACAATCCGGGAGGAGCCGGGCAACGATGGATCGCGGCAACGTCGCCACCGTCATCGACTCGGCACTTTCCCTCCGATCCGGACCCCCGCGGAACCGACGGAAACCGTTTCGCCGACATATCGATCTCCCTCCATCCAGGTCCCGGAAAGCGCTACGGCAGCACCGGTCCAGCGGCCGAATGCGCCAATTACTCAGAGCTTCAAGCAAAAGCGCTTCCTCCGGCACCGCGGCGACGAAACACCCCCTGCGACCGAGAGACAGGAGTCGGGCAGACATGCTGGACAGACCACCAGGGCAGGTATGGTCCGAGGCCGTGTTCAACGTGGCCCTGGGCATCGGCGGCGGACACCTCCGCACGGAACTCGAACGAATACTCACCAGACTCGACCTCGTGCGGACCGTCACCACCCACGAGAGCCCCGAGACCGCGATCCACAGCGCCGCGGGGCGGTCCGACCCGCTCGGCCCCGCCCTCGTCTTCCTCGTACTCGACGAGCTGCGGCCCGCCGCCGTGGCGATGCTCGCCGAGAGCGACCTCCGCTCCGTCCTCCTCGTCACCCGCACCGCCGAGGTCGACCTCGCCCAGGTCGCCCGCATCCCCAGCGCCGGCATCCTCGACGCCGAGGACCTGTCCCCCTACGCCGTCCGGGACTGCCTGGAGCGCATCGCGATCGGGGAGCTCCCGATACCCGCGCGGCTCGCGCACCGGCTCCTCACCTCCCGGACCGCCGACACCAAGCGGCCGCCGCGGCTCACTCCGCGCGAACGCGAAGTGGTGCCGCTCCTCGTCGAGGGCATGAGCAACAAGCAGATCGCGCGCCGGCTCGAGATCTCGCAGCACGGTGCGAAACGCCTCGTCGGCAGCATCATGGCCAAACTCGACTCTCCCAACAGGACCTTCGCGGTTACCCGCATCCTCCGAGAGGGCCTGCACACCTCGCGCGCGCCGCGGGAGGCGCACCCCGACGAGGAGCCGCTGCCACCGGTGGCGGCACCCGACCCTTACGTCCTCGAATGTCAGCAGACCACCTGAGAGGCAACGGCATGACCGACCGCACCCGAGCCGCGTTCTTCGACGTGGACGAGACCGTCATCAGCGTCAAGAGCATGTTCGACTTCCTCCGCCACTGGCTCGAGCACAGCGACGACCAGCGGACCTACGAAGCGGCCGCCGCCGAGCTGCACGCGCTCGCCGCCGCGGGCCGGCCCCGCTCCGAGGTCAACCGCGCCTTTTACCGCGGCTTCACCGGGGCCTCCTACGACGCGCTCTTGGAAGAGGGCCGCAAGTGGTATGCGGCCTACCGGCTCCGCCCGGACGCCTTCGTCCAGGCCACCATGGATGCGATCCGGGCGCACCGAAGCGACGGCGACATGACGGTCCTCGTCTCCGGCTCGTTCGAGGCCTGCCTCGCGCCGCTCGCGGAGGAACTGGGCGTCGACCTGGCGCTCGGCACCGTCCCGATCGTCGGCGCCGACGGCCGGCTCACCGGCGACATCGAGCGCCCCATGATCGGCGAGGTCAAGGCCCTGGCCGTCCAGGAGACCATCGCCGCCTACGGCCTGGACCCCGCGGACTGCTTCTGCTACGGCGACCACGCGAGCGACCTCGACATGCTCCAGCAGGTCGGCCACCCGTGCGTGATCGGCGCCGACCCGGTGCTCGCCGAGCACGCCGGACGCCTCGGCTGGACCCGGCTCTCCGCGGCACCCGGCCCGCTCCCGGAGCCGCCGGACGCCGCGTGAACGACGACCGCTCACCCGCCCGACCGAACCGGTGACCGCCACCGGACGCCGGGACCGCCGTTGATCGAGCGGATCCTCCCGGACGGCGTCGCCGCCGCCTGGACCACGACCGACCCCGCGGACGTGCGCCTCTTCCCTGAGGAGGAGGCGCACGTCCGCGGGGCCGTGCCCTCCCGCCGGCGCGAGTTCGCCGCCGGCCGCCACTGCGCCCGGCAGGCCCTCGCGCGTCTCGGCCTGCCCGCCGCCGCCATCCCGACCGGTGACCGGGGACAGCCCATGTGGCCCGACGGCGTCGTCGGCAGCATCACCCACTGCGACGGCTACCGCGCCGCCGTCGCGGCCCGAGGAGACCGCCTGGCGGCCATCGGGATCGACGCCGAAGTCCACCGCCCGCTGCCGACCGAGCTCCACGCGACCGTGCTGCTGCCCGACGAGCGCGCCGACCTCGCGAGCCTGGCCGCCGCCGATCCGGCCGTCCACTGGCCCCTGGTCGCCTTCAGCGCCAAGGAAGCCCTCTACAAGGCCTGGTTCACCGTCACCGGACGCTGGCTCGGATTCCTCGACGCCCGGCTCCGCTTCGACCGCGCCGGCGCATTCACCGCCGACCTCCTCCTCCCTCGTGAAAACGGCCCGTCGCGGGTGCCGTCTTTCGCCGGACGCTGGCATACTGACGGCGCGATCGTGGTCACCGCAGTCACCGCCGAATAGCGTCCACACACTCGCGAATGGACGGGTATACCCGTTCGGGCACCCCCATCCGCGCAGCCCGAAAGTGGATATTGCGGGCCGCCGATCCCCTGCATAGGCTTGCCCGCAAAGGAACTCGAACCGACGGCCACCAGGGCTTCCGCTCCGGCGCCGACATCGCCGTTCGAGGTGAACCTGCTATGCGGCACCCGGCATCGCGGCCTGCGTCGTCGCATTCCTGCTTACAGGGAGGCGTCATGAACATTGCCATTGTGAGACAACTCGCGGAACACGGCGACAGTGAGGCCGTCGTATTCCAAGGCCACGGCAGCACTTATCGGCAGCTCGTCGAAATGGCGGGGGACTGGCAGCGATTCCTCGACGGCCACGACGTCGCCCCCGGCAGCGTCGTCGCTCTGGAAGGGACGTTCTCGCCGCTGCTGTGCGCGGGCCTGCTGGCGCTCATCGAGCGCCGCGTCGTGGTCGTGCCGCTGAGCGCGCTGCCGGCGGCGAAGCGGGCCGAGTTCCTGGAGGTCGCACAGGTCGAGCTCGTGGTCTCGGTCGAGGAGAACGGCGTCCGCGCCTTGGAGCGCACCGGCGTCAGCGCCGACCACGCGCACTACCGGGCGCTGCGCGAGGCCGGCCACCCCGGCCTGGTGCTCTTCAGCTCCGGCACCACCGGCCGCAGCAAGGCCTCGGTGCTCGACTTCCAGAAGGTCCTCGCCCGCTACCGGGCGAAAGGCCGCGACCAGCGCATCCTCTCGTTCCTGAGTCTGGACCACATCGGCGGGATCAACACGCTCCTGCACACGCTCGTCCAGGGCGGCACCGTGATCACGATCGCGAACCGCAGCCCCGAGGCCGTGTTCGCCGCGGTCGAGCGCCACCAGGTCGAAGTGCTGCCGACGACGCCGACGTTCCTGAACATGGTCCTCATCTCCGGGGTCCTGGAGCGGTTCGACAGCAGCTCGCTGCAACTGGTCACGTACGGGACCGAGCCGATGCCGATCCGCACCCTCAAGCGGCTCTCGGCCGCGCTGCCGCGCGTGCGGTTCAAGCAGACGTACGGCCTCTCCGAGCTCGGCATCCTGCCGACGAAGTCCCGCGGCGACGACACGCTCTGGGTCAAGCTCGGCGACGCCGGATTCGAGCACAAGATCATCGACGACATCCTGTGGATCCGCTCGGACATGGCGATGCTCGGCTACCTCAACGCCGACGCGCCGTTCGACGCCGACGGGTTCTTCAACACGCAGGACGTGGTCGAGACCGACGGCGAGTGGATCCGCATCCTCGGCCGCCGCTCCGAGATCATCAACGTCGGCGGCGAGAAGGTCTACCCCAGCGAGGTCGAGAACACCGTCCTCGAGGTGCCCGGCGTCGCGGAGGTGACCGTGAGCGGCCACCCGAGCCACGTCACCGGCATGGTCGTCAAGGCCACCGTGCTCCTGAGCCCCGACTCCGACGAGGACCCCGGGGTGATGCAGAAGCGCATCCGCGCCCACTGCCGCGAGAAGCTCGAGTCGTTCAAGGTCCCCGCGGTCGTGCAGGTCTCGGGCGACCGGCAGCACTCGGACCGGTTCAAGAAGATCCGGGGCGCGGCGTGAGCACCGCGCCGGTGGCCGTGATCAGCGGCGGCAGCCGCGGCCTCGGCATGGTCCTGGCCGAGCGGCTGCTCGACCAGGGCTGGCGGATCGCCACGTTCAGCCGGACCGCGAGCGAGTTCACCGAGGCCATGGCCGAGAAGCACCCTGAGGACTTCCACTGGGCCGCAGTCGATCTCGCCGACACCGCGGCACTGCGCGGCTTCGCTGCCGGGGCCAGGCGCCGGTTCGGCCGGATCGACCTGCTCGTCAACAACGCCGGCGTCCTGACCGAGCAGGAGCTGTTCCTGACCGTGCCGGGCCGCCGCATCGAGGACCTGATCGCCCTCAACCTGACCGCGCCCATCGCCCTCGCGCAGGCCTGCGCGAAGGTCATGAGCGCCCAGCGGAGCGGGCAGATCGTCAACGTCTCCTCGATCAACGCGATCCGCGGCTTCCGCGGCGTCGCGGTCTACGCCGCGGCCAAAGCCGGCCTCGACGGCTTCACCCGCAGCCTCGCCCGCGAGCTCGGGCCGCTCAACATCCGCGTCAACTCCGTGGTCCCCGGCTTCTTCGACAGCGGCATGACCGCCGACGTGACGCCTGAGAACCGCGCGCGCATCCAGAAGCGCACCCCGCTGGGCCGCCTCGCCGACATCGAGGAGATCGCGAACGCCGTCCTGTTCGTGGCCTCGCCCGGCGCCTCGTTCATCACCGGACAGAACATCATCGTCGACGGAGGAATCACATGCTAGACAAGATCGAAGCCCTGAACACCGTCCGCACCCACGTCATCGACCTCCTCGAGGAGGCGGGTGTCGAGCACGGCGCGATCGACGGCTCCGAGGCGCTGAACGCGGTCGGGCTCAACTCCCTGCTGCTCGCGCGCCTCATCATCCAGCTCGAGATCGAGTTCGGCGCCGACCCGTTCGGCGAAGGCGACCTGGTGATCTCGGACGTGCGCACGGTCGGCGAACTCGCCGACGCGTACGCCGCGGCCGCGAGCGTTGGGGTGGCGGTATGAACGCCGCGCACGAGCGGTCGGTCATGGTCGTCGGCGACCGGTTCGAGGAGTTCCTGACGCATCCGGGCACCATCGGAGTGAGCGCGATGCTGGAGTTCCTGCGCATCGGCGCCGGCGACGGCCCGCCCAAGATCACCGTCGGCCAAGGCCTGACGGGGGAGCAGCTGGCCGAGCTGGACAAGTTCGCCGAGACCGGCCGCTGTGTACTGTCTACTCAGGATCACGTGCCGCAGCCGGTGGAGCGCGCGGTGACCCACAAGGTCTACGAGAAGAACGTCCTCATCGGCGATCTCGAGCGGGTCGGCGAGGGCCGCTACCGGACCCCGCTGGTCCTCGACGAGCGAGTCGAGGTCCTCGAGGACCACCTCACGGGCCTGCACATCCCGGCGGTGACACTGCTGGAGGCCGCCCGGCAGACCTGGACCGCCGTCACCGAGCGGTACCTGATCGAGCCGGAGCCGAAGTCGCGGTTCGTCATCAGCCACGTGAACTCGACGTTCCTCAACTTCGTCTTCCCGATCCCGGCGCAGCTCGAGTACCGGTTGCGCAGCAAGGAGAAGGGACCGGTCGGGCACGTCATCGCGTTCACTGTGGAGATCCAGCAGACCGGGCGGATCGCGGCCCGGTTCGAGGCGGAGATCCGGGTGATCCCGGAGCGGTTCGCCGAGAAGCAGGAGGCCATGGCCGCGCGCCAGACGCTGCGCGACGAGACCACGCCGCGCGTACCGACAGGAGTCTGAATCCCGTGCTCTTCACCATCCACTGCCTCGACGGCGACGACGGGGCCGAGCGCCGAACCGAGCAGATGGCCGCGCACTCGGCCCGACTGCGGACCGCCTCGCCGAAGCCGCTGGTCTACGGACCGCTGCTGTCGGATGACGGCGAGCGCGGCATCGGCAGCCTCTTCATCGTCGACGTCCCCGACCGCGCCGCGGCGCTGGAGTGGATCGACGCCGATCCGTTCCGCACCGGCGGGGTGTGGCAGGAGGTGCGCGTTCACCGGTTCCGGCAGTCGGCGAACGCGCCCGTGCAGCTCCCGGTCGAGACCGACTGAGCCGCACGAACACCGGCGCTCCGCGCGCCGCGCACCAGGGGGTCGCGGCACGCGGGGCGCCGGTCCCTTGCGCTGCGAACCGGGACCGCCATGCCTGCGGCGCACCGTCTCAGGCTTGCGGGGCGTCCCGGATCAGGCAGGTGAGGCGACCGGTGCACACGCGCTTGCCGGCCTCGTCGCTGACGACGATCTCGTACGTCGCGGTCGACCGTCCGCGGTGGATCGGGGTGGCGACCCCGGTGACCGTTCCCGACCGGACCGCCCGGTGGTGGGTCACGTTGAGGTCCACGCCGACCGCGATCTTCTCGGGGCCACCGTGCAGCATCGACCCGATCGAGCCGAGCGTCTCGGCCAGCACCGCCGACGCGCCCCCGTGCAGCAGCCCGTACGGCTGCCGGTTCCCCTCGACGACCATGCGCGCCACGACCCGCTCCGGGGCGGCCTCGAGCACGTCTATCCCCATGCGGTCGCCGAGCTCTCCGGCGGAGAACAGCTGGTCCAGGTCCATGCCCGCACCGGCGAACCGGTCGCGGACCTCAGCGGGAAACTCGGTCATCTCGGGCGCTCCGTTCCTGTCCTGCGCTGCGATGCGCCCGCCCAGTCTAGGTCGGCGCCCGCCCCTCAGCGGAAGACGCCGATGACCATCGCGATGAGCGTTTCGACGTCGTCCTCGGCCATGGGCTCGCCGGAGATCCCCATGCGGTGCAGCAGTGCGCCCATGGCGACGTCGATGACGAACCGGACGCGCTGCTCGGATTCGCCGAGCGCGTCCTGCAGCACCCGCAGGTACGGGGCCTGCAGCTCGTTCGCGAGGATCTCGCGCAGGGCCGGGTCGCTCACGGCGTCGGTGAACACGCCCGCGAAGGCCGCGCCGACGCCCGGCTCGCCGATCTTCGCCGCGCCCCAGCGGATCGCGGTGGTCAGCACCTCCTCCCGGCCCTCGCCCACGAGCGGCGCGGGGCCGAACGCGTCCACGAGGCACGCGGTGATCAACGCGCCCTTCGACGGCCAGCGCCGGTACAGCGTCGTCTTCGCGACGCCCGCGGCGACCGCGATCCTGTCCATCGTCGCGCCCGCGTACCCGGACTCGTGTACCGAGCGCAGGGTCGCGGCGAACACGTCGGCGGTGACGTCCGCGCGCGGGCGTCCTGCTCCCGGTGAAGTGGATTCCTGCACGGGGACAGGCTATCCTGCCAATTATGCTACTGGAAGTAGCGTAATTCGACCCGGGAGGACACCATGACCGTCAACGCCCCGCTCGGCGCCCGCCTCTTCCTCAAGGACCGACCCGACTGGGACGCCGTCACCCCGGACGAGATCGTCGCCGGGCGCGCCAAACTCGCCCGCATGCTCCGCTCGCCCGTCATGCGCCTCATCGCCGGCCGCCCCGACCGCCGCGTCCGCATCGAGGAGCACGCCCTCGACCTGCCCGGCCGCCGCGTCACCCTCCGCGTCCACCGGCCCGAGGACCGCCGCGACCGGCTCCCGCTCGTCCTCTCCTTCCACGGCGGCGGCTTCATCACCGGAACCGCCGCCCAGAACGACTGGCTCAACAGCGGCCTCGCCGCGGCGCTCCCCGCCGTCGTGGCCGCCGTCGAATACCGCCTCGCTCCCGAGCACCCGCTCCCCGCGCCCGTCGACGACGGCCGCGACGCGCTCGACCGCCTCGCCGACGACCCCTTCGGCTGGGGCATCGACCCGGCTCGGATCGCCGTCGTCGGCGAGAGCGCCGGCGGCACCATCGCCGCGCTCCTCGCCCAGCGCTCGCGCGAGTCCGGCCCGGCCGTCAGCGCGCAGGTCCTCCTCTACGCCGCCCTCGACTGGACCGCGACCATGACGGACTACCCTTCGGTCGAACGGAACATCGGCCGGCCGGGCCTCTCCGCCGGCGAACTGGGCCTCGCGCGCAGGACCGCCCTTCCGGCGGGTCTCGACCCGGACCCCTTGTCCCCGTTGCAGACCGCGGACCTCGCGGGCCTGCCGCCCACGCTGGCCGTGGCGGGGGAGCTCGACCCGGTGTGCGACCACGCCCGCGAGTACGTCCGGCGCCTGCGCGCCGCGGGCAACGACGCCAGCTACATCGGGTACCCGAACGCGGTCCACAAGTTCATGAGCGTCCCCGGCCTGGTCCCGGCCTCCCGGCCCGCCCGCCGTGAGATCCTCGCCTTCCTGCGCGCCCGACTGCACGCGAACGCCCTGGCGCGCTAGCGAAAAGGGCCGCGGCCGGTTACCCGGCCGCGGCCCCGGGGTCGAGCGGGCCGGAACCCTCATTCGGCGTGCAGGTCACCGTCGGCGTCCGTTCCGATGCCGATGAAGCCCCGTTCCTGGCGACTTCTGGTATGTGTCGAAGCATGTCCTGACCGATTGTGCCGAGGTCCGGGTCCGGCCCGCGGCGACCGAGCCGTTCCAGTCTCCGTCGAGGGCACCCCGAGGGCGCGTCACGCCCGCGGGGATAGCGACGTCCCCGGGATCAACGATCGCTCGGGGCGCGACAGGGCTTTTCTGCCAACGCTTCGAACAGCGTCGCGGCTCCGAGCGTCAGGCGCGTTCGCCTGCTGCCGCCGCGATGCCGAGTCCGATGAGGGCGGTGCCGCCGGTGCGGTTGAGGACGCGCTTGGCTCGCGGGCGCCGGAGGACCTCCCGGGCGGCCGAGGCGACCAGGCCCCAGACCGTGTCGCAGAGGGCCGCGAGCGCCGCGAAGATCGCGCCGAGCAGCAGCATCTGGGCCGTCGCCGAACCCGACTCAGTGTTGATGAACTGGGGGAGCATCGCCAGGTAGAACAGGATCGTCTTCGGGTTGAGCAGCCCCACGACGAACCCCTCCGCCATGGTCGCCAGCGCGCGCTTCGGACTGCCCGACTCCTCTTCCGGCCCCGCCATCAGGCCCTTGCGGTCGCGCAGCGCCTTCACGCCCAGGTACACCAGGTACGCCGCGCCCGCGTACTTCACGATCGCGAACGCCACCGCCGACTCCTGGATGAGCGCGCCGAGCCCGACCGCCGCGAGCGCCGAGGCCAGGAACGTGCCCGACGCGTTGCCCCACGCGGTGAGCACCGCCTGCCTGCGGCCGTACACCAGCGCCCGGCTGACGGTGAACATGACCGAGGGGCCGGGTATCAGGATCAGGATCAGCGAGGCGACGATGAACGCCAGGAACTGCGCGGTGCTCGGCATGGTCTGATCAAAGCACCCGGTCCCGGCCCGGGGCAACCCTATAAGCGGTCGAACCCTGCCGGGTCCGTTTCCGAGCGGTCTCGCATAGCGCGTCACGCATGACATGTGACGTACTACTGCGTCCGGCGGGTTCCTATTTCATGCCTCCATGCCCGCCTGGTTTCGGTCAGGTGACGTGGCGCATAATTTTCGTGAGCTCCCACCCTTTATCCATTCAGGAGTGTTCATGGACCAGCCGCCCAGCGCCGGCGGACCGCCCCCGTCGTCCCGATCCGCCCCGGCCCGCATCGCGCCCCAATTCCTGCCCGCCCCCAACCGCAACCCGGCCGCGCCACCCGACGCCGCGAACGGCTCGACCGGCGGCATCCGGGCGGACCCCGGAACCAGCCCCAGTGGACGACCCGAGCCCCTGCGCGGCGACGAGAGCGGCCATGCGAGCAGCGGCACCGAGATCGACCCGTCCTACCCGACGCTGCTGCAGACCCAGAGCGACACCGCCCGCATCGCGCTCGCCCTCTTCCTGCTCGCCGCGCCCGTCACCGCCGCCGTCAGCGCCTACCTCCTGCCGACCCTCCGCACGATCCAGCTCAGCCGCATCGAAGGCCTCAGCGTCTTCGGCTCGGCCGAGACCATCGGACCTGCGAACTACGACCAGGTCGCCGCCGAAGGCGCCTTCACCGAAGGCCTTGCCGCCCTTGCCGGTCCGATCCTCGTGATGATCCTCGCCGGCGCCGTCGTCGCCCCGCTCGCCGCCTGGCTCCTCCACCGCTCCAGCACCCGCCTGAGCACCGCCGCCCGCGTCGTATGGAGCCTCGCGGCGATCTCGTTCGCCCCCGCCGCGCTCACCGTCGCCCGGCTCATCGACCGCGTCGTCGCCGAGAGCGACCGCCCGGCGAGCCTCTACGACTGGCCCGGCCTCATCGCCGGCGTCGTGGTCGGCCTCGGCGTCCTCGCCGCGCTCGCCGCCATCCGCGGCACCGAGAGCGGCCCGAAAACCGCCGTCGCCGTCACCGCCTGCCTGACCGCGCTCGCCGTCACCGCGTGCGGCCTCCAGACCTTCGCCTACAGCACCATCAGCGGCCTCGAACCCGCCACCCCCGTGGCGCAGATCTTCAGCGGCCTCTACTCCGGCATCTCCCCGGGCCTCTCGGCCGCGAAATCCGTGCTGCTCATGGCGATCCTCGCCGGGCTCGGCATCGCCGCCGCCCTCGTGTTCATCGTCGCCCGCACCAGAATCGACGTCGGTCCGGTCGACCCGGCACCGGCCCGGCCCGCCGCCACGGTCGCCGGCGCCATCGCGCTCACGCTCCTGCTCGCCGCCGTCGGCGCGTTCCTGCTGCCCTGGCTCGCCCGTATGGGCGAGGACACCAGCGAAGGCGCGGACCTGTGGCTGGCGATCCGCCGCACGTGGGGTCCACCGCTCATCACCACCGCCGTCGCGCTCCCGCTCGCGGCCCTCGGCGGCTACGCGCTCGGCTGCCTGCGGCCCTTGGGGAACGCCTCGCGCTGGCTGCTGCTGCCGTTCGCGCCGTGGCTCTTCACCGGCTCCGGGCCGCTCGGCGCGGCGAACCTGGAGGCCGTTGCGGGCGAAGGAGAGTACATGGTGATCGGGTCGTTCCCGGCCCGCGCCTGGGTCGCCGTCCCGCTGCTGTTCGTCTTCACGGCCCTGTACTGGGGCCTGGAGGACCGCCGCCGCGCCGCGCTCATGCGCGGGGCCGAGCCCCGCGAGGCGCGCGCCGCGTTCCTCAAGGAGGCCTGGCCCATGGTGGCGCTCATGGGAATGGCGCTGCTCCTCGTCAACGCCCAGGACCTGTTCTGGCAGCAGCTGACGTTTCAGGACATGCTCTCCTCCGGCCCGATGATCTCGGCCCTGGAGAACCTGGAGTTCGAGCAGTCCGGTGTGGCCCTGGGCTTCCCGGTCCCGCTGGTGGTCCTGTACGCGCTCGCCGCGGCGGCCGCGGCGGTCTGGTACCTGCCGCGCCTGGCGATCCGCACCGGCAAAGACTGAAAGCGGGGGCCGACGGCGGTCGGCCCCCGCTTCACCTCAGCGGCTCAGCCGCGTACGAACTCGATGTCGTGGAAGCGCCGCGCGGCCGTGTCGTAGTGCAGCCGCGCGCCTTCCATGTACCCGAACAACGCGCCCCACTCGTCGTGGTCGGCTTCCGGGAAGAGCGTCACGAGGCCGCATTCGATGTGGCCGCCGTGGCCGATCACGAGGGCCGCGTCGCCGGGCCCGAGCGGCGCCATGAGCTCCGACCACTGCCGGGCGAGCGCGTGCGCGTAGTCGGCGGCGGTGCTGCCGCGCCGGTTCACGAGCCGCGCGAGGCGGGTGAACGGCGCGCCGATGTCGTAGGTGGCGGCTTGGGACTCCTGCAGGAACCCGTTGACGTTGGGGAGGGTGGGGAGTTCGACGGTGACCGCGAACCCCATGGCGATCGCGGTCTCACGAGCGCGCGGCGCGACGCTCGTGGCGACCACTTGGAACGGTCCCATGAGGGTGCCCGACCAGCGGGCCAGCTCGACGCCTTCCTGAGAGAGGTGGACGGCCTCGTCTCCGTTGCGCTTGCTGTGCCGGCGGATCTCGAGCATGGGCATAGGCGGTCTCTTCTCTTCTCGAACACGCTGCGCGGTACCAATCTACGGCTCGGCCGCCGCCGCCTCGCCGGAGGGTTTCGTCAGGGCTTGACCGCGATCCCGGCCATCTGGGTGCGTTCGTACGGCTCGAGCTCCTCGAAGGAGGGGACCTTCCGGTCCGGCTCCTCGGGATGCCAGCGGGAGACGTACTCGAGCCCGGGCGGGACCATCGGCATGCCCTGGAAGTGCCGTTCCAGGCGTTCGACGGGCCGTATCCACCCGTTGCCGAGGGTCTCGAGGCAGCCTTGCGAGAGCCCGCGCTGGGCCTCGTCGCCGGTGTCGGGCCAGGCGGTGAGGAACAGGTGCGAGCCGGACGCGAGCGGTTCCATGAGGGTGGCGATGATCTCGTCCGGCTTCTCGTTCTCGTGGATCTGCATGATCATGCCGACGATGACCAGGGCGATGGGCCGGTCGAAGTCGAGGTGCCCGCGCACCTCGGGGTTGGCCAGGATGCCGGCCGGATCGCGGAGGTCCGCGGTGACCACGGTCGTGGTGCTGTTGTCGGCGAGGAGCGCGCGGCCGTGCGAGAGCACCATGGGGTCGTTGTCCACGTAGACGACCCGCGTGTCGGGGTTGATCTCCTGCGCGACCTGGTGCGTGTTCTGCTCGGTCGGCAGACCGCAGCCGATGTCCAGGATCTGGTCGATGCCCGCGGCGCGGACCAGGTACTGGATGCCGCGGATGAGCGCCTTCCGGTTGAGCCAGGTCGCCTCGCGGACCTGGGGGATCAGTCGCTCGAAGACCTCGACGGCCTCGCGGTCGACCTTGAAGTTGTTCTTGCCGCCGAGGGCGGCGTCGTAGACGCGCGCCGTGGAGGGGACGGTGGGATCGAACCCCCGCGGCGGCCATTTGGCTGCTGACTCGTTCAAGGACTATCCAATCGGCACTGAATGGGCAGGTGTCAGGGGAGCGGGGGCGTCGCTTCGGGCAGTCAGCGCGCGCCCGGCGCTGGAGCGCGCGAGCGGTCCCTCGCCGGTGCGGGACGCCGCTCCAGACTAGCCCATTGGGGAGTCGAACACGAGCGAGTGCACACCGGTCGGGGCGTCCCCCTCCGGGCCTCCTTACTGGGGAAACGCTCCCAACACAGGGACGAAACGGGGCGCCCGGTCGCCGGGCGCCCCGTGTGCGCGGTTGTTTATATAGGGCGAGTCGCTATGCGGCGCTGCCGGTCACGCCTGAGCCGGAACGCTCCACGGTGTACTCGAGCGTCGTTCCGCTCCAGAAGTGGAAGGTGAGGCTCACGGTCGAATTGTCGTCCACGGCCGCGAAGAACGCCTCGGTGAGCGCGATCGTGCCGGCCTCGTAGTCCGGTTCGAACGCGAGGGCGAACTCCTTGAACGCGGTCCAGTCGGCAGGGCCCGCCGGGGTCCCGTCCGCGTAGACCGCCTCCATGGTGGCGAGCTGGTCGCCGTTGAACGCCACGGGCACGTCGAGCCCGGCGGTGGTCCCGCTCGCGTCCTGCGCGACCGGGGCCCGGGAGGAGATGACGTGGAACCGCCACGGCACGCCCGAGGAGAAGCGCGCTTCGAGCACGGCCCGCTCGCCGAGCCCGCCGTCGCCGACGAGGCGGGCCAGCAGGTCGGCGCTCAAGGTCAGGCCGTCGGCGCCCACGGTGTAGTCGGTGCCCTCAGCCAGCTCGGCGTCGCCGTGCGAGAGCCCGGTGAACTCGAGGCCGTTCTCATGCAGCGCGATGGTCTGCGCGGCGGGCGTCTCGCCGGCCGGCACGTACACGAGGTCGGTGGCGGCGGTGCCGGAGCGGCCCTCCCAGGCGCCCGCGACGTGCGCGAACAGCTCGGGGTCCTTCCAGGTGTGGGCGGTGCGGTCGAAGTGCTGGCCGTTGTCCCACCACATGGTGGTCACGCCGGTCTTCGCGGCGTAGTAGCCGAGGTACTCGAAGAACTTCAGCTTCTCGCCCTGCTCGACGACGCCCACGTGCTTGTCGAACCCCAGAAGGCCCCACTCGCCGAGGATGACCGGCACGCCCTTGTCCACAAAGGTGGCCTTGACGCGGTCGAAGACCCCTTCGAGGTCGGCGCGCACCTCGTCGTTGAAGGTGGTGTAGCCGGCGATGTTGACGCTGAAGGGCCAGAACCCGTAGTTGTGCACGGTCGCGGCGATCATCGGGTCGTTGAGGGACGCGATGCTCTCGGCGGCGGCGTCGAGGCGCGGCTGCTCGGCACTGGTGTGCAGCGTCGGGATCACGAGGAGCCGTTCGGCGTTGCCGCCGCCGGAGCCGCGCACGATCTCGTGGAAGGAGGCGTTGAGCTCGTGCAGGAGCGCGTCGCCCTCCTCCTCGCTCACGTCGGCGAACTGGGGCTCGTTGATGTTCTCGAACACGAGTTCCGGCGGGGCGTCGGCGAAGGCCTCGGCGATCTGCGTCCACGCCGCGTCGTACCGGGCGAGGACCGCGTCGTGCTGGGCGGGCATCTGGTTGACCCACTGCCACGAGTCGTGGTGGATGTTGATGAGGACGTAGAAGCCGTCCTCGAGGGCGAGGTCCACGACCTCTTCGACGCGGTCCATGTACGCGGTGTCGATCGCGTACGGGGCCGCCTCGTCCTGGTGCGCGGACCAGGTGACGGGGATGCGGATCGAGTTGAAGCCCTGGGCCCGGATCGAGTCGAGCAGTTCAGGAGTGATGCGCGGGTTGCCCCAGGCGGTCTCGTCCTCGCCGACGGCGTCGAGCGAGTTGCCGAGGTTCCAGCCGGGCTGCATGGCCGCGACGGTCTCGGCGGCGCTGAGCTGCGCGGTGTCCGCGTGCTCGGTCTCGGTTTCGGCGAAGGCGGTCCTGACGGTGAACGCGGCCGCGGCGGCGGCCGCGACCGCGACCACGGCCGCAAGGAGCCGGATCGGTTTGCGTCGCAAGGGTGATCACTCTTTCTATGCGCCGCGGGAGGGCATGCCGGGTCGGCCTTCCATGCTTGGCGCGTTGAATCGAATTTGCCGGGAAGATCCCGTATTGCGGGGTCGAAACGCTCCGGCAATGATTCCAGGGCGAGCCACATATGTCAATCTTTCGGTCAGCTGTAACAACAAAGAAACTGCCTGTCAGCACGGGTCCGGAGCCGCCGGTGCGCGCGGCTTCCGGGCCGGCGGGGTGGTCGATGACACCGGGCACCGGGCGTGGCCTGCGGGTAAGCTTGGTCTATGGAGGAGCACACGGGCGAGCCGATGAGCATGGGGACCGCGTTGGTGCGGACCGCGTTCCTGGTCGACGCCGTGTACGCCGACTCGGTGCGCGAGTTCGACCTCACCATGGCGCAGGCGCAGCTGCTGTGCGTCCTCATCGCCCGGCCGTTCGGCATGCTCGAGCTGGCCAAGACCTTGAACCTGGCGAAGTCGAGCGTCTCCGGGCTCGTCGACCGCTCTGAGAGGAACGGCCTGGTGCGCCGCGAGGCCGACCCCGCCGACGGGCGGGCGTTCCGGGTGGCCCTCACCGAGAAGGGCGCGCAGCTCGCCGAGCAGTTCCACGACGAGACCGTCAAGCGGGTGGCGGAGCTCCCGCTGGGCCTCAGCGCCACCGAGCAGGAGGTCCTGGCCGGACTGCTCAGCCGGGTGGTCGTGGACAACCGCGTGCCGGTCGTCTTCACCGACTCCGGCTGCCCGTCCGCGAACCAGACCTGCACCGAGAGCTGAAGGCGCCCAGTGCGTTTCCCGGCATGACGAAGCCCCCGCCTCGGGTCGAGGCGGGGGCCTTCCCCGTCCTGTGACGATCAGGCGGACGGGGGAGTCTCGCTACGCGGTCGGCTCGAGCCGGAACGCGGCGTCGAAGTAGCCGGTCATGAGGTCGCGGCCCTTCCATTCGATGACCGATTCGAGCGGCACCAGCGCGGGGCCGTTCTCGGTCGGGATCTGGCCGACGCCGAGCTCGGGTCCGAGCGGCACGATCGCGACCCGCACGGGCGAGGGCTCGTACTCCTGCTCCGGCGCTTTCCCGTTGATCTGCGCGATGATGTTGGCGGCCACCACTTCCGCGTGCCGGCCGGCGAAGGCGGCGCGCTTCTCCTCGTTCACATCGGTGACGTCGCCGATCGCGTACACGTGCGCGTGTCCCTCCACATTGAGCTTGGGGGTGACGGGCAGCCGGCCGCGCCGGTTCAGCGGCGCGATGCCGCCGTTCTCGAGGTACCCGGAGTTGGTGCTGGCCCCGAACGCCCGGAACCAGATGTCGGCCTCGATGCGCTCGCCTTCGGCGGTGACCGAGACGGCTCCGGCGCGGCCGGGCTCGACGGCCGGCTCGTCGTCGAGGCTCGTGCCGAGGCGCACCTCGATGCCGAGCTTCTCGAGCTGCGCGTGGAGCTCGGTGCGCAGTTCGGGCTCGTAGCCGGGCATCAGCTCGCGGGACGGGTCCACAATGGTGACCTGCTTCTCGGGCCACACGGCCTTGATCTCGCCGGCCAGCTCCAAGCCGACCGGCCCCGCCCCGGCGATGAGCACGCGAGCGGCCCCGGCCAGTTCGGTGTGCGTCGCCTTGAAGTGCGCCAGGGCCTCATCGGTGGAGTCGGCGCGGGTCTTGGCCGGGTACGGATAACCCGAGCCCGTGGCGACCACGATGTAGTCGGCCTCGACCCGCGCGCCCGAGGCGAGGGTGACGCCCCGCTCGTCGACACCGGCGGCGTATTCACGGATCTGCCTGCCGCGCTTGATGATTCCGTCGTAGGGATAGAAGATCCGCGCCGCGAACTCGTCCGGCCGCGTGAGGGCCCGGAGCGATGCGGCGGCGTGGACGAAGGCGTCCTTGGGTTCGATCAGGACCACGTCGGCGTGCTCGTCGAGCGCTTTGGCGAGGGCGGCGCCGCCGTACCCGCCGCCGATGATCGCCACGGTCTTGCCCTGCTGCGTCATGTCGTTCCCTTTCCGGAAAACTAGTTCGTATAACGAACCATAATAGTTCGCAGTACGAACTACAAGGTGCGAGTCCGATCCGGTCCCGTGACACCGCTCACGCGCCAGACCCCAACCGCCGCTAGGTGACACAACGGAGAAACTTCGCTACCGTTCTGCTATGAGCGACGTCACAAATGCCTCGAATGACCTGCCCGGCAACCCGCTCCGGCAACTCCACCTCGACCAGCTCCGCCAGCGCACCAGCAGCAAATGGCGCGAACACCCCGCCGACGTCCTGCCCCTCTGGGTCGCCGAGATGGACGTCCCCCTGGCCGAACCGATCACCAAGGCCGTCACCGATGCCATGGCCGCCGGCGACACCGGCTACCCCCACGGCACCGCCTACGCCGAGTCCTTCGCCGAATTCGCGGCCGCGCGCTGGGACTGGAGCGACCTCGCCCCCGCCCGCGTCCGCCCCGTCCCCGACGTCATGCTCGGCGTCGTCGCGATGCTCGACCTCATCACCGCCCCGGGCGACGCGGTCATCGTCAACAGCCCCGTCTACACGCCGTTCTACGACTTCTGCGCCTACAACGGCCGCAAGGTGATCGAAGCGCCGCTCGGTCGCGACCACCGCATCGACTTCGCCGCCCTCGCCGAGGCCTTCGAACTCGCCCTCGGCCGCGGCAGACGCGCCGCCTACCTCCTCTGCAGCCCTCACAACCCGACCGGCACCGTCCACACCGCCGCCGAACTCGCCCGGGTCGCCCGCGTCGCCGACTCCTACGGCGTCCGCGTGGTCGCCGACGAAGCGCACTCCCCGCTCTGCGCCCCCGGCACCGCGTTCACGCCCTACCTCACCGTCCCCGGCGGCGAGAACGGCTTCGCGCTCACCTCCGCCGCCAAGGCCTGGAACCTGCCCGGCCTGCGCGCCGCCCTCGCCGTCGCCGGACCGGCTTCCGCCGCCGAACTCGCCCGCATGCCCGAGGAGCTCAGCGGTAGCACCAGCCACCTGGGCGCCATCGCCCAGACCGCCGCCTACCGCGAAGGCGGCGCCTGGCTCGACGCCCTCCTCGCCGGACTCGAAGAGAACCGCCGCCACCTCGCCGCCGCGATCGAAACCCGACTCCCGCAAGTGGTCTACCGCCCGCAGCCGGGCACCTACCTGGCCTGGCTCGACTGCCGCGCGCTCGGCCTCGGCGACGACCCCGCCGCGGTCTTCCTCGAACGCGGCCGCGTCGCCCTCAACGCCGGGCACCGCTTCGGCACCGGTGGCGCGGGCCATGTGCGCCTCAACTACGCGACCTCGCCGGAGATCATCACCGAGGCCGTCGACCGGATGGCCACCGCAGTCGCCTAGTTGACAGGTACCTGTCAATTGACGTAGCCTCGGAGGCATGGAACTCAGCCCCCGAGGCCTCGCCGTGTCCGAACTCGCCATCGAGGTCTTCCGCGCCAACGGCGCCCTCCTTGCCGCCGGCGACGCCCTCGCCCGGCCCGCCGGGCTCACCAGCGCCCGCTGGCAGGTCCTCGGCGTCATCGACCACGCCCCGGCGACGGTCGCCGACATCGCCCGCACGATGGGCCTGCGCCGCCAGAGCGTGCAGCAGACCGCGGACGCGCTCGCCGCGGACGGCCTCGCCGCCTTCACAGACAACCCGCGCCACCGCCGGGCGAAGCTCCTCGACCCGACCCCGGCCGGACGCCGTGCGCTGGCCGAAGTCGAACGCGCCCATGCCGTCTGGGCCGACGCCCTCGCGGCCTCCCTTGCCCCGTCACAGATCGCGACCGCCACGGCGGCCCTGCGCGCACTCACCGACGCGCTCGAACCGGAAGGAAGCCGATGAGCGGCACCGTCGTCACCGGAACGGTCACCGTTCCCCTGCTGCCGTGCAGGTCCATCGACGAGACCAGCGAGTTCTACGAGATGCTCGGCTTCCGCCGCACCCACCACCAGACCCGCCCGAATCCGTACATCGTCATGGCCCGCGACGACTGGCAGCTGCACTTCTTCGGCCTCGACGCCCTCGACCCCGAGGCCAACTACGGCACCTGCCTGGTGTTCGTGCCCGACACGGGGTCGCTGTGGGACGAGTTCGCGGCGGGGATGCGGAAGGTCCACGGCAAGGTCCTCGTCTCGGGGACGCCTCGCGTGACCCGGCCGCGCAAACGCGGCAACACCGGCAACCGGGCCGGGTTCTCCCTGACCGACCCGAGCGGCAATGTCATCCGCTTCTTCCCGCAGCATGACGACGCCGAGAAAGCCGAAGCGCCGCAGGGCAAACTGGGCCGGACCCTCGTCAAGGCGGTCATCCTCGGCGAGTCCAAAGGGGACACCGTCCAGGCGGTCAAGCTCCTCGACTCGACCCTCGCCCGCCACGGCGGCGACGCCCCGAAGCCCGAACTGCTCGACGCGCTCGTCTACCGGGCCGAACTCGCACTGCGCGAAGGGGACGACGCGAAGGCCGCCGCCCTCGTCAAGCAGGTCGAGGACACCGAACTCACCGACGCCGAACGCGACGCCGCCGCGAGCGCACTCGCCACGGCCGCGGACTTGGCGAAGCAGCTCTAGCGACGCCAGCGCATCTCGAGGTCGGGGAGGCCCTCTTCGTTGTCGCTGCCGCCGCCGACGACGGTGAATCCGTGCCGCGCGTAGAAGGCGCGGGCGCCGGTGTTCTGCTCGAACACGTGCAGCCGCAGCTCGCGGCGGCGGCGCTTCGCCTTCGCGAGCAGCGCCTCCCCGATGCCCCGGCCTTGGTGCGCGGGGTCGAGGTAGAGGTGGTCGAGCGAGTCGCCCTGCAGCGCAGCGAACCCGACCGGGACGCCGCGCATCTCGGCGACCCACAGCTCCGCTTGCGGGGCCATGATGTTCGCGACCCACCAGCGCGTCTGCTCGAACGTGTGCAGCGTCGGCAGGTACGCCATGCGGCCTCGGGCGGCCCAGAAGATCGCGGTGATCGCCTCGGCGTCCCCGGTCCAGCCGCGCCGAACGAGCGGCAGTGCGTCGTTTCGCATGAGTGTGGCCGCCCAAGAGAGCCGCGAAGTCGCGAGCGACAGGTCGTAGTGGCGGGTGTGTCGTCGGCGGGCGTTCGTGACCTGGGTATGAAGGGTCGAGAGCAGCCGGCGTTGTGAGGCGTCGAGGCCCAGACCCAGGAAGGCGTCCACCAGCCCGGACAGCTCCTGTTCGAGCGGTGTGAACGGCTCCCAGACCTCGGGCGGGCCGTGGAACTCCCGATCCCGGTCCCGCAAGTACCGCACGGCGACGGTCGCGGCCTCGTGGGCGTCCGGGCCGGGCCAGCGCTGACTGTGTCGGTAATGCACTTCCTCGCGGTCGGCCTGGATTCCGAGGTGTTTGAGCGCAGTCCGGCGCGCAGCGTAGGAGTCCATCTCGGCAAGCCACACGTTCCGGGAGGTCTCCAGGCGGGCCAGGGCCTCGAACAGTCCGGACTCATCGAGTGGAACCGGTCGGTGCGGATCGGTGCTTGTGATGAACTGCCATGTCGCGTGGAAGCCGATCCGTCGGTAGTGCTCAACCGCGCAGCGCAGGGCCGTGTAGCGCTGACCCATCGGCAGATCGGGGTTGCGGACGCGTCGGATGCGAGTCTGGTAGGTCATCGGCGGGCCTGCGCCGGGAAGGAGTGGGGCACCGCGACACCCTCCCACGCAGGTCCCGGATCCGCCAGTGCTTTGCGGTTTGCCCGCCGCAGCGGCGGGTATGCATGAGTCATGCATGATCGATTGGCGAACCTCTTGGGCGCGACCGCGCTGAACGTGGCCGATCTGGTCGCCGAAGCGCACCGGAAGGCCGCTGACCTGGGCGACAGTGCCAGTGCGGCGCTGCTGACCGTGGACGAGTTCCCGGGCCTCGCCGTGACGACGCTCGGCCGGTACATCGGCCTGAGCCAGCCTGCGGCCGCCCGCATGGTCGACGGCCTGGTGCAGCGCGGCCTCGTGGAGCGCCGCGCCGGCACGGGCCGCGCGGTCGCGGTGCATCTCACGGCCGAAGGCGAGAGGGAAGCGGCGCGGATCCTCGAGAGCCGCAAGGGGGTCCTGCAACCGATCGTCGCGTCCCTCGACCCCTCGGAACGCGTTGCGCTGGAAGCGCTCTTGGAGAAGGTCCTGCACGCCGTCTACGACCGCACCGAGCGGGCCGGGCGCGTGCCGGACGACGCTCTGGGCGATCTGCTGTGCCGCCTGTGCGACCGGGCCGCGTGCCTACGTGAAGGCGCTGCCTGCCCGGTCACGCAGGCGGGGAGCCTCGCCGCGACCGGAGGAGGCGGTCATGGGTGACCGCGCAGGGGCCGCGACGTGCTGGGCGTGCGGCTGGACCGACGACGGAAACGAAGCGGTCGTCTCGCGCCACCGCACCTCGGAAGGCGAGATCGTGTGGACCCGGTGCGTGTGCGGAGCGGTCCGGGCGCGGCTGCACCGGTTCGGCCCGGCCGAGGCCGTGGCCTGCGCCGATCCGCCGGAGGACTGGCGCTGACCTCAGCTCTCCTTACGCGGCAGGGGGAGTCCGGTGAGGCGGCAGAGCACGTCGAAGCCGTCCTCGGTGCCGGGCCAGTGCGCGCGCACGGCCTCGATCCCGGCGCGGCGGACGACCGAGCGGAGGACGAGGGCCACGATGATCGCGTCGTCGGCGTACCCGAGGACGGGGATGAAGTCGGGGACCAGGTCGAAAGGCAATGCGAGGTAGGCGAAGAGCAGCACGAGCCGGACGCGGACGCCGCGCGGGAGGCCGCCGTCGGCGGCGAGGCGACGCAGGAGCCGGAGTAGGTCCGGCAGCAGGCGCAGCGCCTCGCGCAGGAGCGGCCCGCGCGGGCCGGCGACCGCCAGGGCGACGATCAGCGCGATCCACAGCAGCGCCAGTCCGCCCGCGATCGCCAGCAGCAGGTCCAGCCACCACCAGTCGGTCATCGCACACCTCCGCCGCCGACTCTAAGCGCGGCGGAGGCGTGCGATGACCGGCGGTCCTAGCCGCCGGCGGGACGCCACATCGGGTAGAGCGGCGGGCCGCCCGCGCCGATCGGGAACGGTTCGCCGTGCGGCCGGTAGCCCAGGGACGCGTACAGGGCCGCGGTGCGCGGCGACACCGCCTCCAGATATGCGGCCGTGCCGGACTCGTCGAGTCTCTTGTGGATGTCGCGGAACAGGTCCGCCGCGATGCCGCGGCCGCGCGCGTCCGCGCGCACGCCCACGAGCGCGACGTACAGGTGCGGTTCGGCCGGGTGCTGCTCGTCCATGATCCGGTCGAGCTCGGCGAACGCCTCGTAATGCCGCCCGCAGGCCGCGCGCAGGCGCGCGTCGTAGTCGGGGATCGGCGGCTCGTCCTTGGTGCGGTCGAACCAGACGAGCGCGCCCTCGAGCGCGTCGTCGCGCCCGGAGGTGAGCACGCCGCCGTGGGCCAGGGCGTGCTCGACCACGAGCGCGAACTGGCCGCCCACGGCCGCGACGCGTTCGACCGGGTCTTCGACGAGCCAGACCGCGGTCGGCACGTCCACGAAGGCCTCGCCGATCATTCCCGCCACCTGCGCGGCGCTAGCGGCCACCGGCCACTCCCACCGGTTCCGACGCCTCGGTCACGAGCGCGGCCTTCGCGCCGTGCCCGATCCCGGCGTACACGTCCGGGCGCCCCCACTTGAGGTACGCGCCCCAGGCCGCGCCGAGGAAGGCCAACCCCGCGAACAGGATCGGGACGAGCACCGGCAGCGTCGATCCCTTCTCGACGCCGAGCAGCGTGTGGAAGTGCAGCACCGAGAGGTACAGCACCCACAGCAGCGCGACGACCGCGAGCACCGGCGCGATCCTGGTGGCCCACAGGGACTCCCCGCGCCGGTCGCGCGCGAAGTACACGACGACCGCTACCGCGCACGTCGCGATCAGGGCGAGCAGGCCGATCCCGGCCGACGTGCTCATGTAGAAGAACAGGTGCACGAGCGGGTCGAGGCCTAGGACCGCCCAGGCGATGATCACCACGCCGCTGACGACGGTCTGGGTGAGCGAGGCGGCCGCCGGGGAGGAGGTCCGCGGCGAGGTGCGGCCCAGCCACGCGGGCGCGACGCGCTCGCGGCCGAGCGCGAACAGGTAGCGCGCGGTGGTGTTGTGGAAGCTCAAGGCGGCGGCGGTGACCGAGGTCAGCAGCATCACCTCGCCGATGACCGCCCACGGGGCGCCGAGCTGGTCGCCGGCGAGGGTGAACATGAGCGAGGGGTCCGCGACGGCGGCCTCCACGACGCGGTCCGCGCCGACGGCGGCGATGATCGACCACGACGAGGCGATGTAGATGAACGCGAGGATCCCGACGGTGGCGAGGGTGGCCCGCGCGACCGTGCGCCGCCGGTCCTTCGCCTCCTCGCCGTAGACGGTGGGCGATTCGAACCCGATGAAGCCGGTGACCGCCAGCGCCAGCATCGCCCCGGCCGCCTCACCGCCGAGCGTGGACGGCGACATCGCCGCGAGCGGGACGCCGTCGGCGGCGTTGGCGAAGTTCGAGGCGCTGAACAGCAGGATCACGGCGATCTCGACGAGCAGGAGGATCGCGAGCACCTTCGCGTTGATGTCGACCGCGCGCGTGCCCAGCAGACCGATGAGGAGCCACGCGACGAGGGCGCAGGCCCACCACGGCGCGTCCAGGCCCATCCGGGCCATGACGCCCTCCGCCGTGAGTCCGAGCAGGCCGAAGAGGCTGATCTGCATGGCGCAGTAGGCGGTCGCCGCGACCCATGCGGCCCCCACCCCGGGGATGCGGCCGATGCCGCGGGCGATGAACGCGTAGAACGCGCCCGCGTTCGTGATGTGCCGCGACATCGTCGTGTAGCCGACGCTGAAGAGCCACAGGCACGCGGCGATGATGAGGTACCCCAGCGGGATGCCGATCTGCCCGGCCAGGGCGAACATGACGACGACGCCGCCCGCGATCACCGTCAGCGGCGTCGCGGCGGTCAGGGAGAAGTGCAGCAGGCTCAGCGTGCCGAGCTTGTCGCGCGCCAGGACGGCTTGCACCGCGCTGGGGCGTGAGGAGGGAGCGGGCATGGGGACTCCTTCTTCGGGTGACGGGGGAGTTGCGGGCGTCGGGGAACGGGGTTCAGCGGCCGCCGGTGATGGCGATGTCCGCCACCGTCGCCGCCAAGTGCGCCAGGACGGCGCGCAGCGGTGCGGGCAGGGCCTGCCGCCGCTGTCCGGCGTACACGCGTGCGCCGGAAGGGAACTGGTGGTAGAGGGGTTTGGCGAGCCCAACGGCTTCGGTGAGCGCCAGCAGGAACGCGTCCTCTACCGAGATATCACGCTCTGAAGTGGACAGATGGCGGCGCAGTCGCGAGAACACCGCGTTCGCGATGAGCGCGTCCGCCGGCTCGTAGCCGACCTCCACGCGCTGGCGCCACCGCGACCGGTATTCGCGGCGGACCATGATGCCGAGCATGACCATGTGCTCGGCGGTCTTCGTGTACACGTCCGCGGCCGAGAGGAACCCGAGCCAGTCGCGCACGCTCAGGCTGGTGCGCTCGGCTCGGACGTGCTCAACCAGCCACAGCGCCAGTGAGTCCGAGGGCGGCCGGAACCGCTCGTCGAAGCACACGAGGTCGACGCCCTTGCTCGCCCACACCGTCAGGTGCTGCGAGAGCACCAGTTCCGCCAGGAGCGCCGCACCGATGCCCAGTCCGGTCACGCGGGTGCCCGTGGCCGGCTTGTACACGTCGTCGAGGGAGGTGATCAAGAGGGTGTCGTAGACCAGACGAGTGGAGGGCGCGTCGGGCACCGGAAGTAGTCCTTCCTATACAGGGCGATTCATGCGATTACCTTACCGGTGCCATGCAGGCGTTCGTATTGGGCATTACCGACAGTTCATGCCAGCGGACCGCGTACTGCGTGGAAGCGTTACCGCGCCCCAAACGTCTCGCGCTCCCATGTAAGCAATGCGCCGGCCGCGGGGTCGAACATTGGTCCCGCGACCGGCGCGATCGCTCCGCAGAGAGCACCCGTCGAAGTACTGAATGGATGGTCGCCACTCCGTGATGCCGCCGCGGACCGAACGCCGCCGTCGATGCCGATGCAGGCCTGGCCGTACACTTCCGGGTCGCCCGAGTCCGCCTTCCCGGTCCAGTCCCACCGCTCCCGGCCCACTGGACATGGGAGCGCTCTTCCATTACAGTCGAGCCAGGTTGGGGCCGTAGACGATCGCTCACCCCTCAAGGAGCCCCATGGGCGCACATCTGCCCGCAGTCCTCCGCCGTCCGGCCGTCCTCTGGACCGCCCTCATCGCCGCGCTGGCGGCCGCCGTGATCACCGTGCTGGTGGTCGTGCCGGCCGGCGGCGGCCGCGGGGCGTCCTATCGCGACGCCGACGCCGCGGTCGCCGACCGCGTGGACGACCTGCTCGGCCGCATGACGATCGAGGAGAAGGTCGGGCAGATGACGCAGGTCGCCGTGCCCGCGATCGAACGGATCCCCGCCGACATCGGCCTGCTGGGCATCGGCTCGCTGCTCAACGGCGGCTCGGAGGCCCTCCACGACACCCCCGAGGGCTGGGCCGGGATGATCGACGGCTTCCAAAGGGAGGCGATGGAGTCGCGTCTCGAAATCCCGCTCGTCTACGGCATCGACGCGGTGCACGGCAACGGCGCCCTCCCCGGCGCGGTGATCTTCCCGCACAACATCGGCCTGGGCGCCGCGCACGACCCGGACCTCGCCGCGCAGGCGGCGGCGATCACCGCCGCCGAGACCCGCGCGACCGGCGTGCACTGGACGTTCGCGCCGTGCGTGTGCGTGGCCCGCGACAACCGCTGGGGCCGCACGTACGAGTCCTACGGCGAGGATCCGGGTCTGGCCGTCGAGTACGCCGGGCCGGTCGTGCGGGGCTACCAGGGCGAGGACCTGGCCGCGAACACGAGCGTCCTGGCCACCGCGAAGCATTTCGTGGGCGACGGCGGCACCGCGTACGGCACCTCGACCACCCCGAACGACCTGCTCCCGCCCGGCTCCACGTACCGCCTCGACCAGGGCGTCGCCACCCTCACCGAGGAGGAGCTCCGCTCGATCCACCTGGCGCCCTTCCAGGCCGCGGTGGACGCGGGCGTCGGCTCGGTGATGGCGTCGTTCTCCTCCACCGACCTGGGCGAGGGGCCGGTGAAAGCGCACGCCGACTCGTACCTCATCAACGAGGTCCTCAAGGGGGAGCTCGGGTTCGACGGTTTCGTCGTCTCCGACTGGCAGGCGGTGGACCAGGTCAGCGCCGACTACGCCGAAGCCGTGCGCCTCTCGATCAACGCCGGGGTCGACATGGTGATGGTGCCGTTCGAGTACCGCCGTTTCATCGACACGCTCGTGGCCGAAGTGGACAACGGCGGGGTGAGCGAGGAGCGGATCGACGACGCGGTCGCCCGCATCCTCACCCAGAAGTTCGAACTCGGCCTGTTCGAGCGGCCGTTCGCGGACACCTCCGGGGCGGGCGGCATCGGCTCGGACGCGCACCGCGAGGTCGCCCGGCAGGCCGCGGCCGCGTCGCAGACGCTGCTGCGCAACGAGAACGACCTCCTGCCGCTCGCCGGCGACGCGTCGGTCTACGTGGCCGGTTCGGGCGCCGACTCGCTCGGCCGCCAACTCGGCGGCTGGACCGCCTCCTGGCAGGGTTCGGTCGAGGCCGTCACGGAGGGCACCACGATCCTCGAGGGCATGGCGGCGGTCGCGCCCGAAGCGGCGATCACCTTCAGCGAGAACGCCTCCGAGCCGATCGGGGACGCCGATGTCGGCGTCGTCGTGGTCGCCGAGGACCCGTACGCCGAGGGCATCGGCGACGAGGGCGTGGGCGTGCACGACATGCGGGTGTCCGATGCGGATGCGGCCGCGATCGACACCGTCTGCGCCGCAGTCGACTGCGTGGTCATCGTCGTCTCTGGCCGCCCGATCGAGCTCACGTCGCATCTCGCGGAGGTCGACGCGCTCGTGGCCGCGTGGCTGCCGGGCAGCGAGGGCGCGGGCGTGGCCGATCCGCTGTTCGGCGCGGCGCCGTACGGCGGGCGCCTGCCGGTCACGTGGCCCCGCGCGAACGACCAGGAGCCGATGAACGTCGGCGACACCGCCTACGACCCGTTGTACCCCTTCGGATTCGGGCTGACGACCGGGTGACCGGCCACCGCTCCCGGTCGCGGTAGCGGTCGCGGAGGAGGCGGATCTCGGCGCCGTGGGCGGGGCACTCGCGGTTGACGTGGAGGACGAGGGCCGCCACGGAGTCCTCGGCGAACCAGGCGCCCTTCGGTCCGAGCGGTCGCTCGACGGCCGCGGCGCCGAGCGCCCGCACCCCGTCGCGCCAGGCCGCGTAGGCGGCCTCGACCATGGCGATCGCGCCGGAGGCGGTGGCGGGCAGCGGGTCGGGCCACAGCCGCAGGTCCCGCATGTCCGCGTCCTCGAGGTCTCGTGGGGTCCGACGAAAGCGCGGGCGCGCACGCCGAGCGCATCTTGTCCGATGTGGACCATGAGCCAGGCGGTGGCGGTGACCCGCGGCGGGTCGGGGCGGGGTCGGCGTTCCCAATGTCCGCGTCCTCGAGGCCCTCGTGGGTCCGACGAACGCGCGGGCGCACGCCGGACACATCGAATCCGATGTGGACTACGCGCCAGGCGATGGAGGTGACCCGCGGCGGGTCGGGGGCGGGGGTCGGCGTTCTCCATCTCGAGCGCGCCCTCGGGTCCGGGCCGCAGGCTCCAGCAGTCGGCGACCGGCTCCCACAGGCGCTCATCGTCGGTCATCCCTCCAGTCGCGGCCGCAGGCGGAAGTCCCAGTAGCACTCGAGCTGCCCGAGGATGAGCCCGGGCCATCGCACTGCCATGGCCCGGGCGCTAAGGCAACGGGCCGACAGCGCCCCGCCGCGCTACGGCGGTTCGACCGCAGATTGAGACTCTGGAGCGCCTGTCGGCGCTCAGATCCATGACAAGTCTCAACCGTTCTTTCAAGGTTATGTTTGAGGCCATGACTCAAGACATCCGCGAATTCGTCAACGACTCCCACGACCTGGTGGCCCTCGGCGAGCCCGACCACCGCGAGCCCGCGTTCGCCGAGATCCGCAACGAGATCTTCGCGCAGCTCGTCGAGCGCGGCTTCCGCTCCATCGCGTACGAGTCCGACCGGGTGGCCGGCCTCCGCGTCAACGCCTACGTCCAACATGGACTCGGCACGCTCGATGAGGCGATGGCCGAGGGCTTCTCGCACGGCTTCGGCGCGTTTCCGGCGAACCGGGCGCTGGTCGAGTGGATGCGCGGGTACAACGCCGACCGGCCCGAGCCGGAGCGGCTCGCGTTCCACGGCATCGACGCGCCGTTCGAGTTCACGGCCGAAAGCCCTCGCCGCTATATCGAGCACGTCCGGGACTATCTGGGGCTCGACCTCGACGTGGCGGGTCTCGCGGGCGACGACGAGCGCTGGGCCGGCATGGAGGCCGTCACCGATCCGGTGCGGTCGCCCGGCGACGGTCAGGAGGCGATGCGGCTGCGCGCGATCGCGGACGACCTGCTCACCGAGTTGTACGCCCGCGCCCCCGAGCTCGCCGCGGGCGCCGCGCGGGCCCGCTGGGACGAGGCCCGCGTCAACGCCACGACCGCGCTCGCCCTGCTGCGTTACCACCGCGAGGCGGCCCGGTCGGGGGAGGACGCGCGCCGGTGGAGCCGCCTGGGGGCGGTGCGGGATGCGGTGATGGCGCAGAACGTGCTCGACATCCGCTCGCTCGAGGCCGACCGCGGTCCGACGCTCCTTTATGGCCACAACCTGCATCTGCAGCGGAGCGTGACCCGGATGTCGATGGGCGGCATGGACTTGACGTGGTCCGGGACCGGCGCGATCCTGGCGTCGCTGCTGGGCGACCGGTACGCGTGCGTCGTCGGGAGCCTGGGTCGCAGCGCGGGGATCGGGCTGCCCGCCCCTGACCCGGGGACGCATGAGGGCCGGCTGCAGGGGCGGTTCGACTCGTGGGGACTCGTCGCCGCCGCGGGCCTGCCCGCGGCGGCCGAGCGCACGGACATCGCGTCCCCGCAAGGGCCGTTTCCACTGGACCGGGCCGTCCTGGCGGGCGCCGACGCGGTGCTGCACGTGAGCGAGGGCCGCGCGCCGGCGTCATGACGCGAGGCGGTTGCGGCGGCCGCCGGTGCGGCCGGTCATGCGGGCCGGGATCGCCTGCTTCGACCGGTAGAACTTGAGGGGGCTGGAGCTGACCGCC
>NZ_JBFAMQ010000013.1:0-128867 GCF_040674615.1 Glycomyces sp. NPDC049804
CCACCCCAAGACACGACAACCCGCGCTTGACAAACATAGAAACGTCCTGAACCGCGCGCATCACCAGACCGGGCAGTCGATGGCCCGCCCCGAGACGCTCAGGCCTCGTTGTCGCTGCCCGCTCGAACCGCAATCCATTCCCGGCGGGGAGCCGAGGTCCGGCCGAAGCGCCATGGGACCTCGTTGCCGTTGCCCGCTTGAACTGCAATCGGACCCAGCCTGGGAGCCGAGGTCCGGCCCGAGCGCCATGGGACCTCGTTGTCGCCGCCCGCCTGAACCGCAGGCACCGCCCCACCAGGCAGCCGATGGTCCTCCCCGAAAACGCTCAGGTCCCTTTGTCGCTGCCCGCTTGAACCACAACCTGATCGAACCGCAAGGCAGCAGGTGACCTCAGCCCTGCCCCACCTCACCATCGCTGCCAGGTTGAACCCCAGCCCGACCACACCGCGAAGTCACATAGGGACCCCGCCCCACACCCGCCCTGTTGTCGCCGCCCGATCGAACCCCCACTGACACGAACCGCAGGCCGCACAGCGGCCCCAGCCTGACCAGGCCTCGTTGTCGCTGCCCGATTGAACGCCGACCCGACCAGACCGGGAAGCCAAGGATGACCCGATCCCCGCTCCAGCCGGAGAGCCGAGGAAGCCGAGGAAACAGCGGCCGGATCTACGCCCGCGCCGAGCGTGGACTGCACTTGAACCGGTGTGCGAGACGCGCAGGCTCGCAGGCGAAAGCGTCTTCCAGCGGCAAGTTCTCGATGCCGCTGACACCGAGGACCGCCCCGAGCGAGAGGGGACCGGCACTCACGGCTTGCGGCTCACGGCTTCGGGCTCAGGGTGGTTCGGGGTCCGGCGCGGAGGACGCCGGACTCGAGTGGACGGCCCACGATCTCCTGGGCGAGTTCGGCAGTGCGGATGAGGGCCTCGAGGTCCACGCCGGTCTCCACACCCATGTCGTGGAGCATGTGGACCACTTCCTCGGTCGCCACATTGCCGGAGGCGCCCGGAGCGAACGGGCATCCGCCGATCCCGCCCACGCTGGCGTCGAACTCTGTGACGCCGCGATCGAGCGCAGTGAGGAGGTTGGCCAGAGCGGTCCCGCGGGTGTCGTGGAAGTGCATCAGCATCGGCAGCGCGGTGTCGACCGCGTCGAGCAGTTCCGTGACGCGGCGAGGGGTCCCCATGCCGGTGGTGTCGCCGAACGCGACTCGGCCGGCCCCTGCGGCCTCGGCCGCCTCCACGATCCGGGCGACCTTCGCGGGCGCGATGTCGCCTTCGAAGGGGCAGCCGAAGCTCGTGGCGATGATGACCTCGACCGAGGCCAGGTGCTCGCGCGCCAGGCCGCAGATGTCGGGCAGCTCGGCGAGCGACTCGGCCACGCTGCGCCCGATGTTGGCGCGGTTGTGGGTCTCCGAGGCGGAGACGACCACCTCGACGGCGGAGAACCCCGCGCTGAGGGCGCGCTCCACCCCGCGGCGGTTGGGGGCGAGGGCGCTGTAGCGGATGCCGGAGTGCTTCTCGACGGCCTCCCACACCTCGGCGGCGTCGGCCATCTGGGGCACGGCCTTCGGGCTGACGAAGCTGACCGCCTCGATGCGCGCCAGGCCCGTGCGCGACAGCGCATCGATCAGCCGGATCTTGTCGGCGGTCGGTACGGGAGGCTCGTTCTGCAGGCCGTCGCGAGGGGCCACCTCGCGCAGTGAGACCCGATCGGGCTGGTGCATGCTCCGCCTCCCCGGACCGCGACCCGTTGCGGCCCATCAGCCCATGCTAACCCCGATCCCGCAATGCGGGACGGTCGCCAACACGAAAGGAGGTCAGAGCGGTGCTCGCGCCGGAGCTCGCCGCAGCAACCCGTTACCCGGGGCCGGGGGCTCGGAGGGCCGCTGCTTGGAGGAGAGCTGCCGTTTCGTCCGAAAGCGGCGCTCGCCGCAGCAATCCGCTGGCCGGGGTCGAGAGCTCGGACGGCCGCCGCTCGGAAGAGGGCCGCCGTTTCGTCCGAAAGCGGCGCTCGCCGCAGCAACCCGTTACCCGGGGTCGAGAGCACGGAGGGCCGCCGCTCGGAGGAGAGCTGCCGTTTCGTCGGCGCTGACCTCTTCGCCGAGGGAGAGGTACGGGGTCGAGTTCATGAGGCCGAAGGCGCCGTGGGCGAGGACGCGCGCCTGTTCGGGCTGGAGGCCGGGACGGAGGCGGCACAGGACGCCGACCCACTCCTCGACGTAGACGCGCTGGAGCTTGCGCACCTGCCGGCGCGGCTCCTCCGGGAGCCGGTCGAGCTCGTGGAGGTGCAGGATGACGATCTCCGGCGAGTCGATGACGACCTCGAGGTGGAAGTCCACGAGCGCCTCGAGCGCGGCCTGCGGGTCCTCGGAGTGCAGCGACGCCCAGTGCCGCCCGCCCGCCAGGAGCCTCTCCGAGACCGGGATGAGGGCGTCGGCGAGCATCTGCTCCTTGCCGCCCTTGAAGTGGTGGTACAGCGCGGGCCCGGTGATGGAGGCGGCCGCGCCGATGTCGTCCATCGATACGCCGTGGTACCCGTGCTTGGCAAGCAGTCTGACGGCCACGTCGAGGATCTCGCGGCGGCGCTTCGAACCGCCTCGGCTATCGGCATTCATCTCCACCTCGATGAGGCTACTCGCGCGTACACCCCCGAGCAGGGAGCAAAAGCCCACTTTTACACACGGCGCAAGTAGTGAATCGAGCCGGGACGCGGGCCGGCCGCACCCCGTCTCCGGAGTGCGGCCGGCGTGTCGAGCAGTGCCCGCCGGGGCCTCCCCCGCCGGGGACCCCGATTCGCGGCGTGTCACCTTGCCGCGCTTGCGGAACCGCTACGGGAGGCCAGACACATCGCCTCCCGGTGCGGCGCCTAAGGCTCGTTCGGCGGCATCGGGCGCTCGGTCTCGAGGCCCGCGCCCGCGCTCGTCCCGCGCGGCCGCGCGCCCTCGGGCATCGCGCCGCCCGTCTCACCCGCTCCGCCCATGGCGCCCGCCGCCGGGGCCTGGGTGTCGGTGGTAGTCCCGTACCGCTCGGAGCGGTACTTCCTCGACATCGACGACGTGGCGTCACCGCGCATGCCGCCGCTCTCGGTCATCTTCGACGCCTCGTGCTCGGCGCTGTCGAGCATCCGCTCCCAGCGGGCCCGCATCGGGCCGACGAGTCCGCCGCCGACGCCGACGATGACGACGCCCGCGACCATCGCGAGCACGGCCCACATGATCGGCGTGGTCACGGTCGTGGCGATGCCGACCTGCCCGAGCGCGGCGACCGCGCCGAAGAAGACGATCGCGACCTGGCAGATCCGCGCCACGACGTTGCCGTAGCTCGTCTCGTTCAGGGTGCCGCTCACGAGGCCGTGCACGGCGTTGGCGATCGCGAACGCGACCACGACGATGACGAGCGCGACGAACAGCTGCGGCAGCCAGCCCACCAGCTGGTTGAGCAGGGTCGACACCGGGTTGTTCCCGAACGCCCCGAACGCGAGCTGCAGTGTGAACAGCAGCAACGCGAAGTACACGAGTTTGCCGAGCAGGTCGCTCAGCTCGAATTTGCCGGTGAACCGGCGCAGACCGGAGCGGTCGCCGACCTTGTCGAGTCCGACCTTGTGGAGCAGCTTGCCGACGAGTCTGCCGATCCATTTGCTGACGATCCAACCGACGATGAGGATCGCCAGGAATGCCAGCGCGCGCGGCAGGAACGCTACGACGCTGTCCATCATGTTCTGGAAGCTCTGCGTGAAGTCCATCTCCGCAGGCTAGGCCGGTTAACAACCGCATTCGGGCGGTTTGCGCGAGAAAGACCCGACACCGGTGTAACTCGAATCGGGCGCCGCGGACATCGGGGGCTAGGTGGGCCAAGTGCGCCAGTGCATCCACGACTTCGAGGGGGTCGGGCCGCGCTGGTCCTGGTAGCGGGAGAAGTTCGCGCCGGCGCCGTACGGGTTCTCGGCGGGGCTGGTGAGCCGGAAGACGCACAGCTGGCCGATCTTCATGCCCGGCCACAGGGTGATGGGCAGGTTGGCGACGTTGGAGAGCTCGAGGGTGACGTGCCCGGAGAAGCCGGGGTCGATGAACCCGGCGGTGGAGTGGGTGAGCAGGCCGAGGCGGCCGAGGCTCGACTTGCCTTCGAGGCGGGCGGCGAGGTCGGCGGGGAGGGTGATGACCTCGAGGGTGGAGGCGAGCACGAATTCGCCGGGGTGGAGGACGAAGGGCTCGTCGTCGGCGACCTCGACGGCGGAGGTGAGGTCGTCCTGCTGCTTCGACGGGTCGATGTGGGTGTACTTCTGGTTGTTGAAGACCCGGAAGCGCCGGTCGAGGCGGACGTCGATGCTGGAGGGCTGCACGAGTTCGTCGTCGAACGGCTGGATGCCGAGGCGGTCGTTCTTGACGGCATCGAGGATGTCGCGGTCGCTAAGCAGCATGGCCCCAGCCTACGGACAGCCCGTCTAGGCAGGTCAAGGGGTCCTGGCGTGTGTGTCGTGTTCACGATCCGGCGGGCGGGATCGCGTATGCGACGGTGCCGAGTTCGTGGTACTCCCAGTCGTCGGGGACGAGCATCCGGCATTCGTCGAGGTCTTCGGCGCAGACGATGGCGTCCATGGTCGCGGGGTCGGGCGGGGTCTGGCCGGGGACGATCGACTGGAGCGCGAAGATCTCGGTGTCGGCCGGGAGGAGGATCCACCACGGGTACTCCCACGAGTCGTTGCCCTGGACGAGGCCCACGCGGTCGGGGTCGGTCGCGGCGACGGCCGCGGCGGCCTCCTCATATTGGGGCATCCACTCGCGGCGGCGCATGAACCGCTCTTCGATGTCGGTGACGCTGAAGACGCTCCAGGTCCCGGCGAGGCGCCGCGGGTACCCGTACGCGACGGTGAGGAACCCGGCGAGGGAGGCGACGACGGCGATCACGGTGACGAGGGCGCATGCGGCGCGGCGGCGGCCCCGTTCGCGGGCGGTCTTGACGAAGCCTTTCGCGATCCCGGCGGCGAGGAGGCCCGCGGCGGGAGCGCCGAGGACGACGAGGAAGACGACGAGCCGGTTCACCCAGGGCTGCCAGGAGACGGTGCAGGCGACGCCGATGAAGGCGGCGGCGAGGACGGCGGCGTAGGCGCGGCGCAGGCGGGGGCCTTTGACCGCGAACCAGACGAGCCCGGCGAGGGCGGCGACGCCGGTGACGGGGAACGCGGCGCGGTCCTCGTCCGGGTACCAGGCGGGCACCGGGAAGCGGGTGGAGCCGAAGGTGATGCGGGGGTCGTTGGGGTCGACGCCCATGAGGTTCGCGAGGCCGTTGACCGCGGCGGCGAACGCGTCGGAGAGGAAGAACAGGGGCGTGTCGAGGTTGGTCTGGGCGATGCGCAGGCCGTTGACGAGGAGCAGGCGCGGGTCGGCGGTCTGGACGCCGATGGAATCGCGCAGCACGTCGGGGCCGAGCGGGTGCCCGAAGGCCTGCTGCATGCGGAGCAGGAAGGGCCCCACCAGGATCAGGGCGATGGCGAGGATGGCGAGGGACGCGGCGACGGTGGCGGCGCGGGCGGTCGCGGCGCGCGAGGCGTCGGCGCGGGAGCACCGCTGGGGGCTGCGGCCGCACAGGCAGGGGCGGCGGCGGTGGCCGTCGCGCACGAGCCGTCCGACGCCCCACACGAGCAGGAGCGGCGCGGCGGCGAGGAGCCCGGTGCTCTTGGTGACGGCGATGAGCCCGAGGGCGAGCCCGAGGTAGAGCGCGTCGGAGCGGGGCGCGGTGATCCGCAGCAGCGCACCGTCCCCGGGCCGGGTGAATTCGTCGAGGACGATCGTGGCGAGGCACGCGACCCAGGCAGCGGCGACGAGGTCGACCTGGGTGCTGGAGGCCTGGAGCAGGATCTCGGGGGTGGTGGCGAGGAGGAAGACGGTGGCGAGCTGGGCGACGGGGCCGCCGCCGAGCTGCGCGGCGATCCGGGAGGCGGCGAGGGCCGCGCCGATTCCGGCGAGGAACTGCAGGAGGTTGTACGCGGCATCGCCGCCGGAGAGGATCCGCAGGTGGGTGAGGAGGTATTCGGAGCCGGGACCGATGTCGACCTGCCGGTGGATGTCCGTGGGGTAGACGGCGACGCTGGCGTTCTGGACCCAGTGCTCGATGCGCGGCAGGTGGTAGGTCTGGGAGTCGAAGTTGTTGGGGGACGAGGCGATCGCGAGCACGGCGACGCTGATCGCGAGGATCGCGATGACGCACCCGAGCGCCCACTGCCAGGCGGGGGCGGCCGCGGCGGCGGACTTGGTGCGCCGCCACGTGCGGCGGGTGGCGCCGCGGCGGGAGCGCAGTTCCTCGCGGAGGGCGTCGAGGGGCTGGCCGCGGCCGGTGAGGCGCGCGAGCGGCCCGCCGCCGCCGTCATCAGGGGCCACGTCTCGCACGGAGCGCACGAGCACGGCCGCGATCACCGCGGCGGTCGCGGCGAGCCACGCGGTGAGGACCGCCGGCGCGGTGAGCGCGGTGAACGCGGAGGCGACTTCGACCACGCCGATCGCATACGCCCCCAAGAGGACCGATGCCCGCACGACGGCGAGCCGGGCGGGGGCGAGGACGGCCCCGTCGCCGGGGCGGACGGCGTAGGCGAGCGCCGGAAGCAGGAGCAGTAGCCACAGGACGAGCAGCACGGCTTCATTCAACACGACCCGTCCGGCCGATGCCGTCCTGGCATGAGCGCGTTATGGTTGTGCAATCTTGTTCGATCCGCGGGGATGGAGCAGCAATGCTGTTGTCGATTCTCGTTCCGGTCTTCAACGAGGAACGCCTCGCTGCCGGAACGCTGAAAGAGCTGCTCGCAGTGGAGTTCCCCTGCGAGACCGAGATCGTTGCCGTCGACGACGGCTCCCGCGATCGCTCCTGGGAGGTCCTGCAGACCTTTGAGGACAATCCACGGGTGCGGTTGATCCGCCACGACCGCAACAAGGGCAAGGGCGCGGCGATCCGCACGGCCGCCAAGTCCGCGGTCGGCGACCACGTCGTCGTGTTCGACGCGGACGGCGAGTACGACGCCGCCGACCTGCCCCGGCTCCTCACCCCGGTCCTCGACGGCAAGGCCGAGGTCGTGTACGGGTCGCGCTCGTTCGGCTCCCACTCGGCGTACTCGTTCTGGTACGTCATGGGCAACAAGGGCATCACCCTCGCCGCGAACATCCTCTTCAACTCCTACATCTCGGACCTGGAGACCTGCTACAAGCTGCTCCCGCGCCAGATGTACCTGGACTTGAACATCCGCTCCGGCGGCTTCGGCATGGAGGCCGAGCTGACCGCGAAGCTCCTCAAACGCGGCATCCGCCCCTATGAGGTGCCGATCTCCTACACCGCGCGCAGCCGCGAAGAGGGCAAGAAGATCACCTGGACCGACGGGGTCCAGGCGCTCTGGCTGCTCGGCCGCGAGCGCGTGCGCCGCACCCGCCGCTAGCCGCGCCGGCCCTCAGAGGGCGGCGGTCCTCCACTGCTGCCCTGTGTCGTCCGAGGTGCACGGGTTGAGGACCGGGAAGGCGAAGCCGTCGTCGTTCGCCTCGTCGGAGACGTCCAGGCAGTAGTTGCCGTCGCCCGCGGCCCGGATCTGCCAGAAGTCGGCGTCCTCGGCCTCATCGGTGCTCAGGTGGGTGAACTGCCAGGCCATCACGTCGCAATGCTCGTCGAAACCGAGTTCGGCGCCGTCCCACCACATGCAGCGCGTCGTGGGACCCCCGCCGGTCTCGGACCGGTGGGTGATCCGCACGTCGCTCGCGGCGTCGGACTCGTACCCGAACTCGTAGTCGCCCGCGCTGCCGTCGTGGCAGGCGTCCAGCCACGTGGTCGAGGCCTCGTCGGTGCTGTCGTACTCGCCGATCAGGCACTCGCCGGTCTCGGCGTTCACCAGGACGGAGAGTTCCGGCAGCGGAGGTGCGTCGTCCTCGGGCGGTTCCGCCGAGGCCGTCTCGGTCGCGGCGTCGGCGCTCTCGGCCGTCGCGTCGGCGGCGGTCGGGCCGCCGCTCGGGTCCTCGCCGGCGCTGCGCCCGTCCGGCTCGTCCTCGTCGAGGAACTGCATGACGCCGATGGTCAGGCCGACGGCGCCGACCACGGCCGCGAGGCCGAGCAGCACGCCGCGGCCGCGTTTCCGGCTGGGCCGCTCCGCATTCGCGGCGCCGTGCACGGCCCCGGGCGGCATGGCGCCCGCCGCCCCCGCCGCCGACGGCGGCGGGGGCGACGACGACACCAGCAGGTCCACTGTGGTCCGGTTGGGTTCGCGGACGACCGGCCTCGCCTGGGCCACCGCCACCCGGCACTCCCGCGCGAACATCCCCGCCGAGGCCGGGCGGTCCGCCGGGTCCTTCGCCATCGCCCAGTCCACCAGATCGGCCGCCGCCTGCGGCACGCTCGGCGGCAGCGGCGGCGGCGTCTCGTGCAGGTGCCCGGTGATCACGGCCGCCGGCGAGTTCCGGTCGAACGGGATCGCGCCGCTGAGGCACTCGTACGCGATGACCCCGAGCGAGTACAGGTCCGAGGCCCCGGTCAGCTCCTCGCCGCGCAGCTGCTCGGGCGAGGCGTACCCGACGGTGCCCAGCACCGTGCCCGTGGCGGTCAGCGCGGTCTGGTCGCGCCGGAGCGCGATCCCGAAGTCCAGGATCGTCGGCAGTCCTTTGGCGTCCACCATGATGTTGGCGGGCTTGATGTCCCGGTGCACGATCCCGGCCGAGTGCGCCGCCTCCAACGCGTCCGCGATCTGCGCGAGCAGCGGCAGCACCCGCTGCGCGGGCAGCGGCGCCTGCCGGTCGACGACCTCGTGCAGCGAGCGGCCTTCCAGGAACTGCATGACCAGGTAGGTCATGACCTCGCCGCTCTCGTCGCGCTCGGCGCGGATGTCGTAGATCTCGACCACGCCGCGCGCACGGAGGGCCGCCACGGTGCGGGCCTCTTCGACGAAGCGCCGCCGGAAGCCCTCGTCGTCGGAGAGGGAGGGGTGCAGGACCTTCAGGGCGACAGGCCGGCGCAGCATCGTGTCTTCCGCCCGCCACACCTCCCCCATGCCGCCCGAACCGATCCGTTGATGGAGGAGGTAGCGACTGCCCAGCAGCACACCGGGTCTCGTGAGGAGCATGACGGCGATTATGACCGGGTGCGACCACTACGGGGCGTTCGCTCCGTATGAGCAGAGGGTGGCCGACCAGGCCGGTTCAGAGGAGCACGACCTCGAGGCGCCGCGGTCCGTGCACGCCTTCGACGCGCTGCAGCTCGATGTCGCTCGTCGCCGACGGACCCGAGATCCACGTCTGCGGGGCCGTCCGGTCGAGCATCGGCAGCGCCTGGGCCAGATGCCCCACTATCTGCTCGGCGCGCACGACCACCACATGGTGGTCCGGCACCAGCGTGATCGCCCGCCTGCCCTGGGCCGCACCGGTGTCGAGCATGATCGTGCCCGAGACCGCCACGGCCGCCGCGCAACCGGTGAGCACCGCGTCCATCCCGTCGAGTTCCGCCGTCGAAAGGCCCTCGTCCGCCACGAACTCGGCACCGCCCAGCCGCCACTCCGACGGCAGGTCGGCGGGCACCACGACGCGCTTCGCGCCCGCGAGGGCCGCGGGGATCGAGGCCAGGCCGTGGTGCACGTTCGCCTTGTAGTCCACGAGCCGGTCGATGAGCATCGCCGTGATGTCAACGCCCGCATCCAGAGCGCGGCGGTACTCGCGCGGCGGCACCGGCGCCTCGCCGGCGCCTTCCAGCGCGCGGCGCATCCGCGCCAGGATCTCTTCGCGCGCACCGCTCATCGCTGCCGCTCCTTCCACCAGTCCCGGAAGTCCTCCTTCGGCGGCACCGGCAGGTCCCGGCTCACCGTCCACCGGCTGCCCGGCCACGGCAGTCGCCGCAGGAACCCCTTGCGGCGCCACGGCATCGAGCCGAACCTCGCCGCCTTGAGGGCTGCCCGCCAGAGCCGCGGCCTCGCCATCACGGCCTTCGCCGCGCTCATGGCGGCCCGCTCCCCCGCCTCGTGCGGGCCCTGCTGGCGCAGGTGGACGAGCACTTCGGGGATGTCGATCTTGACCGGGCAGACCTCGTAGCAGGCCCCGCACAGGCTCGAGGCGTACGGCAGGTCGTCGTGGCGGCCCGGCTCCAGCTGCGGCGCGAGGATCGCGCCGATCGGGCCCGGGTAGACGTGGCCGTACGCGTGCCCGCCCGTCCGCTCGTACACCGGGCACACGTTCAGGCAGGCCGAGCAGCGGATGCATGAGAGCGCCTGGCGCCCCACCTCGTCGGCGAGGACGCCGGTGCGGCCGTTGTCGAGCAGGATCACGTGCACGTCCTGCGGCCCGTCGCCCTCGCGGGACCCCGTCCACACGGAGGTGTACGGGTTCATCCGCTCCCCAGTGGACGACCGGGGCAGCAGCTGCATGAAGACCTCGAGGTCGCTGAAGCTCGGCAGCAGCTTCTCGATGCCGACGACGCTGATGAGCGTCTCGGGCATCGTGAGGCACATGCGGCCGTTGCCCTCCGACTCGACCACGACCAGCGATCCGGTCTCGGCCACCGCGAAGTTCGCGCCCGAGACCGCGACCTTCGCCGAGAGGAACCGCCGCCGCAGGTGCAGCCGCGCGGCCTCCGCCAGTGCGGCCGGCTCGTCCGTCAACCCGGCGGGCGCATCGCCCATGCTCTGGTTGAAGATGTCCCGGATCTGGTTGCGGTTGTAGTGGATCGCGGGCACGAGGATGTGGCTCGGCCTGTCCTCGGCGAGCTGCACGATGAGCTCGGCCAGGTCGGTCTCGAAGGCCTTGAGCCCGTTGGCCTCGAAGTGCTCGTTGAGCTCGATCTCCTGGGTGGCCATGGACTTGACCTTGACGACCTCGCCGGCCCCGGCCTCGCGCACGATCCGGGCGGCGATCTCGTTGGCCTCCTTGGCGTCCCGCGCCCAGTGCACGCTCGCGCCGGCGGCGGTCGCGTTGCGTTCGAACTCGATCGCGAGCTCGGGGAGGCGGTGCTGCACGTCGGCCTTGACGGCGGCCGCGGTGTCGCGCAGCCGCTCCCAGTCGTCGAGCTCCCCGGCGACGTTGGCGCGCTTGGCGCGGATGGTGCCGGTGGCGTGGGCGAGGTTCTTGCGCAGTTGCGGCATGCCGAGGGCGACCTTGGCGGCCTTGGGGAACGGCGCGTCGGCGGGGATGAGCGAGGCGGCCGGGACCAGCGGTGCGTCGGTGCTCATGCTCTGCTCGCAAGGATCTCGGCGTAGTGGATCGGGCGGGGGCCGCCGGAACGGGAGATGCCGCCGCCGATGTGGGTGAGGCAGGAGTTGTCGGCGGCCGCGAGGTATTCGGCGCCGGTGCCGGCGGCGTGGCGGCACTTGTCGGCGAGCATCGCGGAGGAGACCTCGCTGTTCTTCAGGGCGAAGGTGCCGCCGAAGCCGCAGCACTGGTCGGCGGCGGGGAGGTCGACGAGGTCGATGTCGCGCACGGCGCGCAGGAGGCGGAGGGGCTTGTCGCCCAGGCCGAGTGCGCGGGTGCCGTGGCAGGTGGGGTGGTAGGTGACGGTGTGTGGGAAGCGGGCGCCGACGTCTTCGACGCCGGCGACGTCGATGAGGAACTCGGAGAGCTCGTAGACGCGCCGGCCGATGGTGCTGCCGGTGAGGTGGGGGTACTGGTCGCGGGTCATGGCGGCGCAGGAGCCGGAGGGGGTGACGACGGCGTCGTAGGGCTCGAAGACCCGTTCGAAGGCGCGGGCGAGCCGGGTCGCGTCGGCTCTGTAGCCGGAGTTGGCGTGCATCTGGCCGCAGCAGGTCTGGGCGGCGGGGAAGTCGACCTCGTAGCCGAGGCGTTCGAGGACGGTGACGACGGCTTTGGGGGTCTCGGGGAAGAGCGCGTCGTTGACGCAGGTGATGAACAGTCCTACGCGGGGCATGGCGGTCGCACCTCTGCTTCCGGGTGGAGCGGGCCGGTGGCCTGGGAGTGATTCATCGGGTCGCCTTGGCGCGCCTGGGTTTCGAGGTCGGCTGGGTGGTGCGGGCCGCTTCGAAGGCGGCGCGGTGCCGGATTCGGGAGCGTTCGAGGTGGCGGCGCATGGCCTCCTCGGCGGCAAGCGGTTGCTGAGCAATGATAGCGTCCGCGACCGCGAGGTGCTCCACCTCGGTCTCCCCGATCGAGTCGGGCTCGATGTAGGCGCGGTGGAGGTGCAGGTGCGCGTCGAGGCGGCGGATGGCCTTGGCGAGCTGGGCGCTGCCGCTCAGTTCGGCGACGGAGTTGTGGAAGCGCGCGTCGGCCTCGGTGAACACCAGCTTGTCGGCCCCGGCGTCAGGCGTGCGCGCGCAGGCGAGCAGCGCATCCGCCTGGGCCGCGGTGAGTCCCTCGATCGAGGCGGGGCCCGGGGAGGCCGCGCCGGCGCGGCCGGACTCCGGGTCGCCCGCCGCGAGCCCGGTCGCCGTTCCGGCCCCCGCGAGGTCGCGAGCGCCGCGCTCGGCGGCCCTTCTCGCCGCCCTCGGCTCGAGCATCATGCGGATCTCGAAGAGATCGTCGAACTCGGCGGCGGAGAGCAGGGGCTCGACGGTGTAGCCGCTCAACGGGCGCCGCGCCAGCAGGCCTTCGGACTCCAGGCGCGCCAAGGCCTCCCGGATCGGCGTCTGCGAGAACGCGAGCTGCTTCGCCAGGCCGTCGATGCTCAGCTTCGCCCCCGGGACCAGGGCCGAGCGCATGATCCGGGACTTGAGCTCGATGTAGGCCTCGTCCGCGAGCGTGCGCCTCTCCGGGGTCGCTGATGTAGCCGTCATGCGCACAATCCTATAGGATAATGTCGCGACGGCGCGGCTAGCTCGATTCGGGCCGCCGCAGCGCCCCTGCTCCCATTGGAGGCTCCCGTGGTCGGAGACCGGCAACCACTCCCCTCTCGCACCCTCGGCGACACCGACGTGTCCGTGAGCGCCGTCGGGCTCGGCTGCGCGCCGCTCGCCGGACTCTTCGAGCCCGTCGATCCGGCCGTCGCCGCCGCCACGGTCGACGCCGCCTGGGAAGGCGGCATCCGGCACTTCGACACCGCCCCGCATTACGGCGCCGGGCTCTCCGAAGAGCGGCTCGGGAGCGCGCTCGCCGACCGGCCGCGCGGCGAGTTCACCCTGTCCACCAAGATGGGCCGCGTCCTGGTCGACCACGAAGGCCCCTGGGACATCTGGGGCGAGCCCAACGGCAAGGCCGCCGTCTTCGACTTCTCCTACCGCGGCGCGCACGAGGCCTACCACGGCAGCCTCGAACGCCTCGGCACCGACCGCGTCGAGATCGGCCTCATCCACGACGCCGACGACCACCAGGCCGACGCCCTCGCCGGGACCCACCGGGCCCTCGCCGAGCTCAAGGCCGCCGGGCGCGTCGGCGCCATCGGCGTCGGCATGAACTCGACCGAGGCCGCCGCCGACATGCTCGCGAGCGCCGACTTCGACGTGGCCCTCATCGCGGGCCGCTACACCCTCCTCGACCAGTCCGCCCTGGACCGGCTCTACCCCCTCTGCCTCGCGCGCGGCGTCTCCGTGATCGCCGCCGGCGTCTTCAACTCCGGCATCCTCGCGGACCCCAAGCCCGGAGCGCACTTCAACTACGCGGAGGCGGACCGGCGACTCCTCGCCCGAGCGCAGGCCATCGCCGCGATCTGCGAGCGGTACGACACGCCCCTGCGGGCGGCCGCGCTGCAGTTCCCCGCCGCCCACCCCGCCGTCGCGTCGATCCTCGTCGGCGCGCGCACCCCCGCCGAGGTCGACGACGCCCTCGCCATGTACGCCCACCCCATCCCCGGCGCGCTGTGGCACGACCTCAAGAGCGCCGGGCTGCTGGCCGAGGAGGCTCCCGTCCCGTCATGACCGCACCGCCTGTGATCGACGCCCATCACCACCTCTGGACCGCCGACTACCCTTGGCTCGCCAGCGAACCCGAGCTCGAGCCGATCCGCCGCGACTACGGCGTGGACGACCTCCGCGCGAACCTCAAGGCCGCCGGGGTCGACAAGACGGTCCTGGTCGAGGCCGACTGGGGCCACCCCTCCGAGACCGTCGAGTTCCTGCACCTCGCCGGGGCCGTGGACGAGATCGCCGGGGTCGTCGGCTTCATCGACCTCCTCGACCCGCAGCTGGCGAACACGCTGTCGCGCTACGCGAACCACCCCCGCGCCCGCTACCTCGTGGGCCTGCGCGACCAGGTGCAGGGCCGTCCCGAAGCGGACTTCCTGGCCCGGCCCGAGGTCGTCTCGGCACTCAAGGCCATCGCGGGCGCCGTGCCGACCTACGACCTGATCGTGCGCGTCGACCAGCTCCCTGCCGCCGCGAAGGCCGCCGCCGCCGTGCCCGAACTCGTGTTCGTCCTCGACCACCTCGGCAAGCCCCAGGTCCGGGACGGCGAAGCGGGACTCAAGGCCTGGCGCGAAGCGGTCACGCCGCTCGCCAAGCAGCCCAACGTGACCGCGAAGCTCTCCGGCCTCGTCACCGAAGCCGACTGGCGGCACTGGACCCCCGCCGACCTGCGGCCCTTCGTCCAGACCGCCCTCGAGCTGTTCGGCCCCGACCGCCTCATGTTCGGCTCCGACTGGCCCGTCTGCGAACTCGCCTCGACCTACACCCGCGTCAAGGACGCCCTCACCGAGATCCTCGGCCGCACCGACCCCGACGTCTTCGGCGGCACCGCCGCCCGGACCTACCAGCTAGGAGAGCAATGAAGTACCTGCGCATCGGCCGACCCGGCTTCGAGACCCCCGTGGCGCTCGCGGACGGCAAGTACTACGACCTCTCGGGACCGATCGGCGACATCGACGGCGAGTTCCTGCAGCGCGGCGGCATCGCCACCACCGCGGGCTTCCCCGAGATCGACATCGCGGGCCAGCGCATCGCCCCGCCGATCGCCAAGCCCTCCGCGATCGTGTGCATCGGCATGAACTACGCCGCGCACTGCGCCGAGTCCGGCGCCGAGCCGCCCGTCGAGCCCGTGGTGTTCTACAAGCACCCCAACACGATCGTCGGCCCGAACGACGAGGTCGAGATCCCCCGGGCCTCGACCCGCACCGACTGGGAGGTGGAGCTCGGCGTCGTCTTCAAGAAGCGGGCGTCCTATCTGGAGTCCGAGGAGGCCGCGCTCGACTGCGTCGCCGGCTTCCTCGTCGCCAACGACCTCTCCGAGCGCGAGTTCCAGATCGAGCGCTCCGGCGGCCAGTTCTCCAAGGGCAAGGCCTGCCCCACCTTCACCCCGCTCGGCCCCTACCTCGTCACCCCCGACGAGATCGCGGACGTGCAGGGACTGCGCATGTGGTCCAAGGTGAACGGCGAGATCCGCCAGGACTCGAACACCAAGGACATGATCTTCCCGGTGGCGCGCATCATCCACCACATGTCCCAGTTCATGGCCTTCGACCCGGGCGACCTGCTGCTCACCGGCACCCCCGAGGGCGTCGCGCTCTCCGGCCGCTTCCCCTACCTCAAGGCCGGTGACACGGTCGAGGTCGGCGCCGACGGCCTGGGGCACACCTCGAACCCGACGGTGCAGGCGTGAGCCGCATCCGTCGCCCCGCCCGTCCGGCTCGCTTCGCTCGCCTTTCCCCGAACCGGAGTGAACACTGAGCATCATCACCGCAGTGGACGTCACCGACGTCCGCTTCCCGACCTCGCGCAGCCTCGACGGCTCCGACGCGATGAACCCCGACCCGGACTACTCCGCCGCCTATGTCGTGCTCCATGCCGACGACGGCCGCGAGGGGCACGGGTTCACGTTCACCATCGGGCGCGGCAACGACATCTGCTGCGCCGCCGTCGAGACCCTCGCGGACTACGTGATCGGGACCGATGTGGACGGTCCGGCGGCGCTGGGCGAGCTGTACAAGCGGCTCACGCACGACTCGCAGATCCGCTGGCTCGGCCCCGAGAAGGGCGTCATGCACCTCGCGGCCGCCGCCCTCGTCAACGCCGCGTGGGACCTCGCCGCCCGCCGCGCCGGGCTGCCGCTGTGGCGGTACCTCTCGCAGCTCACCCCTGAGGAGGTCGTCGGCTGCATCGACTGGCGGTACCTCACCGACGCCCTCACTCCCGAAGAGGCCCTTGCGATCCTTCGCGAGGCCGAGACGGGCAAGACCGAGCGGACGGCCGCGATCGAGCGCGACGGCTACCCCGCCTACACGACCTCGCCCGGCTGGCTCGGGTACGACGACGAGAAGGTCGTGCGCCTCGCCCGCGAGGCCGTCGCGGCGGGCTACACGCAGATCAAGCTGAAGGTCGGCGCCGACCTCGAGGACGACCGCCGCCGCTTCGCCGCCGCGCGCTCGGCCGTCGGGCCGGGCGTCCGCATCGCGATCGACGCGAACCAGCGCTGGGACGTCGACCAGGCGGTCGAGTGGACCAAGGCCCTCGCCGAGTTCGACCCGTGGTGGATCGAGGAGCCCACGAGCCCCGACGACGTGCTCGGCCACGCCGCGATCCGCAGGAGACTGGCCCCCATCAAGGTCGCCACCGGCGAGCACGTCCAGAACCGGATCGTGTTCAAGCAGCTCCTGCAGGCCGGCGCGATCGACTTCCTGCAGCTGGACGCCGCGCGCGTCGCGGGCGTCAACGAGAACCTGGCGATCCTCTTGCTGGCGAAGAAGTTCGGGGTGCCGGTCTGCCCGCACGCGGGCGGCGTCGGCCTCTGCGAGCTCGTCTGCCACCTCTCCATGTTCGACTACACCTCGGTGAGCGCGACCATGGAGGACCGCGTGATCGAGTACGTCGACCACCTCCACGAGCACTTCACCGCCCCTACAGTGATCAAGGACGGCCGCTACCAGGCCCCGACCGCACCGGGCTTCTCCGCGGAGATCAAGCGCGACAGCCTGGTCCGGTACTCCTACCCGCACGGTCCCGAATGGAGAAGCAACTGATGACCGGTTTCGCAGGCCTCACCGCCGTGGTCTCCGGCGGCGCCTCAGGGATAGGCGCCGCCGCCGCCGACGCCTTCGCCGCCCGCGGCGCGAACGTCGCCGTGCTCGACCTCAACGCGAGCGAGCGGCACTGGTCCCACAAGTGCGACGTCGCCGACGACAACCAGGTGCGCCTGGCCGTCGCCGCCGCGAAGGAGCGGTTCGGGGGCATCGACATCGTCGTCAACAACGCCGGTATCGGCGCGGTCGGCACCGTCGAGGAGAACTCCGACAAGCAGTGGTTCCGCGTCCTCGACGTCAACCTCCTCGGCATGGTCCGCCTCTCCCGGGCGTGCCTGCCGCACCTGCGCGAGTCCGCGGCCCCCGCGATCGTGAACACCACCTCGATCGCGGCCCTCACCGGGCTGGTCAACCGGGCCCTGTACTCGGCGTCGAAGGGCGCGGTCCACTCGCTCACCCTCGCCATGGCCGCCGACCATGTGGCCGAAGGCATCCGCGTCAACTGCGTCAGCCCCGGCACCGCCGACACCCCGTGGGTGCAGCGCCTCCTCGAGCAGGCCGAAGACCCGGCCGCCGAACGCGCCCGCCTCGAGCAGCGCCAGCCGACCGGCCGCCTCGTCAGTCCCGAGGAGGTCGCGGCCGCGATCGTCTACCTCGCCGACCCGGCCAACAAGTCCCTCACCGGCACCAGCCTCGCGGTGGACGGCGGCCTCTCGGGCCTGCGGATCGTCCGCTAGCCTTTCGCTCAGGAGCCTCCCCAGTTCGATTGCGGCGCAGGGTAATGCATGTCCCGTCGCGCCGCAATCGGTTGTCCGCGAGGGCGAAAAGGGAGCATTTTCACCGCCGACATCCGACGCCCCGCCGCTGCGCGTCTTCTCTGTGCACGGATCGCGGCAAACCAGTTGCAACCGTGCCGAACATGCGAGATCGCGGCGCAACGGGCGCCGCTCGGCGAAAGGTGCTCACATGGGCAGCGAGAAGATCGAATCGATGCAGCGCCGTCTGAAGGGTCGCATCAAGGCCGGCGCGGCCATGGCGGGCGTCGCGGTGGTCGCGGGCCTGACCCTGACCGCCGGTTCGGCGCAGGCCGAGACGAACACCGACGCCGAGATCCTGGCGGGCGGCTGCGCCTCCGGCTACGTCTGCGGCTGGGAGAACGCCGGCTACAGCGGCGACAAGTGGGTCAACTGGCGCGTGGGCGGCGTCGGTTCCACCTACGAGATCGACTGGTGGAACGGCGACAACGAGATCTCCTCGATCTCGAACGAGTCGAACAAGATCCTCCGGCTCTACGCGAACGACGGCGCGACCGGCGCCTACTTCTGCCTCGGCCCGGGCGTCGACATCCGCAACCTGAGCGACCTCGAACCCGACCGCAACGACTGGATCGAGAGCATCCGCGTCGTCTCGGCCTGCTAAGACCCGCGCAGACCCCGATCCCCCTGAGCTGAACCGGCCGGGTCGCCGCGGCAAGGCGCCGCCGCGGCCCGGTCTCACGCGCTCTCCTCGTCCTCGAGGCCCACCGCCTTGCGCAGCTGGCGGACCTCCTCCTTCATCTCCTCGGACTCGCTGTGCGAGGCCTCCATGAGCCCGGCCAGCGCGTCGGCGATCGCGTTGAGCTTCTGCTGCACCGCGTCGTTCGCGCGGGTCTCGGTGTTCTGCAGCAGCGCGACCAGCAGGAACGTCACGATCGTGGTGGCCGTGTTGATGATGAGCTGCCAGGTCGACAGGTCGAACAGCACGATCGAGGGCGCCCAGATGATGACGACCCCGACGCAGATGCTGAAGAACCACGCGCGGGCGGTGAATCCGGCCACGCGCGACGCCATGCGGTCGAAGAACCCCACATGGGCGGTGACGTCATTCGGCATCGTGGCGTCATCGCGCCTGGCTTTCTCCGCTTTCGAACTCATGCCCGAGCGTTACCCGCTCACCGCCGGCGGTAAACGCTGACCAGGATGAATCCCCAGGTCAGCTCCAGATTCGCGTCAGTGCTCTGTAGATTGCCCCGACCCGGGCCGGGTCGTGGCCGTAGCCCGAGACGCCGGCGGCGAGCAGCGACCGGGGCACGGCGTCCGCGGCGAGCAGCGCCTCCCACTCGTCGGGCCCGATCTCCAGGTATTCGAGGCCTTTCAGGCAGCCGATGACGCCCGGGTCGGCGATCTTGCCCGGATGCGCGATCAAGGTGCGCAGGCGCGGCAGACCCACGAGCGGGGTGAGGTCGGACGGCTCCGCGTCCCAGACGCCGATCCGCAGCACCTCGAGCTCGGCGGTCGCGACCGCGGCGACGCAGTGGCCCTGCTTGCTGTCGACCATGACCGCGTAGGGCGGCGCTTCGCCCGGGTTGTCCTCGTAGTCCTCGATGCCGCCGTCGAGGACGAGCGCGGTGAAGGACTCGGCGAGCAGCTGGGCCCCGATCTCCTCTTCATGCGAGACGACCACCAGCTGTCCGACGTGGCCGGCCGGACCCGGCATCAGGTCGACCGCGACCCAGTCGCCGCTGCCGCCGCCGTGGTCGCCGACGACGATCCAGCAGGGCGGGTCGACGAGGCCTTGGACGGCGGCGTCGGGTCCGGTCACCGCTGCCTTCGCCGCGAGGAAGGGGAACGGGATGCCTTTGCGCACATCAGCTTCGGAGGCCCGCTCGATCCCGTCGAGCCCGAAGAGCTCGACGCCGCCGAGGGCTTCGATGTCGCGCTGCTCGCTCCACTCGGCGCGCGTGACCCGGAGGACGGCCCGGAGCTCGGCGGGCAGCGGCACGCCGAGCCGGGCCTCGACCGCGGCAAGCTCGTCCTCGCCGGCGCCCACGGCGTTCGGCATCCGCTCGCGCAGGACCCGTTCCAGCCGTTCGGGATCGGCCGAGGGCGCGAGCCCCCGGCCCGGGTACGTCCGCGGCTCGCGCCTGGCGGGCTCGGGCACGGCTCCGGCGACCAGGACCAGCGGTTCGGTGACGTTCGAGGGCATGGGGTTCCTCCTCAGGGGTGTGCTGGGCGCTGCTGCTCTGCCCTCTCACCGCGGGACTTCCGGGGCGGTGAGGGCGCGACGATCATGAGTCTGGCCTAGGCGGCTCAGGTGACCGGTGCCGCCTCAGTCACGGGGCTTTCGGACCCGCGCAGATTCGGGGCATGAGCGAGCTGTACGACCCGGCCGTAGCGATCGGCCGGAGGGCGGCCGCGTCGCACCGCGGCCTCCACCCTCACGGGACCGGCCTCTAGCCTGGGTGCTCGACCCGAAAGGCGGCGCCGATGTCCTTCAAGGGAACCGAAAGCTACGCGGGCGCGCGCGACCTCCCCGCGATCGTCTCGGCCGCAGTCGCACTCGCCGAGGAGCTCGGCTTCCCTTCCTCTTGCCGTCTGGAGCAGGGCCGCCTCCTGCACGCGCTCGCGGCGGGCGCAGGCCTCATCGGCGAGACCGGCACCGGCTGCGGTGTGGGACTCGCCTGGCTCGTCGCCGGGCGGCGCGCGGGCGTGCCGGTGGTCAGTGTGGAACATGACGCGGAGCGGGCCGCGCGCGTCGCGGAACTGTTCGCCGCCGTCCCCGATGTCGAGATCCTGCAAGGCGATTGGACGCTCATCAACGACCGGGGCCCGTTCGACCTGCTCGTGGTCGACGGCGGCGGCAACGGCAAGCGCGGCGCGGCCGTCGACCCCGAACGGCTGCTCCGACCGGGCGGTGCGCTCGTCATCGACGACTTCACGCCGATGACCGCATGGCCGCCCGTGCACGACGGCCGGCCCGACAGCGCCCGGCTCGACTGGCTCGAACATCCGGCGCTGCTGGGCGCCGAAGTGCGGCTCGCGCCCGACCTCGCCACGATCGTGGCGACCCGCCGCCCGTAGCGGCACCCGATAGCCTGCAAGGATGCTGCGCGTACTGCTCACCGGCGTCTCCGGTGTCGGCAAGTCCACGGTCGTCGCCCGCCTCGCCGGCCTCGGCCACCGGGCCGTCGACACCGACTACGACGGCTGGTGCGCGCCCGAGCCCGACATGGTGCCGCCCAAGCCCACGGCCGAACCCGACTGGGTCTGGCGCGAGGACCGAATGCGCCGCCTCCTCGACACCGCCGAATCGCACGCGCTCTTCGTCAGCGGCTGCGTCCCCAACCAGTGGAAGTTCTACCGCGACTTCGACCATGTCATCCTGCTCAGCGCGCCGCTCGAGGTGATCCGCCGGCGCTTGGAGTCCCGCACCGGCAACACCTACGGCAAGACCCCTGCCGAAATGGCCGCCGCCCTGACGGACTGGAAGGAGATCGAGCCGCTCCTCCGCGCCGGCGCCACTGCCGAGATCGACACGACCCCGCCTCTCGACGAGGTCATGGAACGGCTCCTCGCGCACGTCGGCCTCTAGGGTCTTCGACGATCAGACACGCCAGCCGGAGACGGGCGCGCGAGGTCAGGGCCGCGTTGGCGTGGGACTCCTGGTCGTGAAGCAGTGCATTCGCCAGCTCCACTTCACAACCGGAGGCTCCACCTGTCAGACGAATCCGCTACAACCACGGAACAACCTCCCCGAACATCACACCTAGACCCTCTCGGACCCGCTGCGACCATCGGCCGCCGCCGGCGCGGTATCCCTCGGAGCGGTGTCCTTGGCCGCGATGGCGGCCTCGACTCCCGTTATGGCACTGCGGATCAGGTCGCCGTACGGCCCCTCGGGAAGGGCCGGGGCGGCCTGTTCCGCCTGTCGCACATGGTCTTCGGCCGCGTCGTAGGAGCCGAGGCGGCGGTAGTCGTCGGAGAGGTTGAGGTGGAGCGACGGGTAGAAGCCCGCGAGCTCAAGCCCCGCGTGGTGGGCCCGCACGCGTTCGTCGGTCGCCGCATCGGCGGCGTCGAGGGCGCGCACATCCCAGGCGAGGGCTTGCGCGGCGTCGTCGTAGAGGTCGGCCATCGAATGGGCGAGGGTGCAGCGGTGCAGGGGGTCGCCGGTGACGCCGAGGCGGGTCCAAAGGTCGAGCAGTGCCGTTCGGGCGGCGGCGGTGTCGCCGTTCTGGCCCTGCATCACGGCTCGGCCGATCGCTTCCATGATCGGATCGGGTGTGTCGGTCATGGCGACCATCTTCCGTGACGGCTGCGACAGTTTCCTCCCATCGGTCACACTTCGCGCTCCTATTCCGTCTGGGAGGTAGCACCACGAGGAAGGAACCGCGAAATGACCGACTTCCAAGCGATCGCCGACCGCGTCGAGATCGAGGCGCTGCGCGCCGAGTTCTCCGACTGCGCGATGATGCGCGACTATCCGCGCCTCGCCTCGCTGTTCGCCGAGGACGGCGCACTGCGAATGCCGAACATCCCCGTGAGACTGGAAGGCCGCGAGCAGATCCGCGCGTGGGGGCTGCGGGCACCGGCCATGTGGCGCTATTTCATCCAGACCTCGCACCCGGGCGTGATCGTGCTCGAAGGCGACACCGCGACCGGGCGCGCCTACATGCAGGAGCTCATCGAGCTCAACAACGGGAGCTCGCACCAGAACATCGCGATCTACCACGACGAATACGTGCGCACCGCGGACGGATGGAAGTTCCGCGAGCGCGTATACGAAGTCCGCTACGAGGACTCGGCGCCGGTCACCGGCAAGGGCGCCATCGTTCCCGTTCCTGCGCAACCGGGCTCGCATCGAGAGGAGGGCGCCTCTGGCCGGTTATCGATGCAGGTCAATGCGCCGGGGTGTCGGTCGCGCCCCGCCGCGCAACTCCGGATCCGCTCCGATCCCCGCTGGCGGGGAAGTCGGACGGGACCTGGAGGGAGCGCCGCGTCACAGTCGCGGATAGGCTGGGGAGCATGGATGCTGCGTCGTTTCTCCGCCATTTCCGGCGCGAGCTCGACGCGTTCGGCGCCTGCCTGGCCGGCGGTGACCTGGACGCGCCGATCGAGCACGGAGACGAGGTCCGGACCCTCGCCGAACTCGCCGCGCATGTGGGCACCGCGAACCTGTTCGCCGCCGCCGCGGTGACGGACTGGGACGGTCAGGCCGAGCCTCCCGACGGGACCCCGCCGAAGGTCCCGGAGGACCGGTACGAGCTCACCCGCTGGGTGGACGGCACCGGCGAGGTCCTGCTCATGGCGCTCGACATCGACCCCGAGGCGCCCGCGTGGGGCTACTACACGCCGCCGACCGCGGGCTACTGGCAGCGCTCGCGCGCGGTGTCGATGATGCTGCACCGCTGGGATGCCGAACGGGCCGTCGGCGAGGCGGGTCCGCTCGACGGCGAGCTGGCCTGCGAGGGCATCTCCGAGGTCTTCGACGTGCTGGCCCCTAGGCAGATCGGCCGCGGCAAGGCCTGGCCGCCGGATGTGTGCATCCGCTTGCGCGCCACCGACTCCGACGACTGGTGGGTCTTCGGCCCCGGCGAACCGGTGGCCGACATCGAAGGCACCGCGGGCGACCTCCTGCTCCTGCTGCGCGGCAGGCGGACTCCGGCGGACGACGTCTTCCGCTGGTCCGGCGACAGGAACGCAGCACTCGCGGTCCTCAAGGGCCCCTTGACGTGACAGGCAACCTGGGAGCCTGGCGCCGACGACGACCGGGCGGCTGGGCGCGAAGGCCGCACGCGCGGGCGGAGCGGCGGCTCGTTCGTCGCGGCTAGGCCTTGGTGAGGGCCGCTGCGTCGATGACCTCGTCGAGGATTTCGCGGGTGCGCTGGAGGTCGGCGATGGCGCGGTCGATGCGTTCGCGTTCGGCCGTGAGGTCGGCGGCGAGGGCGGCGGTGGCCGCTTCGTTCGGGCCGCCGTCGTGGTCGCGCATGCAGGGGAGGATGCTGTCGATGGTGCGGCTGTTGAGCCCGGCCGCGTAGAGCACCTGGATCCGGATCACCCGGTCGACCGCGCGCTCGGGGTACTCTCGGTGGCCGCCCGGGGTGCGGTCGGAGTGCAGGAGGCCCTGCTGCTCGTAGTAGCGCAGGGACCGCACGCTCACGCCCGTCCTGCGGGCGAGTTCACCGATTCGCATGGCGTGCCTCACATTCCCTTGAACCTGACATTGGTGTCAGGTTCTACGGTACCGGCATGACGAACGAAACCGCGACCTCCGCGTCCGAAAACCCTGTTCAGCGCCTATTCGAACCCGCCCGGCTGGGTTCACTCGACCTGCCGAACCGCTTGGTCATGCCCCCCATGAGCCGCAACCGCGCGGCCGCCGGCGGCGTGCCCACGCCGCTCATGGCCGAGTACTACGCCCAGCGCGCCTCCGCCGGGCTCATCGTCGCCGAAGCCAGCTCTCCCAACCAGGTCGGCTACACCTACCCCGACATCCCCGGCCTCTTCACCGACTCCCAAGTGGACGGTTGGAGGCTGGTCGCCGACGCCGTGCACGCCGCCGGCGGCCGGATCTTCCTCCAGGTCGAGCACGGCGGCCGCATCGGCCACCCCGACACGAGCGGGCTGATCCCTCTGGCGCCCTCCGCGATCCCGCTCCCCGGCTACATCCACACCCCGAACGGGCACGGCACGCCGCCGGTCCCGCGCGAGATGACCGCCGCCGACCTGCGGGACACCCGCGAGGACTTCATCGCCGCCGCCCGCAACGCCATCCGGGCCGGAGCCGACGGCGTCGAAGTGCACGCCGCCAACGGCTACCTGCTCAACCAGTTCCTCGCCACCAGCACCAACCACCGCGCCGACGAGTACGGAGGCTCGGTCGCCGGGCGCATCAAGTTCGTCGTCGAAGTCGTGCGGGCCGTGGCCGCCGAGATCGGCCCCGAGCGCACCGGCCTGCGGATCTCACCCGGCAACCCGCACAACGGGATCGAGGTCGCCGACGCCGACGAGCTGTTCCCGGCCCTGCTCGACGCGCTCGCGCCGCTCGGCCTCGCCTACCTGCACCTCGCCTACGCCTCCCCCACGCCGCTCTTCGCTGCACTGCGGCGGCGCTGGGACGGCGTGCTCATCGCCAACCCCTCGAATCCCGAGGCGCCCGAAGCGGATCCGATCCCCGCCGACGGCGGGCTCGCCGCCGCCGCGCGCATCCTCGACGCGGGCGCGGACCTGGTCGCGATCGGCCGCCCGTTCATCGCCAACCCGGACCTGCCCGAGCGGCTGCGCACCGGCGCGCCCCTCAATCCACTCCGCACGGACCTGCCGCTCTACGGCGGCGGCGCGGCAGGCTACACCGACTACCCGGTGATCGGCGCCTCCGACACGCAGCCCGTGCCGGCCTGAGCCGCAGGCGATGCCGGTCACGTCCGCGGTCTCGCCGGGGTCTCGGTGGAACGTGACCGGTATCGCGGAGTATCGGCGCAGCTCAATCCTGCTGCGTCCCAAACCACACCATATATACCGACCTGATAACAAATTCGGTCCAGTTCGGGTGTGGCGGCATCAAAATTCACTTTCGCAGGCGAACATCCATCTATGCCTTCTGAATCGAACCGGTCGACGACCGCGCGCAGGAGCGCGGGGATCACGGACCGAGGTGTGACTGTCCGTGACGACGCGTTCGTCGGTCAGATCATCACGCCGCTGCGCCGCTACATCCCCGTGGGCTGGTTCGACTGGGAACCGTACGGGAAGCGCCCCAAGAGCTGGTGGCCCGACCTCTTCATGTTCCTGGGGTTCCTCGCCCTCGCGTTCTTCGTGAGCTACCCGTCGTGGCTCGTGCGCCTCGACATCGAGGTGCGCCTGTGGGCCGTGGACGCGAACGACGTGGAGTGGCTGGCGAACATCGCGAGGGGCGGGGCCGAGTTCGGCCAGGCCCGCACGGTCGCGTCGGTCACGCTGCTCATCGCGATCTGGTGCGCGCTCCGCTCGCGGTCGATCCGGCCGCTGCTGATGTACGTCATCTCGTTCATCACGCTCGCGAGCATCCTCGGCATGAAGCACCTGCTGGGCCGCCCGCTCTCGCAGCACCCGTTCGCGCTGTTCAAGGTCTCCCCGGAAGGGCCGCTGCTCTTCACGTACCACCCTGAAGGCGGCGGCCCCAACATCGTCGACGCCACGGCGTTCCCCTCCGGGCACGCCGTGAACTCGATCCTGCTGTTCGGCCTCATCGTGATGCTCATCGGCCACGTGATCCCCGCGTGGGCGCGCTGGGCGCTGCTCATCGCCCCGCCGGTGATCGTGTTCTGCTCGCAGGTGTTCCTCGGCCAGCACTGGCTCTCCGACGAGCCCGCCGGGTTCCTGCTGGGCCTCATCATCATCCGCATGGCCAAGCGCGTGCCGTGGCACACGATCCCGCTCGGCCCGCTCTCGGTGTTCGACCCCGCGACGCGGCGCACGATCCTGATCTCGGTGCTGCTCATCCTCGGCGTCATGCTCACGCCGACCCTGCACCTGGTGCCGGCGCTCATCGCCGCCGCGGTGCTGCCCACGCTCGGCCTGATCTGGCTGTGGCTCAGCACGAAGGCGAAGCAGCACCGGGACGCGCTCGAAGCGGCCGAGGCGGAGGCCGCCGGCCTGGACGGGCGGGAGGCCGGGTCCGAGGACCCGGGGATCCCTAGCCAGCCGTCAGATACTCACCCGCGAGCGTGACGCCGCCGGCGCCTGCGGTGACCTCGCCGATGGTCCAGGCCTCGACGTGGCGGGCGGTGAGCACCGCCAGCGAGCGGTCCACCTGGTCGGGCGCGACGATGGCGACCATGCCGACGCCCATGTTGAAGGTGCGCTCCATCTCCTCGCCGCCGATGCCGCCGACGCGCTGCACGACGTCGAACACCGGGTTCGGCGTCCACGTGCCGCGGTCGACCTCGATCTGGAGGCCTTCGGGGACGGACCGGATGAGGTTGCCGGCGAGCCCGCCGCCGGTGATGTGCGCGAAGGCGTGCACGTCGCACTCCTTGGCGAGCTCGAGGCAGTCCTTGGCGTAGATGTGGGTCGGGGTCAGCAGTTCCTCGCCGAGGGTCCGCTGGTTGCCGAACTCGGGCACGACCGTGTCGAGCTCCATCTTGCCCACGCCGAACAGGGCCTCGCGCACGAGCGAGAAGCCGTTGGAGTGGACGCCGGAGGCGCGCATGGCGATCGCGACGTCGCCGGGCTTGACACGCTCGGGGCCGAGCAGCTGGTCGGCCTCGACGACGCCCACGCCGGTGGCGGAGATGTCGTAGTCGTCGGGCTTCATGACGCCCGGGTGCTCGGCGATCTCGCCGCCGATGAGCGCGCAGCCGGCCCAGCGGCAGCCGTCGGCGATGCCGCCGCCGATCGCGGCGATCTTCTCCGGCACGACCTGGCCGGTGGCGATGTAGTCGAGGAGGAACAGCGGCTCGGCGCCGCACACGACGAGGTCGTCGACGACCATCGCGACGAGGTCGATGCCGACCGTGTCGTGGATGTCCATCTTCTGGGCGATGACGAGCTTGGTGCCCACGCCGTCGGTCGAGGAGGCCAGCAGCGGCTTCTTGTACTTCTCGGTGTCGAGCGCGAACAGCCCGGCGAACCCGCCGATCCCGCCGACCACCTCGGGCCGGACGGTCTTCTTGATCAGGGGCTTCAGGGCGTCGACCGCCCGGTCGCCGGCGTCGATGTCGACACCCGCGGACTGGTAGGAGATGGTCCTCGGAGTGGTGGTGCCGCTGCTCACGCTGTGGTCCCTTCCCGCACTTGCGTGCTCGCTTCGGTCGATCGCTGGACGCCGGGCTTCGATGCCTGGGGCGCTTCCATGAGGTGCTTGCCGATCAGATCGGAAGCGGGCAGTTCGATGGGGTACTGGCCGTCGAAGCAGGCCATGCAGAGCCGGGACGCGGGCTGCTCGGTGGCGCGCACGAGGCCTTCCATCGAGACGTAGCCGAGGGAGTCCGCGCCGATCTGGGCGCGGATGCCGTCGGTGTCGAGCGATCCGGCGATGAGCTCGGCGCGGGTGGCGAAGTCGATGCCGTAGAAGCACGGCCACTTCACCGGCGGCGCGGAGATGCGGATGTGGACCTCGACCGCGCCCGCTTCGCGGAGCATCCGGACGAGGGCGCGCTGGGTGTTGCCGCGCACGATCGTGTCGTCGACGATCACGAGGCGCTTGCCCTTGATCTGGTCGACGAGCGGGTTGAGCTTCAGGCGGATGCCCAGCTGCCGCAGCGACTGCGAGGGCTGGATGAAGGTCCGGCCGACGTACTGGTTCTTGGTGAAGCCCTGGCCGTAGGGGATCCCGGACTCTTCGGCGAAGCCGATCGCGGCCGGGATGCCCGACTCGGGCACGCCGATGACGAGGTCGGCGTCGGCCGGGTACTCGCGGGCGAGGGTGCGGCCGACCTCGACGCGGGTGGCGTAGACGTTGCGCCCGGCCAGCTTCGTGTCGGGGCGGGCGAGGTAGACGTACTCGAACAGGCAGCCCTTGGGCTCGGGGTTCGCGAAGCGGGTCGAGCGCAGGCCGTGCTCGTCGATGGTGAGCAGCTCGCCCGGCTCGACCTCGCGCACGAAATGCGCGCCGATCGTGTCGAGCGCGGCGGTCTCGGACGCGACGGCCCAGCCGGAGGCGAGGCGGCCGAGGACGAGCGGGTGCACGCCCTGCGGGTCGCGGGCGGCGTACAGCGTGTTCTCGTCCATGAAGACGAGGCAGAACGCACCGCGCAGCTGCGGGAGCACGCGCTCGGCGGCGGCCTCGACGGACTCGTCCGGGTGCGCGGCCAGGAGCGCGGTGATGAGGTGCGTGTCGGAGGTGGTGGTGCCCATGTCGATGCCGAGGCGGTCGACCTCCTTGAGGAGGTCGGCGGTGTTCACCAGGTTGCCGTTGTGCGCCAAGGCGATCGCGGTGCCCGTCGAGGTCGACCGGATGGTCGGCTGGGCGTTCTCCCAGGTGGAGGCGCCGGTGGTGGAGTAGCGGGCGTGGCCGATGGCCAAGTGGCCCTGGAGGGGCGCGAGGGTGGACTCGTCGAAGACCTGGGCGACGAGGCCGAGGTCCTTGTAGACGACGGTGCGCGCGCCGTCCGAGACGGCGATGCCCGCGGCTTCCTGGCCGCGGTGCTGCAGCGCGTAGAGCCCGAAGTAAGTGAGTTTCGAGACCTCTTCCCCGGGGGCCCAGATGCCGACGACGCCGCAGGCGTCGCGGGGGCCGGGACTGTCGGGATCGAGTTCCGTGGTGAGTCGACCGTCACCTCGGGCCACTGCAACTCCTCAGTTTGCTGGGCTGAGTCGATGGCTCACGAGCCCCGCCGCGGCATCCATCGATGCTGCACGCGAGCTTCGCCATCTGGCGGAACCGCCATTCACAGTCTATCGGACCTGCGGGAAGTCGCCACCGTCCAACAACGGCCGTTGTGGGCCGGACCCCTCGCTGAAGAGGTGAAACTCATCGCATAACGGCCTACGGGGGCCGGTTTCACCCGTCCGTGAAAGCGATCACGCCGGGCAGCGCTCGCAGCGCCGGCCCCACCGGAGGCCGGCCACCGCCGCTTCGAACACCTCGATGTCGCACCCGCATGCCACCCTCGGTATCGGGGGCGCTTCGGAACGCGCACCCTAGAGATGCGGCGCGCCCGAAATCCGCCCGCACCAGCCGCGGATCAGGCGCTGTCACACCCGCATGCCACCCTCGGTATCAGGGGCGCTTCGGAACGCGCACCCTAGAGATGCGGCGCGCCCGCGAACCGCCCGCACCAGCCGCGGATCACGAGCTGTCACACCCGCATGCCACCCTCGGTATCAGGGGCGCTTCGGAACGCGCACCCTAGAGATGCGGCGCGCCCGCGAACCGCCCGCACCGGCCGCGGATCACGAGCTGTCACACCCGCATGCCACCCTCGGTATCAGGGGCGCTTCGGAATCCGCACCCTAGAGATGCGGCGCGCCCGCGAACCGCCGCCTCCGCCCGCCGCCGGTATTCGAACACCGGAATGTCGTACCCCGATGCGACTCTTGAACCAGCCGCCAGACCACCCCTCGAAGGGAAACGCCGTGCCGGGCATTGCCCGGCACGGCGTTTCAGTAGTCGCTGCGGCCGCTACCAGGAGCGGGGGCGGTCGTCCCACTCACCCCAGTTGCGGCGCTCGCCGCGCTGGTCCTGGTCGTCGCCCTCGCGGTTCGGCTCGCCGCCGTAGGGCGCGGCCGGAGGCTGGGGCTGGTCGCCGTACTGCGGCATGGGCCGGGTCGCCCCGAAGTCACCTGCGGGCGGCTGTTCTTGCGGCGCATAGGGATCGCGGCGCGGCGCGCTCGAGTACGAGTCGCCGCGCGGCGCGCTCGGCGCGCCGTAGCCCTGCTGGCCGCCCTGGGCGCCGTAGGCCTGCGAGCCCGGACCGTACTGGGGCGCGCTCGGCGAGCCCTGCGGGCCGTAGCTCTGGTCGCGGGGCGCGCTCGGCGCGCCGTAACCGGAGTCCTGCGGGGCGCTCGGCGCGCTGTAACCCGAGTCGCGGGGCGCGCTGCCCGGCTGCTGCGGGTCGAACATCGAACCGGTCGCGGGCGGCGGCGTGGGCGCCGGGTGCGGGCGGGTCGAACCAAGGTCGCCGTACGGGCTCGGCGAGCCGGCCGGCGACGGCCCCGGGTGCGGCCGGGTCGCGCCCGGGTCGGAGAAGGCGCTCGGCGGGGCCGAGTGGCGCGCGTCGCCGTACGGGCTCGGCGGTGCGGCCGGCGGCTGCGACAGGTTGGCCTGCGGCATGATCTGCGTCGCGTCGGAGGCGCCGGGCCCGCCCGGCGTCTTGACGACCGGGAGGATCGTGGTCCCGTCGGGGCCGACCTGGCCGCCCGGCATGCCCGGCGCGGCGCCGAAGCCGCCCTGCGGCATGACCTGCGTCGAGTCCGAGCCGCCGCCGTAGGCGGGGCCGAACTGGGTCGGCGCGGCGCCCGCCCCGTCGACGAGGCCGCCGGGGTGGATCATCGTCGGCGCGTCAGAACCGGGCGCGGGCCCGGCCTGGTACACGCCGGGCGTCCCGACCTGGGCCGCGGTCGGCGTGTGGTCCGGCGGGGTGTCGGGCGCGAAGCTCTCCCCGTCGTCGTCCTTGTCGTCCTTGCCGCCGCGCAGCAGGAAGAAGATGCCGACGATGCCGCCGACGACCAGGAGCGCGCCGATGATGATGAGGAAGACGAGGGTCCCGGACATGCCGCCCTCATCGGCGGGAGGCGGCGGCGAGGACTCCTCGCTCGTCTCCACGACCGGCGACTCCGCTGCGGCCGTGGTCTCCTCCGCCGTCGCGGAGAGCGTGATGTTCAGCGTGTACTCGTTGTTGCCTTCGCGGACGGTGAGGTCTTCCTCTTTGTCCTCGAACCCTTCCGCGGTGATCTTCAGCGTCATCTCGCCGGGCGCGATCGGGTTCGACGAGTCGCCGGTGAACTCGTACATGCCGTCGTCGTCGGTGGTGGTCTCGTGCGTCTCGCCCTCGCCGTCGGTGAGCTCGAGCTCCGCGTCAGGCACCGGTTCGGCGTTCGAGGTGACCTCGCCCTTGATCGACGAGACGTTGGCGACCGTGGCGGTGCCGACGATGCTGAGGCCGCTCGACTGGGTCTGGCCCTCGAAATTGACCGTGAAGTTCCCCGAGACCTGCTCGCCGCTCGGCAGGTCCGACTCGGTCGCGGTGATCACCGAGAACGAGACGGTCCGCTGCCCGCCCGGCTCGACCGCCGCGCACTTGACCTTGTCGGCGTCCTCGCGGATGCAGGCGCCCCCGCCGCCGTCGTTGTCGACCGCGGAGACGTAGTCGTTCAACCCGTCGAGGCTCGCCTTCAGGGTGATGTCCTTGGGCTGCACCGGGTTGTTGTTCATGACCGTGAAGGTGACGACCGCGGCCTGGCCGCCGATCGAGACCGGGTTCGGGTTGAACGCCCCGTTGAACCATCCGGCGACGTCCTGCGCGGCCGCCGCCTGCGGGAACGCCAGGATGCCGAGGAGCACACCGCCCGCCGCGGCGAGGCCGGCCAGGCGCGCGCGCAGGCCACCCCGTCTTCCGCGCCGGGACCGCGGGACGTTAGTCTGGGTCCCGCTCGGTTCGGCCGCTACGGTCATCTACATCCCCTCCTGGGCATGTGCCATCCAGCGCCACTCGCGGCGATCTGCCACGGGCAGGCACGACGAACCCACGGAAGCGGGCCGTCGTCGCCACTATGCCTGGTCTCATTTCGGTCACGGGACCGGGGTGCAGGCACGGCGGCGTTCATTCGACACTCACAAGTCGAGTGCTGTTCACCAACGGCACGATATGAAAAGCACGCCCGTTCGGCGACGTGCCGTAACGGCAGTCTAACGTGGTTCGGAGGTCTCCCCGTGGACGCTGTGGTCGATGCCATGGCCGCGATCGACAACGACGAAGCGCCCGAGCGCGAGACGCTCAAGGGCGCGGTGCGGGAGCTGCTGCAGGCGCTCGCCGCCAAAGCCCCAGGTCATTCCGTGGAAGTGCGGGTCCCCCCGTACGGCGCGGTGCAGTGCGTCGAGGGCCCCCGGCACCGCCGCGGCACGCCCCCGAACGTCGTGGAATGCCAACCCCTCGTGTTCCTGCTCCTCGCCACCGGCCGCACCGGATGGCAGGAGGCGCTCGCCTCCGGCAAGGTCTCGGCCTCGGGCCAGCGCGCCGACCTCAGCGACCTGCTGCCGCTCGCGGCCCCCACCGGCGAGCCGCTCGACGGCTAGGCGCCTTACATGCCGACCTCAGCGACCTGCTGCCGCTCGCGGCCCCCACCGGCGAGCCGCTCCACGGCTAGGCGCCTTATATACAGTGAACCGCCCCGGGGCCGAAAGCCCCGGGGCGGTTCGTGTACCGCCTACTCGCCGAGGACGGCGCCGATGCGGCCCTTCCAGGACGCTTCGAGCTCGGCGAGGCTGATGTCGAACAGGTCCCGCAGGTGCAGGCCGTCGGTGTTCGCGTCGGTCACGCCCAGCGGGGTGATCGGCAGGCTCCGCTGCTCGCACGCGGTGCGCACGGCCAGCTCCTGGCCGCGCGGGATCACCACGAGCACCCGCCCGGACGACTCCGAGAACAGGTACGTGAACGGGTCCGCGCCCTCCGGCAGGAGGATCTGCGCGCCGAGCCCGGTGTGGCAGATCGCCTCAACGAGCGCCTGCGCGAGCCCGCCCTCGGAGAGGTCGTGCGCGGCGGCCAGCTGCTCGGTCTCGGCCAGGCGCGAGAGGAGCTCGGCGAGCTTCATCTCGTGGTCGAGGTCGACGACCGGCGGGACCCCGCCGAGGTGGCCGTGCTTCACCGAGGCCCACTCCGAGCCAGAGAGCTCTTCGCGGGTCTCGCCGATGAGCGCGATCGTGTCGCCGGTCTTGCCCAGGCCGAGCGGGATGCGGCGGTGCACGTCGTCGAGCAGGCCGAGCACGCCGATGACGGGCGTCGGGTGGATCGCGTCGCGGCCGGTCTGGTTGTAGAACGAGACGTTGCCGCCGGTGACCGGGATGCCGAGCTTCTGGCAGCCGTCGGCGATGCCGGTGACGGCCCGCTCGAACTGCCACATGACGTGCGGGTCCTCCGGCGAGCCGAAGTTGAGGCAGTCGGAGACGGCGATCGGGGTCGCGCCGGTGACGGCGACGTTCCGGTAGGCCTCGGCGAGCGCCAGCTGCGCGCCCGTGTACGGGTCGAGCCGCGCGAAGCGGCCGTTGCCGTCCAGGGAGATCGCGATGCCCACGCCGGTGCGCTCGTCCAGGCGGACCACGCCGGCGTCGTGCGGGGTGCCGAGGACGGTGTTGCCGAAGACCGACGAGTCGTACTGCTCGGTGATCCAGGACTTGTCGCACAGGTTGGGGCTGGCGGCCATGTCGAGGACGGTCTGGCGGATCTCCTCGGGGGTCGTCGGCCGCGGCAGCGTCTCGGCCCGGTCGACCGCGATGAGCTGCAGGTCGTTCGGCTCGGCGAGCGGCCGGTTGTAGACCGGGCCCTCGTCGGCGAGCGACTTCGGCGGGACGTCGACGACGGTCTGGCCGTGGAAGTCGATGACCAGGCGGCCCGAGTCGGTGACGGTGCCGATCTCGGTGGCGAGCAGGCCCCAGCGGCGCGAGCGGGCGAGGACTTCCTCGGCCTTGGCGGGGTCGACGATGAGGAGCATCCGCTCCTGCGACTCCGAGGCGAGGATGTCCTGCGGCTCCATACCCTTGGCGCGCAAGGGGACCAGCTCGAGGTCGACGTGCATGCCGCCGTCGCCGGCGGCCGCGGTCTCGCTCAGGGCGCAGGTCAGGCCCGCGCCGCCCAGGTCCTGGACGCCCACGACGAGCCCGGCGTCGAACAGCTCCAGGCACACCTCGATGAGCAGCTTCTCGGTGAACGGGTCGCCGACCTGCACGCTCGGGCGCGCGTCGTCCTCGCCGGACTCCGAGAAGGTCGCCGAGGCGAGCACGGACACGCCGCCGATGCCGTCGCGGCCGGTCTTCGCGCCGAGCAGGATCACCGTGTTGCCCACGCCGCTGGCCTGCATCGACTGCAGGCGCGAGCGGGGCAGGACGCCGACGCTGAGCGCGTTGACGAGCGGGTTGCCCTGGTAGCACGGGTCGAAGTAGGTCTCGCCGCCGATGTTCGGCAGGCCCACGCAGTTGCCGTAGTGGCCGACGCCGTCGACGACGCCCGGGAGGACCCGGGCGGTGTCGGGGTGGTCGATGGCGCCGAAGCGGAGCGAGTCCATGACCGCGATCGGGCGGGCGCCCATCGCGATGATGTCGCGGATGATGCCGCCGACGCCGGTCGCCGCGCCCTGCTTGGGCTCGACGTACGACGGGTGGTTGTGGGACTCGACCTTGAAGGTCACCGCCAGGTTCTCGTCGATCGCGACGACGCCGGCGTTCTCCCCGATGCCCGCGAGCAGGCGCGGGGTCTTCGGGTTCTTCTGCCCGAACTGGCGCAGGTGCACCTTGCTCGACTTGTACGAGCAGTGCTCCGACCACATGATCGAGTACATGGCGAGCTCGGACTGGGTGGGGCGGCGGCCCAGGATCTCGCGGATCCGCTGGTACTCGTCCTCTTTGAGGCCCAGTTCGGCCCACGGCTGCTTCTCGTCGGGAGTCGCGTCGGCGACGCCGACGGTGTCGACCGCGACGTTGAGGTGGCTCATCGGCTGACTCCACTGGTGTCGGCGGCCCCGGTGAGGTGGGCCAGGACGGAGGCGACGATCCCGAGGCCGTCGTTCGACGGGCCGGTGAGCTCGTCGACGGCGTGCTCGGGGTGGGGCATGAGGCCCACGACGTTCCCGGCCTCGTTCGTGACGCCGGCAATGTCGCGCATCGACCCGTTCGGGTTGTCGAGGTACCGGAAGACCACGCGGCCCTCCGCCTCGAGCCGGTCGAGGACGGCCTCGTCGGCGACGTACCGGCCCTCGCCGTGCTTGGCGGGGAAGACCACTTCGGCGCCCGGCTCGTAGAGGCGGGTCCACGCGGTGCGGGAGGTCTCGACGCGCAGGCGCGCGGGACGGTTGCGGTAGCGCAGGTGGGCGTTGCGCACGAGCGCGCCGGGCAGCAGGTGCGACTCGCACAGCACCTGGAAGCCGTTGCACACCCCGAGGACGGGCATCCCCTGGGCGGCGGCGGCCTTCACGGTGTCCATCACCTGCGAGAAGCGGGCGATCGCGCCGCAGCGCAGCGCGTCCCCGTAGGAGAACCCGCCCGGCAGGAACACGGCGTCGACCTGCCCGAGGGCGGCGTCGTCGTGCCACAGGCCCACCGCTTCGCCCCCGGCCAGGCGCACCGCGCGGGCGGCGTCCCGGTCGTCGAGCGAGCCGGGGAAGGTCACGACCCCGACGCGCGCGCTCATGCGCCCTCGATCGGGCTGCGCTCTACGGTCACCGAGAAGTTCTCGATGACCGGGTTGGCCAGGAGCTGGTCGGCGATCACGCGCGACTGCTCCTCGACGTTCTGGGCGTTCTCGTCGAACTCGATCTCGACGCGCTTGCCGATCCGCACCGACGACACGTCGTTCACGCCGAGGCGCGGCAGCGCCCCGAGGACGGCCTCGCCCTGGGGGTCGAGGATTTCGGACTTCAGCATCACGTCGACCACTACACGGGCCACGGGCGCACTCCTGTCGGTCACATGGACGGGACAACAGGGCAAGCATATTCACCGGCCCTGACCAGGGCCAGCGCCGAGCTACGAGGACGGTGCCAGGTCACAGCGAGTCATAGGATGTTTCCCGGCCGGTAGGACGCGGCCTCAGGGTGCGATTTCGCCGCCAAAGCCACCCTTTCGGCGACGCGGTCCACCTGATCGCCTGCGGCGCCGATGAATTCACCCGGATTCGCGACGAGCGCGTCGAGCCCGGCCCGGTCGAGGGGCAGACGCGGGTCGGCGGCGAGCCGGTCGAACAGGTCGTTCTCGCGCTGGCCGGACTCGCGCATGGCGCGGGCGACGGCGACGGCGTGCTCTTTGATGGCCTCGTGCGCGTCTTCGCGGCCCCCGCCCTGCTTGACGGCCGCCATGAGGACCTTTGTGGACGTCAGGAAGGGCAGGTAGCGGTCGAGTTCGGCGCCGATGACGGCCGGGTACGCCCCGAAGTTGTCGAGGATCGTGAGGAAGGTCTCAAACAATCCGTCGACGGCGTAGAAGAGGTCGGGGAGGGCGACGCGCCTCACCACCGAGCAGGAGACGTCCCCTTCGTTCCACTGGTCGCCGGCGAGCTCGCCGAGCATCGCGGCGTACCCGCGCACGACCACGGCGAGGCCGTTGACGCGCTCGGAGGAGCGGGTGTTCATCTTGTGCGGCATCGCGGACGAGCCGACCTGGCCGGGCATGAACCCCTCGGTGGCGAGCTCGGCCCCGGCCATGAGCCGGATGGTGAGCGCGGCGGAGGAGGGGCCGGCCACGGCCTGGACGAGCGCGGAGCCGACCTCGTAGTCGAGCGAGCGCGGGTAGACCTGGCCGACTGAGTCCATGACGCGCTCGAACCCGAGGTGGGCGGCGACGCGGGTCTCGAGCTCGGCGAGTTTCGCGGTGTCGCCGTCGAAGAGGTCCAGCATGTCCTGCGCGGTGCCCACGGGGCCCTTGATGCCGCGCAGGGGGTAGCGCTTGAGCAGGTCCTCGATGCGGTCGAGCGCGGCGAGGAGCTCTTCGGCCCAGGTCGCGAACCGCTTCCCGAGGGTGGTGGCCTGGGCGGGCACGTTGTGGCTGCGCCCGGCCATGACGAGATCGCGGTGCTGCGCGGCGCGGGCGGCGAGGCGCACGAGCGCGGCCACGAGCCGGTCGCGCACGAGTTCGAGCGACTGGCGGACCTGCATCTGCTCGACGTTCTCGGTGAGGTCGCGGCTGGTCATGCCCTTGTGGATGTGCTGGTGCCCTGCGAGGTCGGAGAACTCCTCGATGCGGGCCTTCACGTCGTGCTTGGTGACGCGCTCGCGGTCGGCGATCGAGGCGAGGTCGACCTGGTCGAGGACGCGCTCGTAGGCGGCGACCACGCCGTCGGGGACGGTCACGCCGAGGTCGTGCTGGGCCTGGAGGACGGCCAGCCACAGGCGCCGCTCGGCCTTGATCTTGCCGACGGGGTCCCAGATATCGCGCATCGGGGCGGAGGCATAACGCTCGGCGAGCACATTCGCAGTCACGCGCCCATCATGGCATTGCGCGCGCCTGCGCGCCCACGACCGGCGGCGGGGCGTGACCCGCACGGCGCGGCGGCGGCCGCTGCGCACTACCCGCCCGGTACGGGTGGGTCACTGTCAGCGCCCATCCCGAACCCCCACCCACCCAGGGGACCGTAGTGCCGACATTGCCCCGCGGGTACGACAAGAACCGGCCTCCCGGGCGCCCGTGTCACCCGAAAGAGACCGCGCTCGCGGGCGCGTCGGCCGCGCCCGGCCGGTCCCGAGTTGCGGGAACCACTCGGCGTGGCGGTTAACCTGCACGTATCCGCCACGTAAACTGGGCTTGTGCGAGTACTCCTGATCGGCTCCGGCGGCCGCGAGCACGCCCTCGCGGCGTCGCTGGCCGAGGACGAATCCGTCACCAAGCTCATCTGCGCCCCCGGGAACCCCGGCATGGCCGCCCTCGGCGACTGCGTGCCGGTGAACCAGACCGACCCGGCCGCCGTGGCCTCCCTGGCGGTGACCTCCGCGGCCGACCTCGTCATCGTCGGCCCCGAGGCCCCGCTGGTCGCGGGCGTCGCCGACGCGGTCCGCGCGAAGGGCATCCCGGTCTACGGACCCAGCGGCGAGGCCGCCCTCATCGAGGGCTCGAAGGCCTTCGCGAAGGAGGTCATGGCCGCCGCCGGCGTCCCGACCGCCGCCGCGCGCGTCTGCAAGACCCGTGAGGAGGCCGAGGCCGCGCTCGACGAGTTCGGCGCGCCCTACGTCGTCAAGGACGACGGCCTCGCCGCCGGCAAGGGCGTCGTCGTCACCGACGACCGCGCCCAGGCCCTCGCCCACGCCCTCGAATGCGAGCGCGTGGTCATCGAGGAGTACCTGGACGGCCCCGAGGTCTCCCTCTTCGTCGTCAGCGACGGCACGCACGCCAAGGCGCTGCTGCCCGCGCAGGACTTCAAGCGCATCGGCGACGGCGGCACCGGCCCCAACACCGGCGGCATGGGCGCGTACACGCCGCTGCCGTGGGCCCCTGACGACCTCGTGGCCGAGATCATGGAGCGCGTCGCCGAGCCGACCCTGGCCGAGCTCGCCGGGCGCGGCATCCCGTTCGTCGGCACCCTCTACTGCGGTCTGGCCCTGACCTCGAAGGGCCTCAAGGTCGTCGAGTTCAACGCCCGCTTCGGCGACCCGGAGATCCAGGCGGTCCTCGCCCTCCTGGAGTCCCCCCTCGGCAAGCTGCTGCACGCGGCGGCCACCGGCAGGCTCGATGACTTCGGCAGCCTGTGGTGGCGCGAAGGCGCGGCCGTGTGCGTCGTCGTCTCCAACGAGGGCTACCCCGGCACCACGGTGACGGGCCGCCCGCTCTACGGCGCCGACGAGGCGGGCGTCTTCCACGCCGGCACCGCGCTCGACGCCTCCGGGCAGCTCATCGCCACCGGCGGCCGCGTCCTCAACTGCGTCGGCACGGGCGCCTCGGTCGCCCAGGCCCGCCAGGAGGCCTACGCCCTCGCCGAGGGCGTCAAGCTCGAGGGCGGCTACTACCGCAAGGACATCGCCGCGAACATCTAGCGCGGCAAGCAGAACGGAGGGCCGGACGCATCGCGTCCGGCCCTCCGCGCCGTTCAGCCCGTGTAAGCGTCCACGGCGACGACCTCGTCGCACTGGTCGCGCACCCAGTCGTCGTGGGTGGCGATCACGACGCACGCTCCGTCGTCGGCCATCTCGCGAAGCAGCCGCACCACGGTCTCGGTGTTGCCGTGGTCCAGAGCCCCGGTCGGCTCATCGGCGAGCACCAGCTTGGGCCGCTTAACCAGCAGGCGGGCCAAGGCCACCCGCTGCTGCTCGCCGCCGGACAGCCGGCTCACCCGCTCGCCGCCGCGCCCCGCCAGCCCCACTCGTTCGAGCGCATCGGCGGCGACGCTCCGCGCCTTGCCGCCTCGCACTCGGCGGACGCGGAGCGCCACGTCGAGGTTCTGTGCGATGGTCGCGTTCTCGACCAGTGCGTAGTTCTGGAACAGGTAGCCGAGGACGTCGCGCCGGAACCGCCGCGTCGCGCCCGGGCCGAGCCGGGTGAGGTCCCGTTCGCCGTAGCGGATCTCGCCGCCGGTCGGCTTCTCGAGCAGGCCGAAGCAGTTCAGCAGCGTGGACTTCCCCGACCCGCTGGGGCCGGTCAGCGCGGTCATCCGCGCCGGTTTCAGGTGCAGGTCGAGGCCGCTCCAGAGCTTTCGCTCACCGAAGGCCATCTCCAGGGTCCGTGTCTCCAGCACTGCGGTGCCTCCATCGGTAGTCATGCTGCTATGCCTCGCTCGCGCCGTCGCGGACCACGCGGCGATGGGTGAACGCCAATGCGGCGATCACGCCGCCGACCGCCACGAGCCCGAGCAGGCCCATCGACGTCCACTCGGGGACGCCGAGCGTCGGCGTCGCGAACGGGGGCCGCTCGCCGTACATCCGGTGGATCTCGCGGTTCTGCGACCAGACCTGGTACGGCAGCCAGGCGAGCAGCACCAGGAGGACGCCGAGTTCGAAGGACATGAGCAGTCGGTGCACCGCCGTGTACCGCCAGCCGTTGACATGGCGGGCGAAGATCCACTGCGCGTGCTGCCGGGTGTGCACGAGCACGGTCCCGATGCCGGTGACGACCAGCACGAGGGCCGCCGCGAAGGCGCTGAACAGATTGAGTCTGAACTCGCGCAGCAGGTCCTGGTGTTCGGCCGCGACGCCCGCGGCCACCGGTGTCGCCGACATGATGAACCTGGCGAGTTCCGGGTCCTGCTCCAGCGCCGCCTCGACGGCCGCGGGGTCCGGGAAGAGCGCGCTCCTGCCGGTGGCGAACTGCAGGTACCCGTCGTCGTTGAGCAGGCCGGACGCCGCCGGGACGACGACGATCACGGGATCGGTCGCGTACGTCTCGTCCTGCTGGAGCTGCCCGTGGGCACGCCCTGCGCCGCCCGTCGTGTTGTAGGTGAAGACCGCTTGGCCGCCTCGGGTCTGCACGGGCCGCACCGCGGCCAGCGTGTCCGGATCGGACCAGATGACGTCCGCGGCCAGGGCTCCGACGACCTCGTCGCCCCGGTCCCAGAGCCCGGCGGGCACGAGCACGCGGGGCGTCGCGCCGCCGGGGGCGGCGGTGCCGCCGTCGGCCAGCTCGATCCGCTGCTCCTCGAGGAACAGGTCGTTGACGTAGAGGACCGGCTGCGCCGCCAGAGCGGGATCGGCGGACGGCAGCACCCGCTCACCGGCGAGGAGCAGGCGCCCCGCCTGGTCCTCCCTCCGCAGCCAGGAGCCGACGACGCGCACCATCGCCTCCTCTTCCTCGATCGACCCCAGCCCGACGGTGATCGAGGCCGTGTCCCCCAGTCGCGCGTAGTCGTCGAAGACGCGGTCGCGTTGCGCGAGATCGCTTCCGAGGGCGAACGCCTGGGAGACCAGGGCGAGCGCGATCACGACGGTGACCAGGCGCAGCGTGTACGCGACGCCGGCGGCGGTCCTGCCGGGGAGTTCCCCTTTGACGGAGGCCAGGATCCGCACCTGCATCGTCAGCAGCAGCATCACCGCGTGCGCGGCGACGGCCGCCGACGTCAGCACGAGGACGAGGCACAGGACCACGGCGACATACCGGCCGATGCCGACGAGCCCGTTGTAGAAGGCCAGCGCGGCGAGTGCGGTCGCGAGGGTCGCGGCCCCCGCCGTCACCCACACCTTCGCCACTCGGCGCAGGTCGCCGAGCAGCAGGCTCCCGAACGGCAGCCCTTGCAGGCGGCCGATGCCGTAGGCGCGGGTCCCCAGCAGGACGCCCGCGCCGACGATCGCGGCGGCGACCAGGAGCATCATCGACAGCGCTGAGCTCATCGAGCGGTCGACCAGTTCGAGCACCGTTTCCCAAGCGGTCGTTTCGAACCGATCGGTCCGCAGTCCCTGGGATTCCAGGAAGTCGGCCAGCTCGCGGGCCTTCTCCGGCGCTCCGAAAACAGCGTAGTTCCCGGCCGCGTCGCCGTCCAGGGCGTCGTACGGCCGCACCTGCGTGTCGACGGACCGCGAGAAGTCGTCGAAACCGCCGGCGAGCCAGTCGGCGCCGGGAACGGCCGGGTCGCCGTCGACGAGGTAGAGGACCCTGCCGCCCTGCCAGTCGTCGAAATCGCGCCGCTCTTCGGCGAAGGTGATCTGATGCTCGAGGGCGAATGCGGCGATCGCCGGCCGAAGGGACTCCGACGGCTCCGTCGATTCCCCTTCGGAGACCGTTATTCCGGAAGCGACCGTGAGCGGAACCTGTTCGTCCCAATGAATCGTGAACAGGAAACCGAGAATCGCGGCGAACGCCCAATTGGCCGCGTGGACGAATCCGATGCTTCGGTGTGCCAAGCTTCGTTGCCTTTGCCGATAGGAGCCGTGGAGGGACGGCGGGGCCGCCCCTCCACAGCTAGGTGCTCACAGGTCTCTTGTGGACCGGATCAGCAGCGGTTGTTCCAGTACGCCTCGTCGACCCAGATGGTGTCCGGGGCGTCGGCCCGCGCCCAGATGCCGGCGTTGGCGGTGGCCCGCTCGAAGTAGGCGCCGTTCACGCTGGCCGTGTGGCAGCTGGAACCGTGGTAGTAGTCCGACCAGACCTCGCCGCCGCCGACACCGTGGTACCAGGTGCCGCCGCCGACGCTCTCGGCCAATGCGGGCGCCGCCGCACCGATGACGAAGGTGGCCGCAACGGCCCCGGTGGTGAGAATTCGCTTGAGCTTCAAGGCTCTTGCTCCGTTTCTGTTTCGGAGCAGCACGACAGCGTCTATCGCTCTGATATCTTTGTCGCGGCAGCTCCGTATTGCGGTTGGTTGCCTCGGCTTGGCGTGACGGTTGGGAAGCTGCTGCGCCAAGCCTCGTCCATATGAATCCCGGACTGGCTCCAGTCTTTCAGGTGCATTCGCGAGTGGCAAGTGCGCCAAGGCATGTTGGCGGTGCACCGCCAGTCTCACATCACCGTTGCCGATCGGTGCGTCTCTTTGCGCCTCCGGCGCAGTCGCAATGCTCGTCATTCTTGTGCGATTCGGCATGGACTTGCAAATCCTCGCTGGTGATCACGCGGCGGTCGAAGGCGAGCAGGAGCATCACCTCGCGGTTCTTCGCCTTCAATGCCCTGCGCGCGCTCGCGATCTCGCGCTCGACCGAGCGCTGCGAGAGGTGGAGGCGTGCCGCGATCTCCGAATTGGTCATCCCTTTCGCGATGCAGACCAGTACCTGGCGTTGCCTCTCGGTGAGGCGGTCAGCTTGATGCAGTCCGGGGTCAGACTTACTCATGTGCCCTTCCGCGTTGCCGGCTCCCCCGAGGGGAGGAAGAAGCGTTCAGCGACTCAGCGTAACAGCATCCGCCTTCGCGATTGGTACACAATATTCGCAAGCCACATGAAAGGGCTGCGCCTCAAGGGGACTGACACGGCGGCCGGGGCGGCCCCGGCAGCGGCCGCGCAAGCGAGACGGAGGGCCGGACGCATCGCGTCCGGCCCTCCGCTGCGTCCAGACGCCTACGCGCCCAGGGGGTCCCGGGAGACCGGGCAGGACATGCAGCGCGGGCCGCCGCGGCCCGAGCCGAGTTCGGAGCCGGCGATGGTCATGACCTTGATGTCGGCGCGTTCGAGACGCGCGTTCGTGACCGTGTTGCGCTCGTAGGCGACCGCGAGGCCGGGTGCGAGGGCGAGGGTGTTGTTCCCGTCATCCCACTGCTCCCGCTCGGCGGTGACCACGTCGCGCGCGCCGGTGTGGATGATCTCGATCCGGTCGACGCCGATGGCCTCGGCCGCCGCGTCCAGGAACCGCTTCGGGCCCTGGATGTCCAGGGTCTCACCGCCGTCGGCGCTGGTGAGCGTGTACGCCTCCAGGCGCTGCTCGGCCGGGGCGTACATGACCATGCGGTCGCGGTCGACCATGGTGCACACCGTGTCGAGGTGCATCGTGGCGCGGCGCTGCGCGATCGGGACGACCAGCACCGTGCGGATGCGGCCGTGCGCGAACGCCTTGCGCGCCAGGCGCTCCGCGCCCGCCGGGGTGGTGCGCTCGCCGACGCCGACGGCCAGGACGCCCGGCGCGAGGGCGAGTACGTCGCCGCCTTCCAGGTGCTCCAGCGACGGGTCGTACAGCTTCGGCACCGCGGCGAAGCGCGGGTGGTGGTGGTAGATCAGGCCGGTCAGGGTGGTCTCGCGCCGCCGCGCGGGCATCGCGAGGCTGGTCACGGCCACCGCGTCGCCGATCCAGACGGCCGAGTCCCGCGTGAACATCATGTTCGGCAGCGGGTCGATCACGAACTCGGTGGGCCGCATCATCTTGTGCCGCAGCGAGGTCGAGGAGCCGAACTCCTCCTTCGTCAAGCCCTCCACGAGGACCGCCGCGAGCCGTTCGGGCTCGAGGTCGGCCAGGTACGCCGCGAGCTCGCGCCCGAGCGTCTGCCCCAGTCGCGGGTCGGCGGTGACCGACACGCTCACGGCCGCGCGGGCCTCGGGGATCTCGAGGCTCTCGGCGAGCAGCGCGCCGATGTACAGGACCTCGACGCCGTGCTCGAGGAGCGTCCCGGCGAACCGGTCGTGCTCGGCCTGGGCCCGTTCGACCCAGGGGATCCCGTCGAACAGCAGCGCGCCGTTGTTGCGGGGGGTCAAGCGGCGCAGTTCGCCTCCGGGGCGGTGGAGCACGACACTGCGAAGGCGCCCCACCTCGGAATCGACACCGAAAGCGGGCGCGTCATCAGCACTCATGATCTGAGGGTAGACGCGCGGGGGACGAAGATCAACTTATCTCTGTTAACGTGGACAGACTGAGCGTTACGAACTACCCCCGGGACGCCCACATTGACACAACTCGAACTCGTCATCCCGCTGCGGCACTCCGGTCCCGGACCCGACGGCAGGAGGCTCGACCCGGCCCTGGCCACCTGGCGCACCGCCGTGGCCGCCAGCGCCGACGCCTGCCTGCTCCTCGCGGCCGACACCCGGATCGTCGCCACCTCCCGGGCCGCCCGCCGAGTGCTCGGCTTCGGCCCCGAGGTCGACGTCGAGATGCCGCGCTTCCTGGACGCCGGCATCAGGTTCCTCGACTTCACGGCCGGCGCCCACCCGCTCGTCGACGCCGAGCTCGCCCGCCTCGCGCCGGTCCAGACCCTCCAGACCGACGCGCTCGAACGCAGCCTCATGCGCATCGAGCAGCGCGGCGTGCACCGCACCTTCGACGTCACCTCGTCGCCGCTGCACTCGCCGCCGCGCCTCGACGCGGTCGGCTCTCTGACGTTCCTCACCCCGATGGGGCCGTCGTAGGCCGCCGCGCAACGCGAAGCGCCACGCGGCGGCCGGATCGGGCGTTCAGAGGGCGAGCAGCGTCCGGCTCGCCCGCTCGGTGTCCTGCAGCGGCTTGAGCGCCAACCGCATCAAGGCCACGACACTGTCGTCGCCCGCGATGCGGTTCGTGCTCAGCTCGCCGCACGAGCGGCACTGGTGGACGATCATCCACTCGCCGTCGGGGCGGGCGAAGATCGCCACCGCCTCCATCCGCCCGCGGCACGCCGCGTCCCGGTCGCCCGGGATGCGGCGGTCCACGTGCAGACTCGCCAGGCAGTTCGGGCAGTGGTTGCGGTGCGCGGTCCCCGGGGCGACCACCGGAACGGTCAGACGGCAACCGACGCAGCGGAAATCGTTCGCCCGGTGGCCGCCGCCGGCGTGCAGGACCTCCTTGTGGCGCTGCCGCCGCTGCGCGTCGTCGCGCGGCCTGGTGCGTCGTGGCATCGTCGCACCTCCTACAGGCTGCCGAGCGCTTCGAGCGGGAACGGGGGCTGCGCGAGCGGTCGCACCGCCATGCGCATGAGCATGAGCTGGTTGTCGTCCGCGCACACGGGATTGGAGGTGAGCTCGTCGCACCGCACGCAGCGGTGGACGAGCATCCAGTCGCCGGTCCGCAGGACGGCGATGGCGATCGGGGTCATCCGGCCCTCGCAGTCGCTCGGCCCGCCCTCGACGTGGTCGGTGACGTGCCGCGAGTGCAGGCAGGACGGACAGTGGTTGCGCACCGAATCGTCGGCGGCGCTCCTGGTGACGGTGAGACCGCACCAAGCGCAGGTGAACGTGTGGATCTTGAGCGTGTTGCCGGTGTTCGACACCTCGGGGCTCCTTGCTGGAGGAAATCGGGAATGACAGCAAGAGAGGCCGAGCGGCCTTCGGTGGGCGCGCGCGTCCGGCGCCTGCGGCGCAGGCGTTCACGGAGCGAGGCGACGCTGCGGCACCGCGCCCGGTCACCGCACCGGAGATGCGGCGGACAGGGTCTTACGCGGTGCGGGGAGGCGCACTCGGCGCATACCGGGACATCAACACTGCTTTCTAGGGCCGCAAGGGACCCGAACACCGGTCCGCGAACTGCGGATCCGCGATCACGGTAGGACGGACGCGAAAACCCTGTCAACGGGTTTTCGCGCCGGCGGTCAGTCGGCGTTGAGGTCGTAGATCACGGCGGTCTCCGTGCGCTCCACCTCGACCCCGTACGGGTCGATGGCCGTGTCGAGGCCGTCCCAGTCGCTGCCCGGGAGCGAGCCCGGCACGACCACGACGGTCTCGATCCCCGCCTCGCGCAGGGACGTGATCGCGTCCTCCCCCGGGAAGCCCGTCGACATCGACTTGAGGCCCGCCTGCTCGTCCGGCGTGAACGCCGCGACCCCGTTGGCGACCTCCGGGAAGCCGTCGATCGACCAGTACTGGACCTTCGTGTCGCCCCCGCCCGCGGGCAGGAACAGCACGGGCCCTTCGAGTTCGGACATGTCGACCGGCGCCTGCGGCACCTCGGTGTACGGCGCCACCGTCATCCCCTCCCACAGGACGAGGAAGGCCGGCAGGAACAGCAGCGCGTGGATCCGCTTGGGCGCCTTCACCTTCAGGCGCTTGTCGATACGGGCGCGGTGCGCCAGCTCGTCGGCGTCGTCGGCGATGCGCGTGAGCGTCCCCGCCGCCAGCACCGCCAGGATCAGCGTCAGGTAGATCGCCAGCCGGCCCGGCGTGCGGATCGCGTCCCAGCCCGGCGCGTACTCGTACAGCAGCACCCACGCCCATGACCCGTCGTCGAGGAAGTTGGGGCCCATGGCGATCGCGAACACGACCGCGCCGCCCAGGGCGAGCCACACCCGCTGCCGGCCCGTCCAGCACGACCACACCAGGCCCGCCATCGCCAGCGCGAACAGCGTGAAGCCCACCAAAAGCGCCTGCTCGGGCGCCCACGTCAGCTCGGCGCGGGCGGCCTCGTGCGCCTCGCCCCACACGCGGGACTCCTGGGGCGCGATGATGAAGCTCTGCCAGGTGGGGGCGAACCACTTGATGTAGGCGATGTCGCGGATCGCCTCGGGGTAGTTCTCGGCGACCACGGCGTGCTTGTCGGCGATCCACAGCACGCCGAGGCTGAACACGGAGCCGCCGACGCCGTTGGCGGCCAGGGTCTGCCAGCGCAGGCGCGGGCGCTTGGCGAGCCAGTGGAGGCCGACGACGACGCCGATGCCGAGGAGCAGGTAGACGAAGGGGATGCCGAGTCCGGCGCCGATCGCGAACTGCCACAGGGCGGTGAGCCACCCGGCGATGATCCAGCCGGGCCGCTGCCGCTCAGGCTTGAAGCCTCCTCTGAGGGAGTAGCCGTGGCCGCGGGCGAGCATGGCGAGGGCGAGGGCGATGCCGCCGCTGGAGAGGACCTGGAGGTGCCCGGCCTGTCCGAGTTTCCAAGGGGCGTAGGCGAAGGCCGCGGCGGCGACGGCGGAGCCGGCGACGCGGGCGCCGAGCTGGCGCAGGAGGGCGTACGCGCCGAGGAACGCGAGGGCGAACGTGCCGATGTAGAGGAGGTTGTAGACGACGAGCGCGCTGGTGGGGCTGGTGATGAAGAGCGCGGCGGGCGCGTAGCCCATGAGGGTGTCGGTGAAGAGGTAGGCGTCGTCGAGGGGCCAGAAGCTGTTGGTGTCCCAGATCCCTGCGGGGTTCTCGCGGAGGGCGTGGCCGACCCAGCCGAGGATGTAGGTGAGCAGCAGCGGGTCGCCGGTGTCGTGGGGGATGCGGTCGGTGAGGTGCCGGGCGAGGGGCCAGGTCATGGCGAGGGCGAGGAGGACGCTGCAGAGTCCGGCGAGGGTCCATTCGCTGCGGGCGGCGCGGCGCAGGGCGCGGCCGAAGGCCCGCCAGCGGCCGGGCCGGAGCGTCTCGGGCGGGTGCTCGCCGCCGGCGAAGCGCTGCCAGCGCTCGGATTCGTGGATGGTGGTGTCGCCGGTGCCGGTCCGGGGGCCTTCGCCGGGGGGCGTGGGCTCGGGCTCGCGGGTCGCGGCGGGCTCGGTGTCGGGCGCAGGTGTGGCCATGGGGTTCTCGCGGTCCCTCGCTCGGTGCTGTCACGGACATCCTACGGACGGGTGCGCCGCTCGATACGGGCGCATGAGGACGGATCGCGGCGGGCGCGGCGGATTCGGGGGGAGCGCGGCCGTCACCTTTCGCGCGCCCGCTCGTTGAACGCTCTTGAGACCTGATTCCCGCTAACGATCAGGTCGTGATCCGGTCGAAGACGCAGTTGGAGAGCCGCAGGTATGGGAAGTCACACCACGAAGCCCGGTAAGCAGTCCCGGGCCCAGACGCGTCCTCCGCTGCCGTACCCGGTGAACGACGGCCGGGTCGCGCCCGCGATCCAGGAGGCCATGGACCGGCGCGCGCACCGGCGGAAGTCGCGCCTGGCGGCGATCTCGGCCGCCTCGATGCTGGCGATCGGCGGTGCGGCCGGGGTGAGCATCGCGACCGCGGACGAGCCGGAGTCGGGCAGCGGCAGCGAGGTCGTGTTCAGCGGCGACTGCGGCACGCTCGGCCTGGTGTCGGCGACCTCCTCCCCCGACGCGTCGGAGCTGACGGTGGAGCAGGGCTCGCAGGTGCGGTACAGCAACGACCTGGGCACCGACGCGAAGCTGCACGTGGGCGACGAAGTGTACGACATCGGCTCGGGGGCGAGCCAGGTGTTCGAGATGAACCGCTCGGCCGAGGTGGCGATGGTCCCGAACTGCCACGGTCTGTTCGCCGAGTACGAGTCGGCGCAGGTCCGCGTGGTCGAGGCGCAGGCCGATGAGCAGCCGAACGAGGACGAGGCGGGCGAGGACATCGCGCTGCCGCCGACGGACGGCGGCGATGACGATGCGCCCGAAGACGACTCGCAGGGCGAGGGCGACGCGGCCGCGGACGGCGGCGAGGCCCAGCAGGGCGAGGTCGCCGAGGACCCGGCCGCCGCGGAAGAGGAGCCCGCGGTGGAGGACGAAGAGGTCAACGCGTTCGGCCCGCCGCCTTCGGCGCAGGACTCCGGCGCGGGCGGCGACAGCCCGGCCGTCGATGTCGAGGTCGTCGCGGTCGACCCGAAGGCCGTGGCCGACGGCGCGAACGGCCTCTTGGCGCTGGTCGCGATCATCTGCCTGGTCGGCATGGCCGCCGCGGTGACGCGCACCCTTCTCAAGCAGCGGGCGGCGGCGTGACGCCGGTGCCCGTCCCGAGCCCGGCGCCGCAGGCCGCCGCGACCGCTCCCGTTCCCGCCTCCCCGACCGTCGGCGCGCAGCCCGCGCCGCGGGCGCACTCGCACGGCGCGCAGGCGTCGGCGTGGGTGCCGGGGGGCAGGGTGCGGAACCGGCGCGACCGGCAGCGCGCGGCCCGGTGCCTCACCGGCCCCGACCAGGCCCGCGCTTCGCGGGCCTCCCGGTTGCGGCGCGGTGCGGTGGAGTCTCCGTGAGGCACTGCGGTTCGGGCGGTCGTTGATGGTCATTTCCTCCCCAGGTCCCATTTCGAGCGCCCGTCCCAGTGCCTCACGGCCCGCCGATACAGAGCTTTGAGCGAAGCGCCCGCCCTCGGCGGGCGCTTCGGCGTTCCGGGGCCGCCGGCAGGCGGGCGACCGCGGCGAGAGCGGGATCACCAGGGTGATCCAGGCGGTGTTGCGCAACCGTTACGGAACTCTCAATCACCCCTGCTTGTGGTCGCTTCGATGACTGCTTTAGCGTGGGCCGCAGCATTTCGTTCGCGCCCCCGCACTGAAGCAAGGTTCCTGTTGTGACCTCCCCGCCCAAGCACGCCCCATCGCGACGGCTCTGGCCCTTCCTGGTCGTCCCTGCCATCGCCGTGCTCATCGCGGCCGTGATCTACGTCGTGGACCTCTCCGGCGACGACGGCGGTGCCGGCGGCTCGGCGGCCGGGACCCTGCCCGGCTCCCAGCAGTCCGCCGACGAGGACTCCACGCTGCAGCCCTCGGAGGAGGAGCTGCGCCTGGCCGCGCAGAGCCGCCTGCAGGACGACCTCGACGCCGCCGTCGGCGAGTACGTGGCGGGGCTCGAGGACGAGAACTTCTACGCCTCGGTCGCGGTGGACGACGCGGAGTTCCAGCTCGCGTACGAGGGCGACGTGCAGCACGACACGGCGTCGATCGTGAAGGTCGAGATCCTGACGATGGTGCTGGAGGCGTACGGGACGCTCGACGAGGTGCCGGACTGGCTGCTGGCGGCGGCAGAGTCGATGATCAAGGACTCGAGCAACGACGCCACGAACCAGATGCTGTACGGCGGCACGTTCGACGACGGGCACGACGCGATCCGGCAGGCGCACATCGACTACGGGCTCGCGAACACGAACCCGAACGAGACCGAGCAGTGGGGCAAGACGCAGACGACCGCGGTGGACCAGCTGCGGATGCTGGAACTGGCGCTGTACGAGGGCGTGCTCGACGCCGAGCAGGTGGACTACGCGCGTTCGCTCATGGGCGACCTGGCGGACTCGCAGCAGTGGGGCGTCTCGGCCGCGGCGGCCGAGGACGAGACCGTGTGGATGAAGAACGGCTGGGACACGCGCGACGCGATGGGCGGCGAGTGGGTGGTGAACTCGATCGGCGTGATCGAGGGCGAGTCCGAGGCGCCGATCAAGATCGCGATCCTCACCGGCGGCTCGGCCACCGACGACGAGGGCATCGAGCGGGTCGAGGCGCTCGCGGAGATCATCCGCGAGGTCGTCGACACCGACCCGTACGCCTAGGCGGTAGACCGCCCTTCCCGCTGCGCCGAGGGCATCGGCCGCCGCGCGTGGCCGGCTCGCCGTCTCGTAGCCGCCGTGACTCGATCGCACTCCGCGCGTGGGCGCTCGTTCGAGTCGCCGTCGTGTGGTCGCCATGACTCGATCGCACTACGCGCGTAGGCGCTCTTTCGAGTCGCCGTCGGGTGGTCGCCATGACTCGATCGCGCTCCGCGCGTAGTCACTCTTTCGGGTGACATTGCCGCCGCCAGTGGCGTTTTCGGCGGTTTCCTGTCGGACCCGGGCTGGAGGCTTGCGGCGGACCCTTCTTTCCCCTCGAGTGGTGGGTGGGGGTTGGTGGACGGCCGATCGCGGGCTCTACCCTCGCGGGATGAGCGATCTGATCTCCGCGCTGCGCGGGGCCGGGCTGTCGCCCGTGACCGATGCCGATGTCCTGGCCGCGCATTCGGTGGACCACGCCGGGCTCGTGCCGCCCGGCCGGGCGGCGGCGCTCGTCCGTGCGGCGTCGACGGCGGAGGTCAGCGCCACCCTGCAGGTCGCCGCCGAACTCGGGGTTCCCGTGGTGCCGCAAGGGGCCCGCACCGGTCTCGCCGGAGCGGCGACCGCGGTGGACGGGGCGGTCCTCCTCGACGTCTCCCCCATGGACGAGATCCTCTCGATCGACCCGGTCAACCGCCTCGCGGTGGTGCAGCCCGGCGTGCTCAACGCCGCGATCAGCAGCGCCGCAAGCGAACACGGGCTGCGCTACAGCCCCGACCCGGGCTCGTGGCAGATCTCCACGATCGGCGGGAACATCGCCACCGCGGCGGGCGGCATGTGCTGCGTCAAGTACGGGACCACCCCGGAGTACGTGCTGGGCCTCGAGGTCGTGCTCGCCTCGGGCGAGGTCATGCGCTGCGGCCGCGAGACCGCGAAGGGCGTCGCCGGGTACGACCTGGTGCGGCTGTTCTGCGGATCCGAAGGGACCCTGGGGGTCATCACCGAGGCCACCGTGAAGCTCTCGCCGATCCCGGCCGGGCGGCTCACCCTCGCGGCGGTCTTCGGCACCACCGCTGACGCCGGGCGCGCCGTCACCGCGATCATGGCCGCGGGCGCGCAGCCGAGCCTGCTCGAGCTCATCGACAACGTGCACCTGCGGGCGCTGGAAGCCCTGCGCCCCATGGGGTTGCCGGTCGAGGCCGCCGCGATGCTGCTCGTGGCCGCCGACGCGAATCCGGCCGAGGAGCTGGCGGCGATCGAAGCGCTCTGCACCGAGGCCGGCGCCTCAGAGGTCTACCGCGCCACCGACGCCGAGGAGGCCGACGCGCTCCTCGAATCGCGGCGCAGCGCCTACCACGCGATGGAGCGGTTGGGCACGGTCCTGGTCGACGACATCGCGGTGCCGCGCTCGCGCCTGGCCGAAGCGCTCGACGGCGTGCAGGCCGCGGCCGCGAAGCACGGCGTGGTCATCGGCGTCATCGCCCATGCGGGGGACGGGAACCTGCACCCGAACATCATCGTGCACCCGGAGGAGCCGGGCTCGCTCGAAGCCGGGCGGGCCGCGTTCGACGAGATCCTGGAGATGGCACTCGCCATGGGCGGCACCATCACCGGTGAGCACGGCGTGGGAATGCTCAAACGCGATTGGCTCGCAAAGGAACTCGACCCGGTGAATCTGGCAGTGCAGCGGCGGATCAAAAACGCGCTCGACCCGCTCGGCATCCTCAACCCCGGCAAAGTCCTCGCAGGTTGAGTGCCGCGGACTCACGGTTTCGATGCGGCCGAGATGGTTTCGTGTCGTTCCTGTTACACGTTAATGGGGCCGCAGCGCTTGCCCATTCGCTGCGGCCCCGATAAAGTGGAGGAGCTCCACTTTTCATTGGCACCAGTAGGGCTGTGCCCGATTGCCCTTACTGGTTTTGTGCCCCCGGATTGTTCCGTGCCTCCCGGAAGACTGCCCATGTCCGTCCGTTTGGCTTGTCGGCGTGACCGGAACACTCATTACTATGAGGACCGTCTCTGGGCGTGGCCTGTGCTGAGCCTGAGAAGAACCTGGGAAACGATGTCAAACCGTTACTCGGGAACCTCGAAGCCCGCGAGTTTGTCCAGCTCAGCCGTGATGTCAGGGCGCAGCTCCACCGGCACGTCATCGATCTGGGTGATGAAGGCCACACCGCGCACGGAGGAGCTCAGCCACGCCGCCTCGGCGTTCTTCAAGTCCTCCACCGAGATCAGCTTCTCCGCGGTCTTCAAGCCCGCCTTAGGGGCCTGCTCCAGCAGGTACGCACTCGTCGTGCCCGGCAGGATGCCCGTCGAGGTCGGCGTGGTGCAGAGGGTCTCGCCCTCGAGCCACAGCAGCGACGAGGTCGGGCCCTCCAGGGCGAAGCCGTCGGCCGAGACCCACAGGGCGTCGTCCGCGCCCTGCGTCTTCGCCCAGCGGGTCACCGCCATCATCGTCGCGTACGACAGGGCTTTGACGCCGCCTAGAAGCCACGGGGCTTCACCCCGCGCATCGGCATTCACCCCCAAGGTCGCCGTGGCGATCTTCAGGCCGTCCCGGCGCGGCAGGATGCGCTCGCGCGGCACCGGGTCGACGGTGGCGTAGACCGTGGGCGGCCCGCCGTGCTCGCGGCCGCGGGTGGCGACCAGGCGCAGCGCGCCCTCGCCCTCGGCCCGCTCGCGCCAAGCGGCGAGCGCCTGCTCGGCGAGCTCGGCCATGTCCGCCTTCGCGGGCAGCTCGAACTCCATGCGGCGCGCGGAGTTCGCCATGCGGTCGAGGTGCTCCGAGAGCAGGAAGGCCTGCCCGGCGCGGACGTTGATGGTCTCGAAGACGCCGTCGCCCCGAAGGACTCCGAGGTCGTCGGCGCACAGGAGCGGCGCGTCGGAGTCGACGACGCCGCGGTGCAGTACTGCGGTCACTAGTGCCATGTGCTCATTCTGCCCCCGGTCACCGCCCGCAGCACCCCACCCACCACCCCCCGCCCACCACTGGAGGGGAGAATACTGTGCCAGCGTGGCCGAGGGGTACGACAAGAACCGGCCCCCGCGCCCCCCATGTCACCCGAACGAGTGAGCCCCGGGGCGGCGGCAGCGCAGGCGTCCGCTCGGCGGCCGGCGCAGTACGATGCACGTATGCCCACCGAAGCCGAGGCCGAGACCGAACTGGCGGCGGTGCTGCGCTCCAAGGGACTGCGCATGACCGCGCAGCGCCAGCTCGTCCTGGAAGCCGTCCGCGCGCTCGGACACGCGACCCCCGAGCAGATCCACGAGCGCATCCGCGGCCAGGTCGAAGGCGTGAACATCACCACTGTCTACCGCACCCTCGACCTGCTCGAAGAGCTCCAGCTCGTCTCGCACACCCACCTCTCCCACGGCGCCCCGACGTACCATCTGTCAGGCGACCGCGGCCACGCGCACCTCGTGTGCCACCGCTGCGGCCGGATCACCGAGGTCGACCCCTCCCTGTTCGCGAACGCGCGGGAGGAAGTCGCCGACACCTGCGGGTTCGTCATGGACATCGGCCACGTCGCCGTGTTCGGGACCTGCGCCGAATGCCTGGAGAAGCACGCATGAACACCTCGTTCAGCAACACCGCCGCGCCCTCGCCGCTCCTGAACCTGCCCGGCGCCGTCGCCACCGACGCCGGCCGCACCGCCTGGCACTACGGCGGCCCGCTCACCGAGCAGCGCAAGGCGATGGAGACCGGCGCGCTGTTCGACCGCTCCGACCGCGACCTCGTCTCCGTCACCGGCCCGGCCCGCCTCGAATGGCTGCACTCGCTCACCACCCAGCACCTGACGAGCCTCAAGCCGCACGAAGGCACCGAAGCGCTCGTCCTCTCCCCCACCGGCCGCGTCGAGCACCACATGAACGTCTTCGACGACGGCACCACCACCTGGCTCGACACCGAGCCCGGCCGCGGCGAAGCGCTCCTGAAGTACCTGGAGCTCATGAAGTTCCGCACCGAGGTCGACATCCGCGACGAGAACGCCGCGTGGGCGCTGTTCACCTACACGTTCAAGGACGCCGACGAGGCCGCGCCGACCGTGCAGCCCGTCCCCGCCGCGAAGTTCGTGCAGCGCGACATCCCCCTGAACCCCACCGCGGTCTACCCCGGCGACGCGCTCGACTCCGCCGACGGCTGGATCCGCCGCACCGACGCGCTCGGCGTCCCCACCTTCGACCTGTGCGTCCGTCGCGCGGACGTCGAGACGTTCCTGCTCGGCGGCGACGCGGTCCCCGCCGGCACCTGGGCCTGGGACGCCGTCCGCGTCGCCGCGGGCCTGCCCGCCTTCGGGACCGACACCGACGAGAAGACCGTCCCGCACGAGGTCCCGCGCTGGATCGAACGCGCCGTCCACTTCAACAAGGGCTGCTACCGCGGCCAGGAGACCGTCGCGAAGGTCCACCACCTGGGCCAGCCGCCGCGCCGACTCGTCATGCTCCACCTCGACGGCACGAGCGAGCAGCCGCCCGCCAACGGCACCCCGATCCTCATGGGCGACAAGCAGATCGGCCTCATCGGCACCGCCGTGCAGCATTACGAGCTGGGCCAGATCGCGCTCGCCCTCGTGAAACGCGCCGTTGCCGCCGACTCGGACGTGCGTCTCATCGTGGGCGATCAGGCAGCGAGTCTCTAGCCGCGCGACTAGCCTCGCGGTATGAGTGCTACCTACCGCGGCGGTGAACCCGTCGCCGAGATCGTCCGGTCCGGATTCGCCGAGAGCCTCCACCGGGGCAGCGTCGCCGTCATCGACCCCTCCGGGAACCTCCTCGCCTCGATCGGCGACACCGGCTCCCCCGTCTTCCCCCGTTCCTCCAACAAGCCCATGCAGGCCCTCGCCATGCTCCGCGCCGGCTGGACGCCCGGCACCGAGGCCGACCTCGCCATCGCCTCCGCGAGCCACCGCGGCGAGCCGTTCCACCTCGCCCAGGTCGCCTCCGTGCTCGGCGGCGCCGGACTCGGCGAGGCCGACCTCCAGTGCCCGCCCGACCTGCCCAGCGACCCCACCGCCCGCAACGCGGTGGTCGCCGCGGGCATTGGCGCCCGCCGCGTCTACATGAACTGCTCCGGCAAGCACGCCGGGATGCTCGCGGCCTGCGCCGCGAACGGCTGGGACCTCGCGACCTACCGCGACCCCGAGCACCCGTTCCAGCGGCTCGTGATCGCCACCGTCGAAGAGCTCACCGGCGACGCCGTCGAAGCCATCGGCGTCGACGGCTGCGGCGCTCCCGTCCTGGCCGTCACCCTCGCCGGGCTCGCCCGCGCCTTCGCGCGCCTCGTCGAGGCACCGGCCGGCTCGAACGAGCGCCGCGTCGCGGACGCCATGCGCGCCAACGCGAAGCTCATCGACGGAACCCGCGGCCCCGACCACCGCATGATGACCGCCCTGCCCGGCCTCCTCGCCAAGGGCGGCGCCGAAGGCGTCCACGTGCTCGCCGCCCCCGGCGTCGGCGCGGTCGCCGTCAAGATCGACGACGGCGCGGGCCGGGCCTCCACGCCCGTCGCCCTGCGCGCGCTCACCAAGCTCGCCGGCTACGAGGTCCCCGCGGACGCCAAGCCCGAGGTCGACTCGCTCACATGGCCGGAAGTCACCGGCGGCGAGCAGCAGGTCGGGCGGCTCCGGCCGCTCCTGTGAGTGGCCCGCGACTCAACCAAGGCAATACCCGGTGGTGACCTGAAGCGAGCGCAGGATAGTATCGTTCCCGTCGGCTTCGCCGACAACTCACGCGAGTGGCGACTGTGCTTTGGATTCCGCCACTCGCTGGCGCGAGTGGCGGAATGGCAGACGCGCTGGCTTCAGGTGCCAGTGTCCGTAAGGACGTGGGGGTTCAAGTCCCCCCTCGCGCACGGATAGAGCCCGATGGTTTCGACCATCGGGCTTTTTCGCGCCTTCAGCACGCGACCGACGGCCCGGGTTCCGGGGCCGCAGCCAAGTGTCGCCGAGTCCTCGGGCCGCTCCAGCGCACCGCCTACGGGAACACCCCGCGGACCTTCCGCGTTAGGCTCGGGAAGGAACGGACACCGAGACGAGTGGGGCCACACCGACCATGACTGAAGCGAACAGCAAGCCGGAGCAGGGCGGCTACGAGGAGCGCGGGTCGGAGGACCAGCCGCTCATCGTCGACGCCGACGGCAACCCCGTGACCGCCGAGGCTGAGGCGAAGGACGTCGACGCCGAGGACCGGTACGAGTCGGACCCGACCAAGCTCGTCCCCGAACCGGCCAAGGTCATGCGCGTCGGCTCGATGATCAAGCAGCTCCTCGAGGAGGTGCGCGCCGCCGACCTCGACGACAAGGGCCGCCAGCGCCTGCGCGATATCCACGCCCGGTCGATCGCCGAGCTCGAGTCCGGGCTGGCCCCGGAGCTGCGGGACGAGCTGGAGCGGCTGTCGCTGCCGTTCAGCGCCGACGAGATCCCGACCGAGGCGGAGCTGCGGATCGCTCAGGCCCAGCTCGTGGGCTGGTTGGAAGGGCTGTTCCATGGCATCCAGGCGGCGCTGGTGGCGCAGCAGATGGCGGCCCGCCTGCAGCTGGACCAGATGCGCTCGGGCGAGTTGAAGGCCCTGCCGGCGGGTGAGGACGTTCCGCCGCAGCTCCGGGCCGTGATGGCCGAGCGGGCGGCGCGCGGTGACGATCGCGACCACCATCCCGGGCAGTACCTGTAGGGCTGTCACATGCCTTAGACTTTGGCCTGCCTTCCCGGCGGGGCCCGGCCGCGCCCGCGGCGGGGGCCAGAGTGGCTCGAGGGTGTCGCCCGGTGCGGTCCGCGAGCCATAATTGGTCCCACCCGACCTTTCCCGCAGCCGGGGTGAGACCACTGGAGAGCTGAACACGGTGCTGTACAAGACGTTGCAATGGACGGCCGCGCCGACCATCAAGCTCATCTACAGGCCTTGGATCGACGGGAAAGAGAACATCCCGGAGGACGGGCCGGTCATCCTGGCGTCGAACCACCTCTCCGTGGCCGACCACTACTTCCTGGGTCTGACGACCAAGCGCCACATCGCGACGATGGCGAAGATCGAGTACTTCACCGGCGCGGGCCTGAAGGGGAAGATCATCTCCTCGACGGTGAAGGCGCTGGGGCAGGTCGCGGTGGACCGCTCGGGCGGGCGCAAGAGCGCCGCGTCGCTGGAGCCGTCGCTGGAGGTGCTTGAGGAGGGCCGCGTGTTCGCGATCTTCCCGGAGGGCACGCGCTCCCCCGACGGCCGCCTGTACCGGGGCAAGCCGGGTGTGGCGCGGTTGGCGCTCACGTCGGGTGCGCCGGTGATCCCGGTGGGGTTGATCGGGACGGAGAAGGTGCTGCCGATCGGCGAGTCGCGGCCGCGTGTGGCGCCGGTGGGCGTGCGGGTGGGCAAGCCGCTCGATTTCACGCGGTACAAGGGCATGGAGAACGACCGGGTGGTGATCCGGGCGGTCACCGACGAGGTGATGGACGCGATCCGGCGCCTCACGGGCCAGGAGTACGTGGACAAGTACGCGAAGCGCAACGGCTCCGGTTCCGAGAGCTCGGATTAGCGGGTCGTGCTGGTGGCGGCGCCGGTGGGCGTCGCCGTTCCCGTCGGGGTGGCGGTGCCGGTCGGCGTTCCGGCGGGCGCCGTGGGCGTGGCGGTGCCCGACGGGGTGAGGCCGCCGAGCGGCGGGGTCGCGGTGCCGGTGGGCAGCGGGGGCGTCCCGGTGCCGAGTCCGGGCTGGGACTGCATGCCGTCGACGGGGCTGATGACGACGCCCCAGATCTCGACGGGCACCGGCGGCGCGCCGTCGTATTCGACGGTCTCGGTGAGGGCCGCGATCTGGTCGAGCACTTCGTAGCCGTCGACGATGCCGCCGATGACGCTGACGCCGGCGGTGGGGACGGCCGCGCCGCGGATGAGCGCGAAGGCGCTGCCCGCGCGGCCCTTGTCGTCGGTGATGAGGGCGAGCACGTCGGCGACGTCGTTGCCGGCCATGCCGGTCTCGGCCTGGAAGCGCCAGCCGGGGCCGTACGTGTCCTCGGTGTCCTCTTCGGCGGCGCCGGCGAGGCCGGGGCTGCCGCAGCGGAGGATCGCGGTCGGGTCGACGGCCTGCGTGGTGAGCCGGTCGCATTCGTGCGAGGCGTAGAACGGGGTCTGCGCGAGGTGTGTGAAGGCCTCGACGCCGCAGGGGGCGAGGTCGCCCCACAGGAGCACGACGATCTCGCCGTAGCTGGTCTGGATCGTGGCGAGGGAGCGTTCTTCGGGGGCGCCGGGCTGCATGGGGTCGGCGCCGTTCCCGGTGTCGTCCGCTTCGGTGACGGTGCACTGCTCGGTGATGACCTCGCCGGCCTCTTCGGCGGCTTCGCCGTCGTCGCGGAAGGCGAGCCAGGCGACCGCGGCGATCGAGCCGGCGGTGAGGAGGACCGCGCCGAGCCCGGCGAGTCCGCGCTTCAAGCTGCCGGTGCCCTCGCGCTGCCAGGGGGCCGTCCCGCGGAAGGGGTTCGACGCTACGGGCTCGTGGTCGGTCTCGCTTCGGTCGTGGCGGGGCTCCATGTCTGTGCATCGTACGGGGCCTCGTCTCGGGCGAGGTAGGCGTATCCGACGCAGATCAGACCGTAGGCGAGGGCGACGCCGACGAGGGTGCCGGGCGCGTAGCCGTTCTCGGGGACGACGAACGCGGCCGCGAAGAGCCCGGCGAGGTAGCCGACGTTGTAGACGGTGTCGTTGACGCTGAAGACGCGGCCGCGGTAGGCGTCCTCGACGCCCCGCTGGATGCTCGTGTCCACAGTGATCTTGAGGCCTTGGGAGGCGATGTTCACCAGGAGGACCGCGACGGCGAACATGACCGGCAGCAGCACTCCCGAGAGCGTCCCGGCGACGACCGCGCACAGCGCCATGAGGGCCACGATCCAGTTCTTCGGCCCCCACACGCGGGTCGCGCGCGGGGTGGCGATGGCCGCGGCCAGCACGCCGACGTTGCCGAGGACGGCGAGCACCAGCAGCCACGCGATCGTGGTCTTGCGGGTCGGATCGGACTCGATGTCCCAGAAGAACCCCATGAACAGGGCGATCGAGATGATGAACACGATCCCGTACAGGAACCGGTGCAGCCCCTGCACGGCCATGACCAGGGCCGGGCCCTTGCGGCGGCCGAGGTGCTTGAACCCCTCCCACATGCCCGAGCTGGTCTGCGCGATCCCGCGCCACAGCCCGCTCGGCGCCTCTTCGTCCGCCTCCGGGCCGAGGTCGTGGCGGCGGAACGACATCCCCACGATGCACGCCGACGCGAGGTAGCCGCAGCCCGCCGCGAGCGCGAGCATCGAGTACGACACCCCCGAGTCCATGAGCTTCGCGATGCCGGTGGTGGCCAGGCCGAGCCCGTACGCGAGCGCGCCGAGCGTCGACGCGAGCGAGTTCGCGGTCACGAGGTCCTTCGCGGGCACCACCTGCGGGTGCGCGGCCCCGAGGCCGGCGAGCACGAACCGGTTGGCGGCCAGCACGATCATGGCGCACAGCACCCACGACCAGTTGAACCCGCCGGGCAGCGTCAGGCAGATGACGATCATCAGCGCCGCCCGCCCCAGGTTCGCCCCGCCGATGAGGTTGCGGCGGCTGAACCGGTCGAGCACCGTGCCCACATACGGCCCGAGCAGGGAGTACGGGCCGAGGAGGATCGCGACGGCGGCGGCGTACCGGAACGGGTCGCTCGCCTCGCCCAGCGCGGGGTTGAAGAACACCGAGAGCGCCAGCGAGGCCTGGAACATGCCGTCGGCGGCCTGGGACGTCAGCCGCACCGCCAGCAGGTGCCTGAATCGGCGGTTGCTCGCGAGGTTCCGAACGTGGCCGTCGGTGCGCATTGTCCGAGGATAACTCCGGTGAAAGCCAAGGGGGACCCCTCTTCGAAGCTCGCGCTCCGGAACGGGGTCCCCCTGTGGAAGAACGGTCGGGCTACCGGCCCGCGATGAAGTCCTCGACGGAGATGCGAGCCTCTTCGTCGGAGAACTGCTTGGCCGGCGACTTCATGAAGTACGAGGAGGCCGACTCGACCGGGCCGCCGTGGCCGCGGTCCAGGGCGATCTTCGCCGCGCGCACCGCGTCGATGATGACGCCCGCGGAGTTCGGCGAGTCCCACACCTCGAGCTTCAGCTCCGCGTTCAGCGGCACGTCGCCGAAGGTGGTGCCCTCCAGGCGGATGTACGCCCACTTGCGGTCGGTCAGCCACGGCACGTGGTCCGACGGGCCGATGTGAACGTCCGCGCCCTGCATCTCGTGCGGGATCTGCGAGGTCACGGCCTGGGTCTTGGAGATCTTCTTGCTCTTGAGGCGCGAGCGCTCGAGCATGTTCATGAAGTCCATGTTGCCGCCGAAGTTCAGCTGGTACGTGCGGTCCAGGCGCACGCCGCGGTCTTCGAACAGCTTCGCCAGCACGCGGTGCACGATGGTGGCGCCGACCTGCGACTTGATGTCGTCGCCCACGATCGGAATGCCCGCGTCGGTGAACTTCTTGGCCCATTCGGGGTCGGAGGCGATGAACACGGGGAGGGCGTTCACGAACGCGGCGCCCGCGTCGATCGCGGCCTGCGCGTAGAACTTCGCGGCCTTCTCGGAACCGACCGGCAGGTAGCACACGACGACGTCGGTCTTCGCGGCCTTGAGGGCGGCGACCACGTCGACGGGCTCTTCAGAGGACTCGGTGACCATCTCGGTGTAGTACTCGCCCAGGCCGTCGTGGGTCGGGCCGCGCAGCACCGGGACCCCGGTCGGAGGCACGTCGGCGAACTTAATGGTGTTGTTCTCCGAGGCGAAGATCGCGCTCGCGAGGTCCTGGCCGACCTTCTTGGCGTCCACGTCGAACGCGGCGACGAACTCGATGTCGTTGACGTGGTAGTCGCCGAACTGGACGTGCATGAGGCCGGGCACCCGGTCCTCGGGCTTGGCGTCGCGGTAGTACTCGACGCCTTGGACCAGCGAGTTGGCGCAGTTGCCAACGCCGACAATGGCTACGCGCAGCTTACCCATCGCGCATGCCTCCTTTGCCTTGTTTATTTGGGTCTCCGGCGCTCGCAGCCGGATCGGGTGTTCCCTGATCCAGGACGGCCTGGTGCCGTCCCGGTTCGGCGAAGGGCTCGCCGAAGTCGTTGCGCTGCTCGGGGCGGCGGCTCTCCTCGGAGGCGATGAGCTCGTTGAGCCAGCGCACCTCCCGCTCGGCGGTCTCGAGCCCGTGCCGCTGGAGCTCGAGCCCGTAGGCGTCGAGCCGCTCGGCGGTGCGGGCGAGGGCTTCGCGGATGCGTTCACGGCGCTCCTCGACGCGGCGGCGGCGGGCCTCGAGGATCCGCAGGCGCGTGGCCGGGTCGGTGCGCGAGAAGAACGCGAAGTGCACCCCGAACAGGGCCTCGTCGGCGGATTCGGGGCCGGCGTCGGCCATGAGCTGAGCGAAGTGCTCCTTGCCTTCGGGTGTGAGCCGGTAGACCTTGCGGGCCCGGCGCCCGGTGAGCAGCGGGGTCTCTGCCGCACCCTCTCGTGGGGTCTCCTCGGCGATGAGTCCACGCTGACGCATGCGCTTGAGGGTGGGGTAGAGGGAGCCGTAGCTGAACGCGGCCCTGATCGCCCCGAGCAGGGCCAGCAGGCGTTTGCGCAGCTCGTAGCCGTGCATGGGGGTCTCGTGCAGGAGTCCCAGAATGGCCAGCTCGAGCATCGCACCCCTCCTCTCACACGGCGATCTAACGTTGTGATGTATCGGCTCGATACATCAGGGACAACCATAGCGGCAGGCGCAAATCACGTCAAGGCGAGCGTCCGCGCCCTGTTCAGAGGGGCTGCCATCCGATAGGCTGGCCCACCAAGCGATCTAGCAGAGTCCTCTCAATTTCGGTATGCGAAACTGCGAGACGACCGGCCACCCCCCATGCCGGGAGTAGACCTTTGCAACCGCCGGTCCGCCGGGCGCGTTCCTCTCGGGATGCCGCGCGCCGGGTGCACCGGGCCGACCGGCAAAACCCGGAACTTCGCCCGGGTTACAAAGCACGTGGATGGTTGAGCATGAGCGACTACGGTTATCGTCCCGCCCCGCCCCCCGAGGACGGCAGTCCCCAGGGCCGCGGCGGACGACCCGACGGCCGCGCCTCCTACGGGAACGGCGGCGGCTCCGGCGACCGCCAAGGCGACTACGGCTGGGGCGGGCAGCAGCAGGGCCAAGGCCACCAAGGCCAGGCCCCGCGACCGCGCCAGCAGCCCTACGGCACCCCCGCCTCCGGCAGCGCGGCGGTCGGCCGCGGCGCCGTCCCGCCCGGACGCGGCTCCGCGTCCGTGGGCGGACGCCCTACCGGTTCGGCGTCCGTGGGATCGGCCTCAGTGGGCTCGGCCTCGGTCGGCGGCCCGGGACGCACCGGCCGCGCGAGCGTCGGCTCCGCGTCCGTCGGCAGCGCCTCTGTCGGTTCCGCTTCGGTCGGCTCCGCCTCGGTGGGCTCGGCCTCGGTCCGCCCCGTGAGCCCCGGCGCACCGGGCGAGCGGACCGGGCGCGCCAGCGTCACCGGCACCCGCCGCGCCGGGCCCAAGAACAAGAGCGACCTCGAAGGCGAAGGCGGCAAGAAGAAGCGCAAGCGCATCGGCCGCAAGATGCTCGCCGCGATGATCGCGATGGGCGTCATCGGCATCGCCTCGATCACCGTCGTCGGCGTCTACTACTTCCAGGACACGCCGCCGCTCACCGGTCTCGCCCGCGACGGCGAGTCCTCGAACTTCTACCTCGCCGACGGCGAGACCCAGGTCGGCGCGTACGGCGACACCCTCCGCATGCAGGCCAAAGAAGAGGACATCCCCGAAACGGTCACCGACGCGCTGGTGGCGCTCGAAGACCGCAAGTTCTGGGAGCACGGCGGCGTCAACTACGTCCGCACCGCCGGCGCGCTCATCAACAACCTCACCGGCGGCGAGACGCAGGGCGCCTCCACGATCACCCAGCAGTACGCCGGCATCTACCTCGACGCCCGCGACGAGATCACCTACGACCGCAAGGCCCGCGAAGCGGCCCTGGCGATCCAGATGGAGAACAAGTACACGAAGAAGGAGATCATCACCGCCTACCTCAACGCGGCCTACTTCGGCCGCGGCGCCTACGGCATCGAGGCGGCGGCGAAGAACTACTTCGACGTCCCCCTGACGGACCTCACCTACGACCAGGCGGCGTTCATCGTCATGCAGGTCAAGTCCCCCAACGGCTACTACGACCCGTACTTCGGCCCCGAGAACGGCGACATCTACGACGAAGAGGCATCGAAGGACCGCTGGAACTTCACCATGAACGCCCTCGTCGAGACCGACCAGCTCTCCCAGGCCGAGCGCGACAAGCTCGAGTACCCGACGCCGGTCGACGACTTCAAGGCCGGTTCGTGGGGCGGCAACACCCCCCTCGGCTTCCTCATCAACGAGCAGGACGGCTACGTCTTCGCCGAACTCGAGGAGCGGTACGGCATCTCGAAGGCGGACCTCGGCGGCGAGCTCGAGGGCGAGAACAAGGGCGGCGGCTACAGTGTCGAGCTCACCATCGACCCCGAGATCCAGAACGCGCTCGTCACCACCGGGTCGCGCGGCGGCATCGTGAAGAAGCAGGACGGCGACGGCAACTGGCTCGACGCCGAGGGCAACATCGTCGACTCCGAGGCCGCAGCGGCCCCTGACGAGACCGACGAGGGCTACGCACACTTCAAGAACGACAACCCCGACGCCGCGCTCGAGGACTACAAGGACTACATGATGACGGCCATGGTCGCCATCGACCCCGCCACCGGCGGCGTCATCGGCTACTACGGCGGCGACGACGGCTTCGGCGTCGACAAGGCCGGTGCCGAGTCCCCGCACCCGCCGTCCTCGACCATGAAGATGATCACCGCGGCCACGGCCCTCGAGAACGGCGACTCGGTCGAATCGTGGTTCAACGCCGGTTCGCCCCGCGCGTTCGACTCCCTCGAGCTCGAGGACAGCGAGTCCTGCATCGGTGGCGGCGACTACCCGAACTGCACCCTGCGCAACGGCGGACAGACCGACACCAAGCTCGAGCTCGAGCTCACCGAAGCGGTCCGGAAGTCGAAGAACACCCCGATGTACGCCATCGCCGAGGAGTACGGGGCGGACGAGATCCTGCAGAACGCCGCTCGAATGGGCCTCACCCAGATGAGCCAGACGCGCTCGATCCCCGACGACAACGGCGAGTTCCACGACGTCGTGATCAACTACTCGATCACCCCTGAACCGGACCTGACCTACACGCTGCACGGCAAGGCCGTGAACGCCAAGGGCGAGCCGGTCACCAACGTCTCGGGCAACTGGGACGACTGGGCGCTCATCGAGGTCGACGAGAACTGCAACCCGTCGATCAACCTCGACGGCGCGTTCATCGAGGACACCGACGGCGAGCCGAACTCGTGCAAGATCGGCAACAACGGCGAGACCGACCCGTTCTACTACCACCTGTCCTTCGGTCAGTACCCGACCAGCGTCCGCGACATGGCGGCCATGTACGCCACCATCGCCAACAACGGCTTCTACCACGAGACCCACTACGTGGCCAGGGTCTTCAACAAGGACGGCACGGAGGTCGAGGCGAAGCGCGACCTCAACCAGGGCCAGTACATCAAGGAGGACACCGCGAAGGACCTCCAGTGGATCGGCTCGGAGATCACCGGTGAGAGCACCGTCGGCGAAGACATCGAGGACCGCGACATCTTCGGCAAGACCGGAACGTGGGAGGCCGCCGGCAAGGACGAGGACGGCAACGACTACCCGTCCGGCTGGAACGCCCACGCCTGGTATGTCGGCGCGATCAAGCAGCTGGCTGTGGCCACCTGGGTCGGCAACGTGACCTCGGAGTCGGACCCGATCGCCGGCCCGGACGGCAGTTTCGACGGCGTCGTCGGCGGTACCACCGCCTATCCGGTGTGGCTCAAGGCGATGCACCGCGTCCTCGACGCCAAGGAAGGCCAGGAGGGCTGGGAGCCGATCGACTGGGACGACCCGCCGAAAGCCGGTGCCGACAGCACCTGGGACCTCGACAACGCCGGCTTCAACCCGGACGGCGCTTACTGCGCCGCCAACCCCGAGGACGCCAAGTGCGGTGTGCCCGAGGAAGAGGAAGACGCCGAGGCCTGCGAGGACGGCAACAACGGCGGCGGGAACAACCAGGAGTGCGAGACCACGCCGGGCGAAGGCGAGACGACCTCGGAGGATCCTGGCGAGGGCGAGACCACGAGCGAAGACCCGTGCGACAGCTGGATCCCGCCGGCGGGCTGCGACACTTCCGAATCCCCTTCAGAGGAGTCGTCCTCGGAACCTGAGAACAATGGCGGCGGTGGCGGAGGCAACTGACCCGCCGCGTTAACGCGGCGAACCGCAGATAGCGCGGCGACGGCGGCATGGGCCACAATAGGCCCCATGCCGCCGTCTTCCATTGAGCAGCCGCCGCCGACCGAGCGCCCCTCAGCGCGTCCCACGGTCGCACCCACCCTCACCGACCGCTTGGCCCGCATAGCTTCCGGCCTCATCGGCGGCCCCTTCGGCGACCACGCCGTCGACCCGCCGAGCCGCCGCTATTGGACGCCGGTCCGAGTCATCCTCCTCACCGGACTCATCGCGTTCGCGATCAACTGGCTCCAGAAGTACCCGTGCGCGGCGGGCGGCTGGACCGACTGGTCCCAGTACACCCAGGCCTGCTACACCGACATCCGCGCGCTGTGGGGGGCCGAACGGCTCAACGAGGGCTTCGTCCCCTACCGTGACCACCCGGTCGAATACCCGGTACTGACCGGCTGGTTCATGGGCATCCTCGGGCAGATCGCCTACCGCCTCGGCAACGTCCTCGGCACCGACGGCGGCCCGATCTTCTGGCACCTCAACGCGATCGTGCTGTTCATCTGCGGCGCGGCCGCCATCGCGATCCTGCACAAGATCCGCGAGGACAACCGCCGCACCGACCTCCCCGGCCCCAACCCCGACCCGGCGCTCGTCTACTCCCGGCCCTCACGGCCCTGGGACGCGATGATGCTCGCCGCCGCGCCCGTAGTCCTCGTCACGGCCACGGTGAACTGGGACCTGTTCGCCATCGCGCTGTCGATGCCGTTCTTCCTGTACTGGCAGCGCAGCCGCCCGATCATGGCCGGCCTGTTCCTCGGCCTCGCCGTCGCCGCGAAGTTCTACGCGCTCCTGTTCATCGGCCCGCTCCTCGTCCTCGCGCTGCGCCAGCGCAAGCTCCTGCCCGCGCTCCAGGCGACCGCGACCGCCGCGGTCGTGTGGGCGGTCATCAACGCGCCCGTCGCCTACCTGTGGCGGGACTCGTGGATGCGGTTCTTCGAACTCAACTCCGAACGCCCCGTGGACTGGGGCACCGGCTGGTACGTCCTGCGCGGCGTCACCGGCTGGGAGCGGCTGTGGGACTCCGAGTACGTCAACGACCTGTACCTCGTGTGCTTCGCCGTGGCCTGCCTCGGGATCGCCGCCCTCGGGTTCTTCGCGGGCGGGGCACGCGACCGCGTGCAGCGGGGCCTGGCGTGGCCGGTCCCGGGGGCCGGGCGGCTCGCCTCGGCGGACGACGTCGTCCCGCGCCTCGCGCAGCTGTGCTTCCTCGTGGTCGCCGCGTTCCTGCTCTTCGGCAAGGTCTGGTCGCAGCAGTACGTGCTGTGGCTGGTGCCGCTCGCCGTGCTCGCCCGCCCCAAGTGGGGGGCGTTCCTGCTCTGGCAGGCCGCCGAGCTGTTCTACTTCTTCTCGTTCTACGGCAAGATGCTGCAGGTCTCGGCCGAGGAGGAGGGCCGCGGGATCCCCGAGTGGCTGTTCCTCACCGCGGCCGGGTCGCGCTGGATCATGGTCGCCGTGATGTGCGCCCTGGTGGTGCAGGAGATCCTTATTCCGCGTCTGGACCCGGTGCGAGGCCTTCGCTCGCGGCCCAAGCGCGAAGCTGCGATTCCGCCTCCTCGCGCGACATCGGACCCCGCTCCAGCCGAAGCTCCTTGAGATAGGCCCACGCCCGGCCCACCAGCGGGCCGGGCGGCAGGCCCAGCAGCTCCATGATCGCGTTGCCGTCGAGGTCGGGGCGCACCGCGCGGAGGTCCTCCTCGGCGCGGATGCGGGCGATGCGCTCCTCGAACGCGTCGTAGTCGCGGCGCAGCCGCTCGGCCTTGCGGCGGTTGCGGGTGGTGCAGTCCGAGCGCACCAGCAGGTGCAGCCGGTCGAGCTGCGGACCGGCGTCGGTCACATAGCGGCGCACCGCCGAATCGGTCCAACCGGCCTCGCCGTAGCCGTAGAAGCGCAGGTGGAGGCTGATGAGAAGCGAGACGGCCTGCACGTCGGACTTGGGGAAGCGCAACTCGCGCATCCGCCTGCGCGCCAAGCGGGCGCCCGCCACGTCGTGGTGGTGGAAGGTGACGCCGCCGCCGGGCACCACGTCCTTGGTCTCGGGCTTGCCGATGTCGTGGAGGAGCGCGGCGAGGCGCAGCAGCAGGTCGGGACCGCCCTGCTCGAGGGCGATCGCGTTGCGCAGCACCTGGAGCGAGTGCTCGTAGACGTCCTTGTGCTGGGCGTGCTCGTCGATCTCCATGCGCAGCGCGGGCAGCTCGGGCAGGAACTGCTCGGCCAGGCCCGTGTCGACCAGGATGCGCAGGCCCACCACGGGATCGGGGGCCATGAGGAGCTTCACGAACTCGTCCCTGATCCGCTCGGCGGTGATGCGCGCGAGTTCAGGCGCCATGCGGCGCATGGCGTCCAGGGTCTCGGGGTCGATGCCGAAGCCAAGCTGCGCGGCGAAGCGCGCGGCGCGGAGCATCCGCAGCGGGTCGTCGGCGAAGGACGACTCGGGGGACGCGGGAGTGCGGATGGTCTGGCGCGCGATGTCCGCGAGACCGCCGAACGGGTCGGCGAAGTCGTGCGCGGGCAGCGAGACCGCCATGGCGTTCACGGTGAAGTCGCGGCGCTCAAGGTCGCCGACGAGGCTGTCCCCGTACCGCACGATCGGGTTGCGGCTGACGCGGTCGTAGGCGTCCGCGCGGAACGTGGTCACCTCGACCTGCTCGCCCCGGAACATCCCCCCGATCGTCCCGAAGTCGGCCCCGGTGGTCCACACCGCCGAGCAGTGCGCCCGCAGGATCGCCTCCGTCGACTCCGGACGCGCGTCCGTCGTGAAATCGAGGTCGCTCACGGGCCGGCGCAGCACCGCGTCCCGGACCGGGCCGCCGACCAGGTGCAGCTCGTGCCCGGCGTCGGCGAACACCCGACCCAGTTCATCGGCTATGGGCGGGACCGTGATTTCCTTACCGCTACTGTTGTCAGACATCGCCGGGCAAGCTTAGCGGAGAGTGCGAGTATGGCCGAACCTAGCGCGAGACCGGGCGGCCCCGGGCACTCGCCGTCTGGGCCCGTCCGAGGCCCCCAGGGCAACCCCCACCGAACCCCTCCGAACGCGTACCCCCCGCCCGGACCCCAGACCGGCAACGGCTACGCCCCCATCGGGAACCCCGTCCCCCCGCCCGCCGCGCCGCAGCCGGCCCCGCAGGGCAAGAACGTGGTCCGCTCCAGCCTCCTCATGGGCGCGGGCTCCCTCGTCTCGCGCGTCACCGGCTTCGGCCGCACCGTCGTCATCTCCGCCGCGATCGGCGCCGGACTCCTCGGCAACTCGTACACGACCGCGCAGTACTTCCCGCAGATGATCTACGAACTCGTCCTCGGCGGCGTGTTCGCGAGCATCATCATGCCGCTGTTCGTCAAGGCCCACAAGAACGACGCCGACGGCGGCGACGCCTTCGCCCAGCGCCTCCTCACCCTCGCCGCCCTCGTCCTCGGCGGCGCCGCGCTCATCGTCACCCTCTGCGCGCCCCTCATCTCCCTGTTCATGGCGAACCCGGCCCAGCGCGACCTCGTCACCGAGTTCTCCTACTACATGCTCCCGGCCCTGCTCCTGTACGGGCTGTTCGCGATCCTCTCCGGCGTCCTCAACTCCCGCGAGCACTTCGGCGCCCCCATGTGGGTGCCGATCATCAACAACCTGGTGGTCATCACCGTCGGCGCGGTCTTCTACGTCGTCTACACCCGCGACGCCGTGCCGGACGCGAACGGCGACATCTTCAACAGCGCCGACCAGGTGACGAACGGCATGATCCTGCTGCTCGGCGCGGGCACCACGCTCGGCGTCGTCATCCAGGTGCTGTGCCTCGCTCCCGCCCTGCGCCGGGCCGGGTTCCACTGGCGGCTGCGGTTCGACTTCAAGGGGCTCCCGCTCGCCGACATCCGCCGCCTCGCCGCGTGGACCCTGCTGTTCGTGGTCGCCAACCAGATCGCGGTCATGGCCGTCATCAAGGTCGCCAACCTCGCGGTCGAGGGCCAGACCGATGACGGGCCGTTCGTGCCCGGTGTCACGGTCTACAACAACGCGTACCTGATGATGATGATGGCGCACGGCATCGTCGCGGTCTCGGTCATCACCGCGCTCATGCCCCGCATGACCCGCGCCGCGGACGACCGGCGCTGGCCCGAGCTGGCCGACCACCTCTCGAACGGCATCCGGCTCGCCTCGTTCCTGCTGGTGCCGATCGCGGCGGCGTTCATCGCGCTGCACGAGCCGATCGCGCTGATGATCTTCCAGTGGGGCGCCTACGAGCCCGAGCAGGCGGTCGCGACCGGGCAGGTGCTGCTCATGGCCGGGATCGTGCTGCTGCCGTTCTCGATCAGCCAGCTGCAGATCTACGCCTTCTACGCGCAGACGGACACGCGCACCGTGGCGGTGTTCAACTTCCCGGTGATCGCGATCCGCATCGGCGGGTACCTGCTCGCGTTCGCGTTCCTGCCCGCCCAGTGGGTCGTGGTGGGCCTCTTCGCCGCCAACGGCGTCTCGTACCTCGTCAGCCTCCTGCTCTCGATGGGCTTGCTGCGCAAGCGGATCGGCCTACTCGGGATGCGCAAGACGATGAGCGGCCTGGTGCGCACCACGACGGCGGCCGCGGTCGCGGGCGCGGTCGCGTACGGCGGGTGGCTGCTGTGGCCGGACCTGCCGGCAGAGGGCGGCATGGCGAAACTGGGGCAGTTCGCCGCCTCGATCGTGCTCGGGATCGTCCTGCTCGGCGTGTACTTCGCGGCCTGTCTGGTATTGCGCGTCACTGAAACGGCGTCGCTCCAGGCAACGGTGCGCGCAAAGCTGCGACGATGAGGCAAGTACGATCCATACGTGCACTCTGGCCGGATCCCGCAGAGCCACTTGGACCGCAACATGACCGAACCGGCCCACTAAGCGAAGGCCGCCGGCCGGGGCCCCCTCGCGGGGTCGTCGCATTGAGAGGGGAGGACCCCGCATCATGACCACCGCCGAAGTGCCGTCCGTGGGCGACCTGCTCGCCGAACGGTACCGCCTCGAAGAGCACGTCGGAGGCGCGAACGGCTACCGCCAGCTGTGGCGGGGCGTCGACGTCCTGCTGCACCGCTCCGTAGCGGTCGTGCTCCGCTCCCCCGGCGGCGAGGACGCCGCCCCCACCATGACCGCCGCCGTCGCCGCCTCGCGCGCCCATGTGGACTCGATGGTCGACGTGTACGACGCGGTCGACGAAGGGCGCTTCGCCTACGTCGTGCGCGAATGGGTCAACGGCTCGTCGCTGCGCGGCGTGCTCGAGCAGCAGCACCTCGACCCCGCGCACGCGCTCGAACTGGTCGCCTCGGTCGCCGACGCGGTCGCCGCCCTCCACGAAGGGGGCGTCACCCACGCCGACCTGCACCCGGGCACGATCCTCCTCTCCGAGGACGACCGCGTCATGGTCACCGAGCCGCGCAACGAGCCCGGGAACACGCAGGTCGAAGACGTGCGCGCGCTCGGTGCGACCCTCTACGCCTGCCTGACCGGCACCTGGCCACGCGTCGTGCCCGCCGAGAACACCGGGCTCGCCGACGCCGCGACCGACGAATGGGGCCGCGTCCTCGACGCGGACAAGGTCGTCCCGGGCCTGCCCGCCGCGCTCTCCAAGCTCACCGCGGACCTGCTCGACCACACGCAGACGCCGCCGTCGGCGGCCGAGCTCGCGGTCGACCTGCGCCGCCTCGCCGAGACCGGCGGGGCCGGGCCGGCCGCCGCCGCCACCGAGTCGGCGCCGACGAGCGTCCTCGGCGCGATCAGCTTCGGCCGCCGCTCGGGCGGCGCCGCCGCCGACTCGCCTCCCGCGGGCATGAAGCGCCTCGCGGTCGTCGCGGCCGTCATCGCCGCGGTCATCTTCGCGGGCGTGGTCACCAGCGCCGTCGTCTTCGGCGGCGGCGAGGACCCGGCCGGGGCCGAGGACCAGGTCACCGGCGAGGACACCGGGGCCGAGCCGTCCGACACCGAGGGCGAGAGCACCGAGAGCGTCGCGCCGACCGAGGTCGCGCTCACCGCCGACTCGGTGCGCGTGGTCGACCCGCCGGAAGGCGACCGGAACCAGAACGAGGGCGTCGAGAACGTCATCGACGACAACGCCTCGACCGGCTGGACCACCAACACCTACCGCGGCGACCCGAACTTCGGGAACCTGAAGCCCGGCATGGGCATCCTCATCGACCTCGGCGAGGCCCGCGAGGTCTCGTCGGTGCGGGTCCAGATGACCAGCGCCGGGGCGACCGTGGGCCTGCTCGGCGGGGCCGAGGACCCGGGCGACTCGAGCGAGGGCGACCAGGCGATCGTGGACGGCTTCTCGGTCCTGGCCGAGCAGGTCGAGGACGCGGACACGAACATCGAGCTGAAGACCGGCGGCGAGGCGACCCGCTTCATCGTCGTGTGGGTGACCGAGCTGCCGCAGGTCTCCGACGGGTACAAGCTCACCATCAGCGACATCAACGTCTTCGCGCGGTAGACCCGCCATGCCCGCCCCTCTCCCGCCCGGCCCCGCAGGCGGGCTGGACGACGCGACCGACGCCGAGCTGCTGCGCCGCCATGCGGGCGGCGAGCGGGAGGCGTTCGGGGAGCTGTTCCGGCGCCACCGCGGGCGGCTGTGGGCCGTCGCGGTGCGCACGCTCGGCGACCCGGAGGACGCCGCCGAGGCGGTGCAGGACGCGATGATCAAGGCCTACCAGGGCGCCGGGGGCTTCCGGGGCGGCTCGGCGGTGACGACGTGGCTGCACCGGATCGTCGTGAACGCCTGCCTCGACCGCATCCGCGCTTCAGGGCGGCGGCCGACGGTGCCGCTCGCGGACGACGACGCGCTCGCCCTGCCGGCCGCGGACGCTTCGGCGGACCCGCAGCAGGCGGCGATGCGGTTGAGCGTGCACCGGGCGCTCGCCGAGCTGCCGTTCGACCAGCGGGCGGTGCTCGTCTACGTCGACATGCTCGGCTACCCGGTCGAAGAGGTGGCCGCGATCCTCAAGGTGCGGCCCGGGACCGTGAAGTCGCGGGCGTCGCGGGCGCGCAAGCGCATCGCCGCGCTGCTGCCCGAGTTCGACCCCGCCGTGGACCAATTGGTGCGCGAGGACACGCCGCCGGTCGGCGGCGCCGGGGCCGGAGCGGGGAACCCTCCGGTCCAGCCGGGCGTCGAACCAGGTGCAGGGGTCCGCAACGGCACGCTTGACAGTGCTCCTGAACGACACAGCGCTCCTGAACGCAGAGGGGAGGGGAGCCGATGAGCCAGCAGCGTCCGAACGACGCCGAAGCCGAGGTCAGCCGCGTCCTGTGGCAGGCCTCTCACGGCTACGGCGACCTTCCCGAGGAGGTCGGGGACCGCCTCGACCGCGTCCTCGACTCGCTGCCCCCGGCCGACACGCTGCACGCGGGCGAGCGCGGCGGCGCGTTCGGCTCCTGGACCGAGCGGTGGGCGGAGCGCCTGCGCCCCAAGCGGGTGCGGTACGCGATCCTGAGCGCGGCCGCGGCCGTGCTGGTCACCGTCGGCGGTGTCGCGACCGCGATCCAGCTGACGACCGGCGGGAGCGAAGGCGCCGGCGACACGGCCGAGGTCCTCGCCGACAGCGAGAACGAGCGCGACCACGAAGAGGGCGCGCCCGGCGCGACCGAGGCCTCCCCCGAGGACGGGGCGGACACCCAGGACGAGTCCGGGGAGGAGCCGGAGACCACCGGCGGCCTCATGGAGATCGCGACCTTCGCCACCGGCAGCGACTACGGCGCGGACACCGACCTCGTCGCGGTCCTGCGCGAGCTCGGCGCGGACAGCGCATCCGGTGAGGTCCCGCCCGAACTGGCTGATCTGGCGGCGGGCGGCGACTTCTGGCGTGACTGCGAAGCGGCGATCACCGCGCAGTACCAGGCCCTGCTCGTGGCGGTCGACTTCGCCCGCTACGATTCCGAGCCCGCGATCATGGCGCTCATGGTCGGCGCCGACGGCGACATGGCCGTGGCCCTCACCCCGGCGTGCGCCGACGGCGTGATCGAGCCGCTCGCCGAGCAGCCCTGACCGCGGCCAGCCCCTGATTCGGCCCTGTTCGCGGCGGGCGGAGGGGTGAGGTTGCCCACGATCGGGATATTCGCCTGTCACAAGCCCGCCACAGCCCCCGGAGCCGGAATTTCGGGTCAATAAGATGGCGTTGAAGCAGTCAGTTCAGGGAGCCGTCCCTGGAGCGCCGAACCATCTCAGGAGCGAACCCGGTGAGCGAAATCCGCGACGTCATCATCATCGGCTCGGGCCCCGCCGGCTACACCGCCGCGCTGTACACCGCCCGCGCCAACATGAAGCCGCTCGTGTTCGAGGGCTTCCAGTTCGGCGGCGCGCTGATGCAGACCACCGAGGTCGAGAACTACCCCGGGTTCCCCGAAGGCATCATGGGCCCCGAGCTCATGGACCAGTGGCGCAAGCAGGCCGAGCGCTTCGGCGCCGAGCTCGTCTCGGACGACGTGACCCGCGTCGACCTGGCCGGGGAGATCAAGAAGGTCTGGGTCGGCGACGACGAGTACCAGGCCAAGGCCGTGATCCTCGCGACCGGCTCGGCGTTCCGCCCGCTCAACGTGCCGGGCGAGAACGAGCTCATGGGACGCGGTGTCTCCGCGTGCGCCACCTGCGACGGCTTCTTCTTCCGCGACCAGCACATCGCGGTGGTCGGCGGCGGCGACACGGCGATGGAGGAGGCCACGTTCCTCACCAAGTTCGCCTCGAAGGTCACCATCGTGCACCGCCGCGACGAGTTCCGCGCCTCCAAGGTCATGGCCGAGCGCGCCCTGGCGAACCCGAAGATCGAGGTCGCCTGGAACTCCGCGGTCAAGGAGATCAACGGCACCGACGGCAAGGTCTCGAGCGTCGAGCTGGTCGACACCGTGACCGGCGAGACGCGCGAGCTGCCCGCGACGGGCCTGTTCATCGCGATCGGCCACGACCCGCGCTCGGAGCTGTTCAAGGGCCAGGTCGAGCTCGACGAGTCCGGCTACGTGAAGGTGGCCTCGCCGTCGACCCGCACGAACCTCGAAGGCGTGTTCGCCGCCGGCGACCTGGTCGACCACACCTACCAGCAGGCGGTCACCGCGGCCGGCACCGGCTGCGCGGCCGCGCTCGACGCCGAGCGCTACATCGCCTCGCTCTCCGATTGACCCACCGCTCTCATCGACACACAGGAGGATGCCCATGGGCGCCATCAAAGCAGTTAACGGCCAGGCCGAGTTCCAGGCCGAGGTGCTGGAGTCCGACAAGCCCGTGCTCGTCGACTTCTGGGCCGAGTGGTGCGGGCCGTGCAAGAAGGTCGCCCCGGTGCTCGAAGAGCTCGCCGCGGAGACCGACGACTTCGTGATCCGCAAGCTCGACACGGACGCGAACCCCGAGATCACCCGCGAGTACCAGGTCATGAGCGTCCCCACGATGATCCTGTTCAAGGACGGCAAGCCCGCCCAGCAGCTCATCGGAGCCCAGCCCAAGGCCGCGATCCGCAAGTTCCTCGGCCAGTAGGCTGCACCGCTTCAAGACACGAGCGTTTTTCAGCGATCGGGGGACGGAACTGCGGTTCTGTCCCCCGATTTCTGTCGTACCCGAGCGTTAGGTTTAAAACAAGGGGTCCCCCGGCGGGACAAATCGGGAATATCCCGTTTCATCTTTGTGGTCACTCGAGATCGCGTTGGAGCTCAGTCGAAAAGCTCGCCGCCGCGCTGCTGGCCGGGACGGTCGATGCGGGAGTGGCCGCCGGTCGTGGGCTCGCCGAGGAACTGCTCGAGTTCGAGGTCGTCGAGTTTGAACCACTCCACCGAGTCGTCAAAGACCGACGCCTCCTCCGCCTCCACGCTCCGGTCGAGCGCGGTGCGGAGCTCGAGGCGCAGCCGCGGGTAGCGCGGGTCCTGGCGGACCGTCTTGAACCCCACCGAGCGGTAGAAGTCCGCCGGCACCAGGCACGCGCGCGTCTCGCCGCGGGCGTCGCCGAACGTCTCGATCGCGTAGATCCCCCGCCGCGCCACATCGGCCGCGACCGTCTGCACCAGCTGCCGGCCCAGCCCCGTGCCCGCGTAGTTCGGGTTCACGTAGGCGGTCATCAGGAGCGCCGCGTCCGGTGAGACCGGACCCGAGGGGAACTCCATCGAGCGCGGCACGAACTTCGGCGACGCGTAGGTGACGTACCCGGCCACTTCCTCGCCCTCGTAGGCGATCCGGCCGCAGCCGCCCCACTCCAGCAGCGTGTGCGACAGCCACGCCTCCTTCTCGAGGGCGGGCTCGCCCACGTCGCGGGCCGCCTCCGCGCACAGGGGCGAGAGCTCCCAGAACACGCAGGCGCGGCAACTCCCCGGAAGGTCTTCCAGGGAGTCGAGTGTGAGGTTCACCATGCGCCGATGCACCCGTCCAGCCTACGTCGAGCAGGCGTCCACATGACGGAAAACACGCGGGGCCTTCGCTCCTCGTGCTAGTAGAGTGGTCCGATCGCACGTCACGTGCCGCGAAGCTTGCGAGCGGCTCCCGCGGCTCCGGCGTAGTCTGGTCGGAACACGGTTTTCAGACCGTTCGGCCCGGCGGGTCAACCGCGAACGGCGGCCGGACGTGTCCATACGAGATCCCGCGCGAGCTGCGCCGTTCACGACCTGCGCTCATGAGCACAGCATCTGGACGACAGCCTCTGGACGACGCCGCCGCACCGACCCGCGACCACGGAGCGCGGGCGACGAGGACCATCAGAGGAGGTCTCCGCGTGTCCGGTACAACACTCGACGATTACACCGGTCGCTACGCATCCCGGGTTCACGGGATGGCACAGTCGGAGATCCGCGCACTGTTCTCGGTCGCATCGCGACCCGAGGTCGTCTCCCTCGCCGGAGGGAACCCCTACACCGCCGCGCTCCCCATGGACGAGCTCGGCGAGATGTTCACCCGCCTCCTCTCCCAGGTCGGCGCCGAAGCGCTCGGCTACTGCCCCGGCCAGGGCAGCATCGCGCTCCGCGAAGCGCTGTGCGGGGTCCTGGAGCTCTCGGGCATCCGCGCCTCGGCGGACGACCTCGTCCTCACCACCGGCGCGCAGCAGGGCCTCGACCTGCTCGCCCGCACCTTCCTCGACCCCGGCGACATCGTGCTCGCCGAGGGTCCCACCTACGTCGGCGCGCTCGGGGCCTTCCAGGCCGCGCAGGCCGACGTCCGGCACCTCCCGATGGACGACGACGGGCTCATCCCCGCCGGCCTCGAAGAGGGCCTCGCCGCGCTCGAGCGCGAGGGCCGCCGCGCGAAGTTCCTGTACACGATCCCGACCTACCAGAACCCGGCCGGCGTCACCCTCACCGAGGAGCGCCGCGAGGAGATCCTGGCGATCGCGGAGCGGCACGGCCTCCTCGTCATCGAGGACGACCCGTACTCGATGATCAGCTTCGAGGGCGCCCCGCCCGCGCCGCTGCGCGCCCGCGCCGAGCGCGGCGTCATCTACCTCGGCACGGTCTCCAAGATCTTCGCCGCGGGCCTGCGCCTCGGCTGGGTCCTCGCCCCGCCTGCGGTGCGCGACAAGCTGCTCCTGGCGATCGAGGCGTCGATCCTGTGCCCGTCCGGGCTCACCCAGGAGGCCACGCTCCGCTTCCTCACCGAGATGGAGTGGCGCCAGCAGGTGAAGGTCTTCAACACGCTCTACCGGGACCGGCGCGACGCGCTGCTCGGCGCGCTCGGCGACTACATGCCCGAGGGCATGACCTGGACGGTCCCGGGCGGCGGCCTGTTCATCTGGGCCACGCTGCCCGAAGGGCTCGACTCGAAGGCGATGCTGCCGCGCGCGCTGCAGGAGCGCGTCGCCTACGTCCCGGGCACCGGTTTCTACGCTGACGGCAACGGCCGCAGGGAGATGCGCTTGAACTTCTCGACCCAGACCTCCGAGACCATCCGCGAGGGCGTGCGCCGCCTGGCGGGCGTGGTCGCCGGCGACATCGACCTGCGCGACACGTTCGCGGGAGGCGCCGCATGAAGGAGCGCGCCGCAGCCTCGGACATCCGGGTCCTCATCCTCGCCGGAGGCATGTCCTACGAGCACGAGGTCTCGCTGAAGTCGGGCCGCCGGGCCGCCGACGCCCTGCAGCGCCAGGGCATGGCGTGCGACGTGCGCGACCTGGACGGCGAGCTGCTGCCCGCGCTGCAGGAGTTCCCGCCGGACGTGGTGCTGCCGCTCGTGCATGGCTCCCCCGGCGAGGACGGCTCGCTGCAGGCGGTGCTGGAGCTCTCGGACATCCCGATCGTGGGCACCGGCTCGGTCGGCGCGCGGCGCGCCTGGAACAAGATCACGGCCAAGGACCTGCTCCGCACGGCCGGTATTCCGACACCCGACTGGACCGTCATGCCGCGCCAGGCGTTCTCGGACTTCGGCGCGCGCAAGCTCCTGGACCGGATCGCCGCGAAGATGGGCCTGCCGCTGGTCGTCAAGCCCAACTCGGGCGGCTCCGGTCTCGGCGTGCACGCGGTGCACAAGGAGGACGACTTCCCGTCGGCGATGATGGGCTGCTTCTCGTACAGCGACGAGGCGCTCATCGAGACGTTCATCGACGGCCGGGACATCGCGGTCGGCGTGGTCGACCTCGGCGACGGCCCGACGGCGCTGCCGCCGGTGGAGATCGCGCCGCTGCACGGCGACTACGACTACGCCGCCCGCTACAACCCGGGCGCCACGCGGTGGACCGTGCCGGCCGCGATGAGCGAGCCGGTCGCCTCCCGCGTGGCCGAGCTGGCGATCCAGGTCCACCGGACCCTCGGCCTCGGCGACATGTCCCGCATCGACATGATCGTGGACGACGCGGGCGGCATCCAGGTGCTCGAGGCGAACGTCGCCCCCGGCACCACCGAGACCTCGCTGCTGCCCATGGCGATCGAGGCGGCCGGCCTCGACTTCGGCGAGACGCTGGCGACGATGGTGCGCCGGGCGATCGCCCGTTCCTGAACCGAGCAAAGACCGAGGGCGTCGATGTTTCACGTGAAACATTGACGCCCTTGGTCTTTGCGTCGGTCAGTCGTCGGCGAGCCAGGCGGCGATGTACTCCAGGTTCATCTGCCACTCGTGCTCTTCGACCGGCGGCAGTATCTCGTCCCACATCGTCATGAACGGCCCTCGCAGTTGGAGGTAGCCGTGCGGGCGGGCCAGGAACCACTGCTGCAGATGCGCGGTGCCGTCCCCCCAGCGGTTCACGTGGACCTGCGCGACGGATTCGAGGGAGCGGATGGCCCGCTCCAGCCGCACCGTCAGCACCCCGAGCTCCGCCGCGTGCATCGTCGAGAGGTCGCCGAGGTCGAGGTGCGCACGCGGCTCCAGGATCACCACCACGGGCAGCCCGCTGGGCGCAGGAGGGCTCTTGAGCCGCCACCGCTCATTGGACCAGAGGTAGGCGGAGTCGGGAGTGTGGCAGGCCGCGCACTGCTCCTGGCGGTCGCCGCGGCGCGGGGGTTCAGCGTCCACAGGCTCCTGCAGGGGCTTGATGCGCAGGTCGCCTTCGAACGGAAAAGCGGGCCAGTCGACGAAGGGCGGCAGGGTCGGGCGCACGCCGTTCACACGCACGCTGTTTGCAGGCACGCTATTTGTAGGCACGCTATTTGTAGGCGGAGTCGGGTGCTGTCGGCTCTGGTTCAGGTCGGTCGGGGAATTCGGGCCGGGGGTACTCGCAGATGCCACTATCGAAAAATACCGCATGGATGCGAGACTGGAAACAGCCGGAATCGACCTTTTGGCAGATTTCCACGAGGTTACGCGGCGCGGCGCAGGATCGACACCCGATAGTGGACTGACATCTACTGCGCGAACAGGGCGATCATCGCCAGATGGCGAGTTTCGGGGCCGATAGTGACGTGCGCCCATATGGCGGGAAGGGACTGTCGGCAAGGCCGGTCCGTAGGGCAAGCTGGAAGGCGTGCAAGCAACAGTTACTGACAGCTCCACGCCGGAGGCGTCGCCCGTTTCGGGCGGCGACATCGCCGTGCTCGTGGACCCGCCTGTGACTGCCGCGCTCGTTGACGAACTCAGCCATCTCTGGGTGAGAGTGACGAACGCCGGCGGTTCCGTCGGGTTCGTCCCGCCGGTCAACATCGAAGAGGTTCGCCCTCACACCGTTTCCATTCTCGCGCGAGTGATCGACCGGACTGACACGCTGGTCGCTCTAAAGGAAGGAGCCGCCATTGTCGCTTGGTGTGTTCTCACATCAAACGACAGCCCGCCGCGGCAGGGCTGGCGGACCATCCGCCACGTCCAGGTCGACCCCGCCAAGCAAGGCGGCGGTCTCGGCGGCAAGCTCCTGGCGGCAGTCGACCAAGTCGCTCGCGAAGAACTCAAGCTCGGCGCGCTGACCCTCAAGGTCCGCTCGGGCACCGGTGCCGACGCCTTCTACCGGCGGCACGGATTCAGTGAAGTCGGCCGGCTGCCGCGCGCCGTGCGCATGGCGGACGACGACTACCGGGACGACATCATCATGTGGCGGGAGCTCTCCTAGCCAAGGCACTAGCAGAGCAACGGATACCAAGAAACCGGGGCGATGTTTCACGTGAAACATCGCCCCGGTTTTCTGTCTTCGAGCGCCTTGGCGCTTGCTCCTACTCGACGCCGATCTGCTCGACGATTCGGTCGAGGTCGGCGAGCGAGCCGAACTCGATCGTGATCTTGCCCTTCTTGCGGCCCCAGGAGATCGCCACCTGCGTCTCGAAATGATCCGACAGGCGCTCCTTCAACTCCTCGAGACCGGGCGCCTTGATGCGGTCCTTCGCGTTGCGCGCGGAGGCGCTGCGGGGCTCGTCGAGCTCCGGCTTCTCCTCCAAGCGATTCGCCGTCACGAGTTCCTCGGTGCTTCGCACCGACAGGCCCTCGCTGATGATCCGCTCGGCGATGTGCTCCTGCGAGTCCGGGCTGTCGAGGCCGAGGAGGGCCCGCGCGTGCCCGGCGGTGAGGACGCCCGCGGCGACCTTCGTCTGGACGGTCGGCGGGAGGCTGAGGAGACGGATCATGTTGGCGATCGTCGGGCGGCTGCGCCCGATCTTCTTGGCCAGCTCCTCCTGCGTCACATTGAACTCTTCGAGGAGTTGCTGATACGCCGCGCCCTCTTCGAGCGGGTTCAGCTGCACGCGGTGGATGTTCTCGAGCAGCGCCTCGCGGAGCAGTTCCTCGTCGGCGGTGCGGCGCACGATCGCCGGGACCGCGTCCCAGCCGAGGGCCGTCGCGGCGCGGAGCCGCCGCTCCCCCATGACGAGTTCGAACCGGGCGCCGTCCTCGCGCGGCTCGTCCGGAGTCCGCTCGCGCACCGCGATCGGCTGGAGCATCCCGACCTCGGTGAGGGAGGTCTGGAGTTCGGCGAGGTGTTCGTCGTCGAAGATCTGACGGGGTTGCTTCGGGTTCGTGCCGATGTCCGTGATCGGGATCAGCTGGAAACTCGCGCCGGGCACCGGCACGAGATCCGGCCCGTCCGATGTTTCACGTGAAACATCGGCCTCGGCGGGAGTCGCTGTTTCACGTGAAACATCGCGCTTCTTCGGAGCCGCCTGCCGGGGCGTCGCGACCGGAGCGGGAGCCGCTTCCGGCTCCTCAGTGCCATTCGCAACCGTGGTCGTCGTGGTCTCGGCCAGACCAGTCGGGATGAGCGCCCCCAGCCCGCGACCGAGCCCTCCGCGTTTCGCCGCAGCCATCGACTAGTTCCCGCCCTTCTGGTTCTTGCCGCGTCGGGAGAGCTTCGCGCCGCGGCGCGCGATCTCCTCGGCCGCTTCGAAATAGCTCGTCGCACCCCGCGAGCCGGGGTCGTACGTCATGATCGACTGCCCGTACCCGGGAGCCTCAGAGACGCGCACGCTGCGCGGCACGACCGCGTCGAGCACGATCTCGCTGAAGTGACCGCGCACCTCCTGCTCCACCTGGTCGGCGAGCTTGGTCCGCTTGTCGTACATGGTGAGCAGGATCGTGGAGACCCGCAGGCGCGCGTTCAGGTGCGCCTTGATGAGCTCGATGTTCCGCAGGAGCTGGCCGAGGCCTTCGAGCGCGTAGTACTCGCACTGGATCGGGATCAGCACCTCCTCGGCGGCCACGAGCGCGTTCACCGTGAGCAGGCCGAGGGACGGCGGGCAGTCGATGAAGATGTAGTCGAGTTCGCTGCTGAAGGTGTCGATGCTCTTCTCGAGCCGGCCTTCGCGGGCGACCACGTTGACGAGTTCGACTTCGGCGCCGGCGAGGTCGATGGTGGCCGGGACGCAGTAGAGCGAGGGGATGCCGTCGACGGGCACCGCGATCTCGTCGAGCGGCATGCCTTCGACGACCGCCTCGTACACGCTCGGCGTGCCCGCCCCGTGCTCGACGCCGAGCCCGGTGGAGGCGTTCCCCTGCGGGTCGAGGTCGATGATCATCACGCGGTTCCCGTGCAGCGCCAAGGCGACCGCGAGGTTCACGGTGCTGGTGGTCTTGCCGACGCCGCCCTTCTGGTTGGCGACGGCGAAGACGCGGCGGCGCGGCGGCCGCGGCATCGTCACGCTGCCCGAAGGGTTGAGCACCCGCACGGCCCGCTGCGCCTCGCGCGCGAGCGGCAGGTCGTCGTCAAGGGGCGGTTCGGGTTGGTGCGGCACCGGCGCCTCGGTCTTCGTCTTCGCCGCTGCTTCCGGTGCCAGATGCCGGCCTCGCTGCGATGTGGATCTCCGCATCCCGTCCCCCCCGTTGTCAGTCCGTCCTGCGGGCGACGTGCCGCCGTTCGCACTGGACTCCATCGTCACCGATTCTGACCCAACTTGGCCGAAGCCCGGGGCTGCGCCACCCGGCGCCGGTGAAGTTTCTCGATAGCGGTGGCGCCGAGTCGGGGGCGCCTCCTCGCTCACCGCGGCGTCGAGGAGGTTCCTGATGCGCCGTTCGGCAGGGGTATCGCCGCCGAGGGAGTTCTGGTGCTCACGATCTTCATGGTCTTCAGAAGGAGAGGGAAGGGGGTCGCGCACGTTCACCGCCACAGACTACGGGCCGGATGTTTCACGTGAAACATGACCCTGCTCGGAGAAGCTTACGAGCCATACACTATCCGAACGCAACGCAGTCCGCCGAGCGCAAAGCGTAGAAGCCACAACGACGGATGCCGCGATGAGCGTCTCATCGCGGCATCCGTTGCAGTACAGGGTAATTCGAGTGTGTCAGGCCTGAGGTCGTTGGGGGCCTTGGTCAGCGCACCCGCTCGATCTTCACTACCGTTGCGGGGACGGTGAAGTCGGGGTCCGAGAGTTTGGACTCGCCGCAGGTGAGGATCGCGGCCTTGCCGCCGCCCGCGCGCTTGATGAGCCCCGCGCTCTCGGTGACCTCGAGCGAAGCGCCCTGACCCTTGATCGCCAGCATCGAACCGCCCACCCGGGCGAGGGGCAGGCACCAGCCGACGAGCTTCGCGAGCGGCGCGACCGCCCGCGAGACCACCACATCGGCCTGACCCTTCGGGTCGACCTCGTTGGCGCGGGCGCGCAGCACCTCGACGTTGCTCACGCCGAGCGCCTCGATCACCTCGGTCAGGAAGTCCACGCGGCGCTGCATCGGCTCCACGAGGGTGACCCACAGGTCCGGGCGCGCGATGGCGAGCGGGATGCCCGGCAGTCCCCCGCCGGAGCCGACGTCGATCACGTCGGCCTTCTCGGGGATGAGTTCCTCGACCACGGCACTGCCCAGCACGTGCCGGCCCCACAGCCGCGGCACCTCGCGCGGCCCGATGAGACCACGCTCGATCCCGATGGTCGACAAGAGGCCGACATAGGCCTCGGCCAGGGCGATGCGGTCGTCGTCTGCTCCGAACACAGAGGCCAATGTTTCACGTGAAACATTGGCCTCGGCGGATTCGGAGCCCGTCGGCTCCTCAGTCATATGCGCTTGTTCCTACTCCGGCTTCACGACGACCCGGCGGCGCGGCTCGGCGCCCTCCGACTCGCTCTGGACGCCGTCCGTGGCGTTGATGACGTCGTGGACGCACTTGCGCTCGAAGGCGCTCATCGGGTCCAGCTTCACCACTTCGCCGCTGTCGATGACCTTCTGCGCGGTCTTCTCGGCCAGCTCCGCGAGCTTCTTGCGACGCCCGGCGCGGTAGCCCCCGATGTCGAGCATCAGGCGCGAGTGGTCGCCGGTCTTGCGGTACACCGCGAGGCGGCAGAGCTCCTGCAGCGCCTCGAGGGTCTGGCCCTTGGGGCCGACGAGGCCGCCGAGGTCTTCACCGACGATCTCGACCTGAGGACGGTCGCCGACCACCAGTTCGTCGATGTCCCCGTCGAGGTCGAGGATGTCCAGGAGGCCTTCCATGTAGTCGGCCGCCACTTCGCTCTGCTCAAACAGGTCGTCTTCGGAGGCCACCTCGTCCTCCCGCACCGTTGCTCCCATAATTGCCAACTCGTCCTATCGCTAGTTATAAGCCTAGTTTGCACCATTGTGGCTGATCCTGCGGCGACTGCGCGTCCGCGGACCGTCCCCCTAGCCTTTTTTCTTCTTGGAGGCCTGCTGCGCGCCGCTGACCTTCTTGGCCCGTGCGATGCGCTCCGCCCGTGAGAGGTTCTTGCCCGAACCGGGCCCGCCCTTGACCTCGCCGGTCGAGGAGTCGGAGCCGTTCGCGTTCGTGGTCGCCGCCGGCTTCTTCGGGGCCTGCTTCGGCTTCGCGCCCGGCTTCGGGGCGAGCTCCTTGCGGCGCTGCTCGGCCTCGCGCTGCTCCTGGAGCATCTGCTCGTGGGCCTTCGAGCCGGGCTTCGGCGGCTTGGTCGCCGCGTTCTGCGCGGGCGGCGGGTACTTGTGCAGCACGTACTGCTGCTGACCGAGCGAGAACAGGTTGTTCACGGTCCAGTAGATGACCACGCCGATCGGGAAGGCGCCGGCGGAGAAGATCATGATGACGGGGATGCCGTACAGCATCACCTTCTGGATCATCCGCTGGTTCGGGTCCTCGTTCCAGCCGGTCTTCAGGATCATCTGACGCGTGGTCAGGAAGGTCGTGAGGATCATCGTGGCGCCCAGGATGCCGGCCACGAGCTTGACCGTCAGCGCCGAGGCGTCCACGTCCGCGAGCTGGTCGCCCGGGGTGAGGAAGGTGCTCCAGAAGGGGGCGCCGAACAGCTTGGCGTGGACGTAGGAGTTCCAGTCCGAGAGCGGGCCCGCGTCGATGCCGGTCCAGCCGTACAGGGTGGTGTTCTTCTCCTGGCCGGGGTCGGGGCGGCGCAGGATGTGGAACAGCGCCAGGAAGACCGGCATCTGGATGAGGATGGGAAGGCAGCCCATGAGCGGGTTCGCCTTCTCCTTCCGGTACAGCTCCATCATCTCTTTCTGGAGCGTTTCCCGGTCGCCCTTGTAGCGCTCCTGGAGCGCCTTGATCTCGGGGGCGAGCTTCTGCATCGCGCGCTGCGACTGGATCTGCTTCACGAAGAGCGGGAAGAGGATGATGCGCAGGGTGATGACGACGCCGACGATGGCGAGGACCCAGGCCCAGTCGGTGGCCAGGAAGCCGTTGTCGCTGCCGAAGACCTTCGTCCAGAGGTCATGCCATCGCAGCAGTACCCAGGACACGCCGTCGTAGGCCCACTCCATCACTTGCGGACTCCAGTCTGCTCAGTCTTCGAATGCAAATCGCGGTCATGCCGTGGGGGTACGGGGTCATGACCCCCCGGATGAAAGGGGTGGCACCGGCCCAGCCGTCGCAGGCTCAACCATATGCCACGTACGGCTCCGTGCTCGGACAGCGCCTCAAGGGTATATGCGCTGCAACTGGGGTAGAAGCGGCAGCGGGCGGGTAGCGCGGGGCTTATCCACCGACGGTACGCGATGACGGGGGCCGCGACCACTCGCACCACGACGCTTCCGCCGGTGCGCGAAGGGGTCTCGGCCGAGAGCGGGGCGGTCTCGGCCGCGGCGTGCGTCATGGCGCGCTCCGGCGCTCGTCGGGGCGGCGGCCGCCCTTGCCGGTGCGGGCCGCCTGGACGGCCTCGGCGAGGTCCCGCTGCAGCTGGGCGAAGTCGCGTTCGGCTGCGCGCGGGGTGGCGCGGACGACGACGTCGGTCCCGGGGGGCCAGTGCGGCAGTTCGGCGGCGACGGCGTGCCGGAGGCGGCGCTTCACCTTGTTGCGCTTGACGGCGTTGCCGACGGCTTTGGACACGACAAAACCCGCCCGCGCCGTGCGGTTCGCATCGGCGGCGGGCGGTGTCGGCGGCTGGGCCGCAATGTCTTCGCTTGAGGCGGTCGCAGGTGCCCAATGCACGACGACGCCGCCGCGGGCGGCGCGGCGGCCTCGCTTGAGCGCCGAACCGAAGTCCCGGCTGCTGCGAATGCGCGCGTCGGCTGGAAGCACTTGGATCACGTCCTCGTCGAGGCCCCTAGAGGCTGCAAGGGACCGGGAGGCAAGCGCTCAGACGGTCAGCTGCTTGCGACCCTTGTTGCGGCGCGCGTTGACGATGGCGCGGCCGGCACGGGTCCGCATGCGCAGCCGGAAGCCGTGGGTGCGCTTGCGACGGCGGTTGTTCGGCTGGTAGGTGCGCTTGCTCACGACGGATGTCTCCCATTACGAATAAGTTGCTGCTGCGCCGGGCCTCGGGCCCAGCCCCGGTTCGGGGCTACGGGGACGCGGAGAACAGCCTAGCAGGGCATTCATGTGCGGCCCGCGCCGCGCGCGGCGGGTGTGGCATGCCCCTCTGATTCGACAGGGCAACTCGCTCATGTTACTCGCCGCGTCCGGGCCGTCGCCACCGCGGGTGGCCCCTCGCGGACCCGTGCCGGGCCGCGGCCGCCGTTCATGTCCACAGGCCCCGCACGCGGACGATCCGGGCCTGTGCAGGAGCGCCGCGACCGCTGCGAGCTGCCTGTGGATAACTTCGCCCCGATCGTGGACGACTTCGCTGCCACCTGAACGGCATCGTCGCGAGGTTCACAAGAAAACGCTGGTCATGACCGTGATTCAGGAAACATTGTCACAAGGCGCGCATGTGCACAGGCCAGCTGAAGGCCTGTGGATAACCTGTGGAAAACTTGCTGGAGCGCACTGGGGATAACCGGGTGCGGCGGTGCGGATCGCCTGTATCGGAGCCTACCTGGTGCGGCCTCTGAACTTCGCGAAACGGCCCGTTCATGGACATGCAGAAGCGAGGGATGGCGAAGGTGACCGACCAAGATCTGTCGGCAGTCTGGTCGGCGGTGTCCGCCGAGCTGGCTGACGCGTCGGCGCTCACCCGCCAGCAGTCGGCCTGGATGCGGCTCTCGCAGCCGGTGCTGTCGATGCCCGGCACGTTCATCGTCGCCGCCCCCGACAAGTTCGCCCGCTCGGCCTTCGAGTCGAAGCTGCGCGTCCCGATCAGCGAGGCCCTCTCCCGGCACCTGGGCCAGCCCACGCAGATCGCGGTCACCTTGCAGGAGAAGCAGGTCGAGCCCGCGAGCGAGGAGCCGCCCGCCCCCGAGGAGCCCGCGAACGGGTCTGCGGCCGCGGACGCCACGATCATCTTCGAGCGGCCGTCGTTCGACAAGTCCCCGGTCGTGCAGCCGCCCGCGGTCGAACCGCGCGGAGAAGAGCCGGTCGAGCCGCCCGCGCCGCGCAAACCGATGCAGGCGCAGAACCCGCCGAGCCTGTTCGACACCACTGACGTGATCGGCCTCCCCGAGACCCCTGAGCCGGCCGATCGGACCGCCGCGATCCCGCACCAGCCGGTGCGCCCGGCCGAGGCCGAGCACCGCTGGGAGGAGCGCACGCCCGAACCGCCCGGTGAGGAGCTGGAGCGGGTCCTCTCGGAGTCGGCCGCGCGCCAGGGCGGCAAGGACCACGGGGCGATGCCCCCGGTCGCTCCCCCGCCGTCGGACGATCCGGACCCGGCCCGCCGCGGCGGGGTCACGAAGGCGCACAAGGACACCGCGCCGGTGAAGGCGGTCGACGGGGTGGGCCGGCTCAACCCGCGCTACAACTTCGACACCTTCGTCATCGGCTCCTCGAACCGCTTCGCGCACGCGGCGGCGTTCGCCGTGGCCGAGGCGCCCGCGAAGGCCTACAACCCGCTGTTCCTCTACGGCGGCTCCGGGCTGGGCAAGACCCACCTGCTCCACGCGGTGGGCCACTACGCGCACGACCTGGGCACCGCCCACTCGGTGCGGTACGTGACCACCGAGGAGTTCACGAACGACTTCATCAACTCGCTCTCCGACCGGCGGCAGCAGGCGTTCCAGCGCCGCTACCGGGACGTCGACATCCTCCTCATCGACGACATCCAGTTCCTCATGGACCGCGAGCGCACGCAGGAGGAGTTCTTCCACACCTTCAACGCGCTCCACAACGCCAACAAGCAGCTGGTGATCTCCTCCGACCGCTCGCCGAAGCAGCTGCAGACCCTCGAGGACCGGCTGCGCACCCGCTTCGAGTGGGGCCTGCTCGCGGACATCCAGCCGCCGGACCTGGAGACGAGGATCGCGATCCTGCGCAAGAAGGCGGTGCAGGACGACCTCAACATCCCCACGGACGCGGTCGAGTTCATCGCCACGCAGATCCACCACTCGATCCGCGAGCTCGAGGGCGCGCTCATCCGCGTCACCGCGTACGCCAGCCTCAACCGCAAGCCGGTGGACCTCGGCCTCGCCGAGGAGGTCCTGCACGACATCATCCCCGAGAGCGGCAAGAACACCGAGGTCACGGTCGAGCAGGTCATGCAGGCCACCGCCGACTACTTCGGCGTGCAGGCCGCCGACCTCAAGGGCAACTCCCGCTCGCGGGCGCTCGTGAACGCCCGCCAGGTCGCGATGTACCTGTGCCGGGAGCTCACCGACCTGTCGCTGCCGCGCATCGGCCAGGCGTTCGGCGGCCGCGACCACACCACCGTCATGCACGCGAACAAGAAGATCCGCAAGCAGATGGCGGAGCGCCGGGCGCTGTACACGCAGATCGCCGAATTGACGAACCGTTTGAAACACACCGACGAATGAGCGGGCCTGTGGACAACTCTGTGGAAAAGCTGTGGATAACCCCGCATTTCTGTGGAAAGCCTGTGGACGGAGTGTGGAAAACACGCGGGACTGCGATTTCGATTCGCGATTCTCCTGTGGGTAACCCTGTGCATAACCTGTGGAAAAGCTGTGGACAGACCTGTGGATGAGATGTGGAAAACTCGGCGATTGTCGGGGGCTGTGGATAAGCTCCTGATTCATCCACAGGTTATGCACATGTCGTCCACAGCCCTGAACCCGGGAAGACCTGCGAAAAGGCGGGTTTTCCACAGTTTCCACAGCACCGACGACTACGACGACAGTTATATCTATAGAGAGTTCATTAGTAATAGCGCTGTGAACAACCGAGCTTCAGCACCAAGGAGCGAACCATGAAGTTCCAAGTTGACCGAGACACCTTCGCCGACGCGGTCTCGTGGACCGCCAAGAGCCTCCCGGCCCGCCCGTCGGTGCCCGTCCTCGCCGGCGCCCGCCTGTCCGTGGACGAGGGCAAGCTGACGATCTCCGGTTTCGACTACGAGATCTCCACCCGCGTCACCGTCGACGTCACCGGCGAGTCCGCCGGCACCGCCCTGGTCTCCGGCAAGCTGCTCGCCGAGATCGTGAAGGCCCTCCCGAACAAGCCCGTCGACTTCGTCGTCGACGGCCCCCACGCCGAACTCACCTGCGGCTCGGCGCGATTCACCCTGCCGACCATGCCGCTCGAGGACTACCCCAGCCTTCCCCAGATGCCGGAAGCCATCGGCACCATCGACGCCGACGAGTTCGCGAAGGCCGTCGCCCAGACCGCCGTCGCCGCCGGCAAGGACGAGACCCTGCCGACGATGACCGGCGTCCAGGTCGAGATGAGCGGCGGCGGCATCGGCATGCTCGCCACCGACCGGTACCGCATGGCCATCCGCGACTCCTCCTGGGAGCCGGGCGACTCCAGCGTCTCGGTGACGGTCCTCGTGCCCGCCAAGGCCCTCGCCGACACCGCCCGCACCTTCGGGTCCTTCTCCGGCCCCGTGACCATCGCCGTGCCCACCGGCACCGAGGGCGCCCCGGGCATGATCGGTTTCATCGCCGGCGGCCGCCAGACCACCTCGCGCGTCCTGGACGGCCAGCTGCCGCCCCTGCGCAGCCTCCTCGCCACCTCGTACGCCACCACCCTGCGGGTCAAGACCTCCGAGCTCATCGAGGTCGCGCGGCGCGTCGCGCTCGTCGGCGACCGCAACTCCCCGATCCGCCTCTCCTTCGACGAGGACGGCCTCGTGGTCGAGGCCGGCGGCGCCGAGGACGCGAAGGCATCCGAGGCGATGGACTGCACCCTCGAGGGCGACGCCGGGAAGATCGCGTTCAACCCGACCTACCTGCTCGACGGCCTGTCCGCTGTGGACGCCCCCTACACCGCGTTCAAGATGAACGAGCTGGGGAAGCCCGTCGTGATGACCGGGCAGCCCGCGCCCGAAGATGAGGAGTCCGACACAAACCACGACGCGTACCTGTACATGCTGCAACCATTGCGTTGGGACGCCTGACCGCACAACGACGTGAGTGACCCCGGCGCCAACCGCGGAACACCTTCCTGAACTCATTTTTGAAGGGGGGCGCGACATGCAACTCGGCATGATCGGGCTCGGCAAGATGGGCGGCAACATGAAGTTGCGGCTCGAGAAGGCTGGACACCAGGTAGTCGGCTACGACCGCAACCCCGACGTGGCCGACGTCGGCTCGCTCGCCGAGCTCGTCGCCGCCCTCGAGGGCCCGCGGGCCGTCTGGGTCATGGTCCCCGCCGGGGACCCCACCACGTCCACGGTGAGGGCACTCGCCGAGCTGCTGTCCGAGGGCGACATCGTCGTCGACGGCGGCAACTCGCGCTTCACCGACGACGCCGTGAACGCCGCGCTCCTGGCCGAGCGCGGCATCGGCTACGTCGACGTCGGCGTCTCCGGCGGCGTCTGGGGCATCACCGAGGGGTACGCCCTCATGGTCGGCGGCGCCGAGGGCGACGTGGAGCGGCTCATGCCGGTCTTCAACGCGCTCAAGCCCGAAGGCGAGTTCGGCTTCGTGCACGCGGGCGGGGTCGGCGCGGGCCACTACGCCAAGATGGTGCACAACGGCATCGAGTACGCCATGATGCAGGCCTACGCCGAGGGCTACGAGCTGCTCGAGGCCTCCGAGTACGTCGACAACGTGCCGGAGATCTTCAAGTCCTGGCGCTCGGGCACCGTCATCCGCTCCTGGCTCCTCGACCTCATGGACCGCGCGCTCGACGCCGACCCGGAGCTCGACCGGGTCAAGGGCTACGTCGAGGACTCCGGCGAGGGCCGCTGGACCGTGGACGAGGGCATCCGCCTGCGCGTCCCGCTCCCGGCGATCACCGAGTCGCTCTTCGCGCGCTTCACCTCCCGCCAGGAGGACTCCCCGGCGATGAAGGCCGTCGCGGCCCTGCGCAACCAGTTCGGCGGACACGCCGTCAAATCCGAGTAGCGCAGTGGCGGACACGCGCCGCGAAGCGGCCGGTGTCGGGACGAAGCTCCGGCACCGCGCCGAGTCGGCGTAGCCGAAGCGGCCCCCGCCGCAGAACGTGAGTGCCGGGACGCAGTCTCGGCACTCGGCGCGTTCCGACTGAGCCAATGGGGGGCTAGCGAGCGTCGCCCCCTCGCGAGCGGGCATCATAGAGGCGTGCGTGTACGACAGCTGCAATTGACGGACTTCAGGTCCTACGCGCACGCCCAAGTCCTGTTCGACGAGGGGCCCTCGATCCTGGTGGGCCCCAACGGACACGGCAAGACCAACCTGGTCGAGTCCCTGGTCTACCTGGCCAACCTCCGCTCCCACCGCGTCTCCTCCGACGCCCCCCTGGTCCGCCAGGGCTGCGAGCAGGCCGTGATCCGGGCCGAGATCCTGCACGACTCCCGCCGCCTCCTCGCCGAGCTGGCGATCGTCCCCGGCAAGTCGAACAAGGCCCGGCTGAACAAGACCGCCCTCTCCCGCCCCCGCGAGATCATCGGGGCGCTCAAGGCCATCGCGTTCGCCCCCGAGGACCTGGCGCTCGTGCGCGGCGAGCCGTCCGCCCGCCGCCGCTACCTCGACGAGCTCCTGTGCGCGCGCTTCCCGCGCTACGCCGGGGTCCGCGCCGACTACGAGCGGGTCCTCAAGCAGCGCAACACCCTCCTGCGCACCGCGTACCTGGCGAAGAAGACCGGCGGCCGCGGCCCCGGCGGCGCCGAGATGGCCACCCTCGACGCCTGGGACGCCCACCTCGCGCGCCACGGCGCCGAGCTCATGGCCGGGCGGCTCGCGCTCCTGGAGGACCTGACCGAACCCATCGCCAAGGCCCACTCGAAGATCGCGGACGGTCGCGCCGAAGTGCACCTGGCCTACGAGTCGGAACTCGGCGACGACCTCACCGCAGACCAGGACGTGCTCACCGCGCGCCTGGGCGCCGCCCTCGCCGCGGCCCGCGGCAAGGAGGTCGAGCGCGGCTCGACCCTCGTCGGCCCGCACCGCGACGACCTCGACCTCATGCTCGGCTCGCTGCCGGTCAAGGGCTACGCCTCGCACGGCGAGACCTGGTCGGTGGCGCTGGCACTGCGCTTGGGCGCCTTCGAACTCCTGCGCGCCGACGGCACGGCCCCCATACTCATCCTCGACGACGTGTTCGCCGAGCTCGACGCCACGCGCCGCGAGCGCCTGGCCGAGTACGCCGAGGCCGCGCCGCAGACGCTCATCACCTGCGCGGTCGCCGGTGACGTCCCCGAGCGGCTGACCGGCGCCCGCTACGACGTGTGGGAAGGGGAGATCAAACGTGTCCTTTAACGGCTCGGGAGGCGGCTACGACTACCGCCCCCGCCCTCGTCGCCGCGGCAAGTCCGACGACCCGCGCTTCCGCAAGGAGTGGTCCGGCCCGGGGCCGGACAAGCGCGACCCCGAGACGCTGGGGAGCCTGCTCCCCCAGGTCGTGCGCAAGAACGGCTGGACGCGCAAAGTGGCCGACGCCTCCGTGTTCGGCCGCTGGGAGGCCATCGTCGGCCCCGAGATCGCGGGCCACTGCTCGCCCAAGAGCCTGGAGAACGGCGAGCTGCTGGTCGTGGCCGAGTCGACGGCCTGGGCCACGCAGCTGCGGCTGTTCTCGCGCCAGATCCACGGCAAGCTCGCCGCGGCCCTCGGCCCGAGCGTCGTGAAGCGACTGAAGATCGTGGGCCCGCAACAGCCGACTCGTTCCTTCGGCCCGCGGCGCGTACGGTTTAATGGCTCCCGTGACACGTTCTGAAGCCGCACACCCCTAAGTCCGTAGGGGGGTTCATGTCCCCGCCCCTCGGTGCGACTGTGACGACAACGAGGCGCACGGAAGCGGTTACAGAAGCTCAGGCCAAGTAGACTTGACGGATGCGGTCCGGCCGGCGCCCTCGGCGCCCGGCCGCCTCCATGGCCGGCCCGGCTCCGGGCCCCTCTGGACCAGACAATCAGGCAGGTCCGAGGCCAGATGACTGAAAAGTGTCACAGCCATGGACTAACTTTTCACTACTGACCGTGAACGACGACAGAAGGAGTTGCCGGTGGCGGCGAAGCAGCAGGACGAGTACAGCGCCAGTTCGCTGCAGGTCCTCGAAGGCCTCGAGGCCGTCAGGAAGCGCCCGGGCATGTACATCGGCTCGACCGGCGAGCGCGGCCTGCACCACCTCATCCAGGAGGTCGTCGACAACTCGGTGGACGAGGCCATGGCCGGCTACGCCACCGAGATCCTGGTGACCCTCACCGAGGACGGCGGCGTCAGCGTCAAGGACGACGGCCGCGGCTTCCCGGTCGACATCCACCCCAAGCTCGGCAAGCCCGGCGTCGAGGTGGCCCTCACGGTCCTCCACGCGGGCGGCAAGTTCGACTCGCAGACCTACGCGGTCTCCGGTGGTCTCCACGGCGTCGGCGTCTCGGTCGTGAACGCGCTCTCCACCCGCGTCTCGGTGGAGATCCAGCGCGACGGCTACTTCTGGCGCCAGGACTACAAGCACGCCCAGCCGGGCCCGCTCGAGAAGGGCGAGGCGACCGACGCGACCGGCACGGTGGTGACCTTCTGGCCGGACGGGGACATCTTCGAGACCCTCGAGTTCGACTACAAGACGATCTACCGCCGCCTCCAGGAGATGGCGTTCCTCAACAAGGGCCTGTCGATCACGCTGCGGGACGAGCGCCCCGAGCACTTCGACGAAGAGGGCAACGTCCGGCAGGTGCGCTTCCAGTACGAGGAGGGCATCGCCGACTTCGTGCGCCACCTGAACGCCTCGAAGAACGCGATCCACCCGACGGTGGTGCAGTTCACGGCGGAGGACGACAAGGAGTTCCACACGGTCGAAGTCGCGATGCAGTGGAACGAGTCCTATGGCGAGTCGGTCTACACGTTCGCGAACACGATCAACACGCACGAGGGCGGCACCCACGAGGAGGGCTTCCGCTCGGCGCTCACCAACGCGGTCAACAAGTACGGGCTCGAGAAGAAGATCATCAAGTCCGAGAAGGACCGCCTCTCCGGCGAGGACATCCGCGAGGGCCTGGCCGCGATCATCTCCGTGAAGCTGCGCGAGCCGCAGTTCGAGGGCCAGACCAAGACGAAGCTCGGCAACACCGAGATCAAGGGCTTCGTGCAGAAGGTCTGCAACGAGCACATCCCGGACTGGCTCGACCGCCACCCGAAGGAAGCCCGGATGATCGTCCAGAAGGCTTCCTCGGCGGCGAACGCCCGCAAGGCCGCGGCGCAGGCGCGCAAGCTGGCCCGCCGCAAGAGCCTCCTGGAGACCTCCTCGATGCCGGGCAAGCTGGCGGACTGCCAGTCGACGAACCCGGAGGAGTGCGAGATCTTCGTCGTCGAGGGCGACTCGGCCGGCGGCTCGGCCAAGCAGGGCCGCAACCCGCGCACGCAGGCGATCATGCCCATCCGCGGCAAGATCCTCAACGTGGAGAAGGCCCGCCTCGACAAGATCCTCAAGAACAACGAGGTCCAGGGCATGATCACGGCCCTCGGCACGGGCATCCACGAGGAGTTCGAGGCCGAGAAGCTGCGCTACCACAAGGTCATCCTGATGTCGGACGCCGACGTCGACGGCCACCACATCAACACCCTGCTGCTGACGCTCCTGTTCCGCTTCATGCGCCCGCTCATCGAGCTCGGCCACGTGTACATGAGCCAGCCGCCGCTGTACAAGATCAAGTGGAACAAGAAGGGCGACCTGGTCGACTACGCCTACTCGGACGCCGAGCGCGACCGGATCATCGAGGCGGGCGTCGCCTCGGGCAAGTCCGACCCGCGCCGCTCCGACGGCGTCCAGCGCTACAAGGGTCTCGGTGAGATGAACTACACCGAGCTGTGGGAGACGACCATGGACCCCGCGCAGCGCAACCTCCTCCAGGTTCAGCTCGACGATGCGGCAACCGCCGACGAGCTCTTCAGCGTCCTGATGGGTGAGGACGTGGAGAGCCGCCGCCGCTTCATCCAGGAGAACGCCAAGGACGTCAGGTTCCTCGATATCTAAAGCGGCCCGCCGACCACGTTCCGACTGACAAGCAAGGAAGCACTGGTGCCTGAGAACAACCAAGACCAGCTTGAGATCCCGGAGGGCCACGGCCGCATCGAGCCGGTCGGCATCGAGGTGGAGATGTCGCGCTCCTACCTCGACTACGCGATGAGCGTCATCGTCGGGCGCGCGCTGCCCGACGTGCGCGACGGCCTCAAGCCCGTCCACCGCAAGATCCTGTACGCGATGTACGACGGCGGCTACCGCCCCGACCGCGGGTACGTCAAGTGCTCGCGCGTCATCGGCGACGTCATGGGCCAGTTCCACCCCCACGGCGACTCGGCGATCTACGACTCGCTGGTGCGCATGGCGCAGCCGTGGAGCCTGCGGTACCCGCTCATCGACGGCCAGGGGAACTTCGGCTCCCCCGGCAACGACCCCGCGGCCGCCCACCGCTACACCGAGTCGCGCCTCGAGCCGCTCGCGATGGAGATGCTGCGGGACATCGACGAGGAGTCGGTCGACTTCGAGCCGAACTACGACGGCAAGACCACCGAGCCCACGATCCTGCCCTCGCGCATCCCGAACCTGCTGGTGAACGGCTCCGAGGGCATCGCGGTCGGCATGGCCACGAAGATCCCGCCTCACAACCTGCGCGAGGTCGCGGCGGCCGTCGACTGGTGCCTGGACAACCCGGAGGCCACCGAGGAGGAGGCCCTCGAGGCGATCCTCGGGATCATCACCGGCCCCGACTTCCCCACCGGCGCCACGATCCTGGGGCGCGCGGCGATCGAGGACGCGTACCGCACCGGCCGCGGCTCGATCAAGATGCGCGCCGTCATCGAGGTCGAGGAGGACTCGAAGGGTCGGGCCTGCCTGGTCGTCACCGAGCTCCCCTACCAGGTGAACCCGGACAACCTCGCCGAGCGCATCGCCGACCTCGTCAAGGAGGGCAAGCTCGGCGGCATCGCCGACATCCGCGACGAGTCCTCGGGCCGCACCGGCATGCGGATCGTGATCGTGCTCAAGCGCGACGCGGTGCCCAAAGTGGTGCTCAACAACCTGTACAAGCACACGCAGCTGCAGGACACGTTCGGCGCGAACATGCTCGCGCTCGTCGACGGCGTCCCGCGCACGCTGAACATCGCCCAGATGGTCCGCTACTACGTGGCGCACCAGATCGAAGTGATCGTGCGGCGCACCCAGTACCGGATGCGCAAGGCCGAGGAGCGCGCCCACATCCTGCGCGGCCTCGCCAAGGCCCTCGACCTGCTCGACGAGACGATCGCGCTCATCCGCCGCTCGCCTTCGGCCGAGGAGTCGAAGCAGGGCCTGATGAGCCTGCTCGACGTCGACGAGGTCCAGGCCGTCGCGATCCTCGACATGCAGCTGCGCCGCCTCGCGGCGTTGGAGCGGCAGCGGATCGTCGACGAGCTCGCCGAGATCGAGTCGAAGATCGCCGACTTCGCGGACATCCTCGCCAAGCCCGAGCGGCAGCGCATGATCGTGCGCGAGGAGCTCGGCGCGGTCGTGGCCCGCTGGGGCGACGAGCGCCGGACCGTGATCATGCCCGACGCCGGCGAGGTGTCCATGGAGGACCTCATCGCCCGCGAGGACATCGTGGTCACGATCACCCGCGGCGGCTACGTCAAGCGCACCAAGACCGACTCGTTCCGCTCGCAGAAGCGCGGCGGGAAGGGCGTCCAGGGCGCGCAGCTCAAGCAGGACGACATCGTCAGCCACTTCTTCGTGTGCACCACGCACGACTGGATCCTGTTCTTCACCAACAAGGGCCGCGTCTACCGGGCGAAGGCCTACGAGCTGCCGGAGGCGAGCCGCACGGCCCGCGGGCAGCATGTGGCGAACATCCTGGCGTTCGGCCCGGACGAGCACATCGCGCAGGTCATCCAGCTGGCCCACTACGAGGTCACGCCGTACCTGGTGCTCGCGACCCGCAACGGCCTGGTGAAGAAGTCCAAGCTCACCGACTTCGACTCGCCCCGCACGGGCGGCATCGTCGGCATCAACCTGCGCGACGGCGACGAACTGGTCGGCGCCGCGCTCATCCAGCAGGAGGACGACCTGCTGCTGGTCTCGCGCAAGGCGCAGTCGATCCGCTTCCAGGCGACCGACGAGGCGCTGCGGCCCATGGGCCGCGCGACCAGCGGTGTGATCGGGATGCGGTTCGTCGGGGACGACGAACTGCTCACCATGATCGTTCTGCGCGATAATATGGACATCCTCGTGGCCACCAGCCGCGGCTACGCGAAGCGGACTCCGGTCGACGCGTACCCGCAGCAGGGCCGCGGCGGCAAGGGCGTCCTGACCGCGAAGATCACGGAACGGCGCGGCGACTTGGTTGGGGCGCTGTCGGTGACGCCGGACGACGAGCTGTTCGCGATCACCTCGGAGGGAGGCGTCATCAGGACTCCGGTGCAGCCGGTCCGTCAGACTTCGGACCGCAACACTATGGGCGTCAAGCTGATCGACCTGCCCGAAGAGGTCTCGCTGCTCGCGATCACCCAGAGCGCCGAGGAACCGGAACCCGATGAGGGGCAGGACGAGTAGATGACCGACGCGAAGGCCACCGCAGCGGAGACCGAGCGCGACGACGACGTCCCGGAGTTCAGCTCCGACGCGTCCGAGCCGGCCGAGCAGGCGAAATCCGATGACCCCGTGTCGTCGGTGTCGTCGCCGCCCGCTCCCGCCCAGGACCAGACGCTGACGCTGCGCCGCCCGCCGGGCATGACGCCGCCGCCGGTCACGCCGGAGTCGATCACGTCGCCCACGGGCAACACCGCCGCCAACCAGGCCGCGGGCGTGGCCTCCTCGGCCCGCGTCGCCGACGCGGTCCGCGCCGCGCGTGCCGCGGTGAGCCAGGCGGCCGCGCGCGGCCCGCGCCGGGCCCGCCTGCGGCTCAAGCGGATCGACCCGTGGTCGGTGATGAAGTTCTCGTTCGCCGTCTCGATCGTGCTGTTCATCGTGATGGTCGTGGCGACCACGGTCCTGTACATCGCGCTCGACGCGATGGGCGTGTTCGACACGGTCAACGACATGCTGCAGATGCTCATGGGCACCAGCTCGGAGGACGCCTCGGGCGGCACCGCGGCCTTCCGGATCACCGCGAAGGGCGTCATCGGGGCCGCGGCCCTGCTCGGCGTGGTGAACATGGTGCTGTTCACGGCGCTGGCGACGCTCGGCTCGTTCATCTACAACGTGTGCGCCGACCTCGTGGGCGGCGTCGAGGTGACGCTCGCCGAACGCGACTAGCGACAAGCGAAGCGAATGCCCGCGGCCTGGTGGCCGCGGGCATTCGCCGTCCCCGGCCGGGCCAGTGACGGCCGTCCCTAAGGGCAGGGGCCCTGTTCGGCGTTTGGCGCGGGCATGAGGTAATCTTTCTCAGCGCCGCCGATAAGGCCGCGTTGACAAGGGCGTATAGCTCAGGTGGTTAGAGCGTCGAGCTGATAACTCGAAGGTCCCAAGTTCGAGTCTTGGTACGCCCACCAACAACCCGCCGTGAACCGGCGGGTTTTTTCATGCCCGCCCGCCGGGGCTGTGGCCTGGGCCGCGGTCCGGAATAGGGCGGCCGTCCCGCGGCCTTGCACCAGGTGACCCCGTCCCCCTCCGAGAAAGCAGCCCGCCATGTCCGACCGCTCCTTCCTGTTCCTCCTCGGCAGCTCCCGCACCGGCGGCAACACCGAGGCCCTGGCCCGCGCGGCCGCCGAGCACCTGGAGCCGGAGGCGGCGCAGCGGTGGATCCACCTCGGCGAGCTGGGGCTGCCGCCGTTCACCGACCGCCGGCACACCGGGGACGGGACGACGCCGCCCGCGCAGGGCGCGGAGCAGATCGTGCAGGACGCGACCCTCGCGGCCACGGACATCGTGGTCGCCTCGCCGCTGTACTGGTACTCGGTGAGCGCTTCGGTGAAGAACTACATGGACTACTGGTCGGGCTGGCTGCGCGTGCCGGGCCTGGACTTCAAGGCCGACATGGCGGGCCGGCGGCTGTGGGCGGTCACCGCGTACGCCGACGGCGCCCCCGAGGCGGCGGCGCCGCTCGCCGGGATGCTGCGGCTGAGCGCCGGGTACTTCAAGATGGAGTGGCGGGGCGTGCTGCTCGGCTACGGTTCACGACCGGGTGATGTTGATCGCGACGCGCGGGCGCTCGCGGCCGCGAAGACGTTCTTCCGGGGCGACACCGAGACCGAAGACGTCCTTTACTGACAGGTACCGGCCCGGCGGCCGGGCGGGGCGCGGTTCGCTATGCTGAGGCGCATCGTGCAATGCCGAACACGGCGTTGCTGTACGCGGCAATCTCTGATATAGGGGGCCTGGGTCCATGTGGAAGAAGATCTTGATCGTCGCCGGAGTGGCCACGGTCGCGTTCGTCGTGGCCAAGAAGGTCAAGTCGATCAACGACGACCGCACCCTGTGGCACGAGGCCACCACCTCCGCGGAAGACGTGCGCTAGCGAATCGCGTTAGCCAGTTCACTGCGATCCGGGTATCCTCGCTGGTGCGGTTAGCGCTGCGGCGATACTTGGAGAGGTCCAGTCTCGTAGGGTGCAACCGCGCGGCTGACCGAGGGGCCTTAGCTCAATTGGCAGAGCACCTGCTTTGCAAGCAGGGGGTTAGGAGTTCGATTCTCCTAGGCTCCACAGCAAGACCAACCGCCCGCGACCTCGCTGAGGTCGCGGGCGGTTCGTTTTCCGCCCGATGTCGGTGGCGGCTGGCACCATGGGCCGATGAGTGCAACCTACGAGCGCGCCGACGGGTTCAAGGGCGCGCGGTTCGCGTCGGTGGACCTCTCCGGCGCGGTGTTCCGCGACTGCGACGTCAGCGACGTCAAGATCTCCGGGTCCGCCATCACCAACTTCCGGCTGAACGGCCACGCGGGCGAACTGGAGGGCGTGCGGGTCAACGACGTGGACGTCACCGAGTACGTCAACGCCGAGCTCGACCGCCGCCACCCCGAGCGGGTCACGCTCCGCTCCGTGCGGTCGCTGCAGGACCGGCGGGCGATGTGGACGCTCCTGGAGGGCCTGTGGGAGGGCACGATCGCCCGCGCCATGCGCCTGCCCGAAGCGGCGCTGCACGAACGCGTCGACGAGGAGTGGTCGTTCGCGGAGACCCTGCGGCACCTCGTCTTCGCCACCGACGTGTGGATCGGCCGGATGCTCCGCGGCGAGGAACTCCCCTACCACCCCCTCGGGCTCCCGACGGGCGACTACCCGGCCGAGCGCGCCGCCGCGATCGGCCTCGACACCGCGGCGCAGCCGTCCCTCGCCGAGATCCTGGCGATCCGCGACGACCGGACCGCCCAAGTGCGAGCCGCGCTGGCGGCCGCGACCGAGGAATCGATGGAGGAGACCCGGACCGGAGAGCCGGCGCCGGGCTGGGGGACCAAGACCGTGACCGCCGCGGCCTGCTTCCGGGTGGTGCTCAACGAGCACTGCGAGCACCGGCAGTACGCGCTGCGCGACCTCGCGGTCCTCGAAGCGCGCTGACACTCCAAGAACCGCAAAGGCAACCGGGCGCCGAAGCCGGCGTTGTTCACGAGGAGGTCGAGGCCGTCCCGGCAGTTCGGCGGCGTGGTCGATGCCGGAGTCGGTGGTCAGGTCGGTGGTGACGGTGGCAGTCTCGGCGCCGAGGGACGCTGCGAGGGCTTGCAGCCACCCGCGCGTCGCCGCGCCGGAGGACCGACCCGGCGCTGCGCAGCCCGCCACCGCCGCGGGACGCCGCTCCCATCGGCGGCGGCCTCGGGCCGCCGCCGAGGGGGCGTTCAGCGCAGGCGGCAGACGCCGTCGACGCAGTCGCTCTTGATCCGGCCCCGCGAGACCGTCTCGATGAGGCCGATGACCCAGCAGGCCGGGCAGCCGCGCAGCGCGAGCACCCCGACGGGGATCAGCAGCAGGCTCCACCACCCGAACACCGGGACGAGCGCGAACGCCGCGACCACGGACCCGAACCCGACCAGGCCGCGCGCCACATGCCGCGGCACCGACTTGCTCGCGAAACTCCCGTTACCGGCCATCGAAGCCCCCCGTCTCCATCGAACGCAGCCCCTCCTGGACGGCCGCGCGCGCCCGATGCAGCCTGGACTTCATCGCGGCCGTGGAGATCCCGAGCGCGTCCGCGGTCATGCGGCCGCTGTAGCCCTGCACGTCGCGCATGATGAGCACCCGCCGCTGATCCCCCGGCAGCCCCGCGATCACGTCCGCGACGATCCCGGCCTCCAGCAGCTGCAGCGCCTCCTCCTCAGCGGAGGGCACCGCCCGCTCCGGCACGGTCTCGAACTGCCGGAAGGCGCGCTTCGCCCGCCGCAGGCACTCGTTGCGCACGATCCGGAACATCCACGACGCGAGCGCCCCGGTCGCCCGCAGCATCCCGATCTTGCGGTACAGGATGATGAGCGCCTCCTGCGCCGCGTCCTCCGCGTCCTGCGGGGTCGTGCACAGCGAGTGCGCGAACCGGCGCACATGCGGGTGCGAGCCCGACACGAGCGCGGTGATCGCCCGGGCGTCCCCGTCCCGCGCCGCCTCGACGAGCGCCCCGTCGGGCCAGCCCTCAGCCACGCCGCGCCCTCCGGCGCAGCACCACGATGCTGCAGGTGACCATGAGCAGCACCAGGACTCCCGCGGCGATTCCGATGACCATTGACGACCTCCGTGCATCTTTCCGGCCCTTGCGGCCGGTATGGATATGAGAGGCGCGCGGCCTCCCGGAGGATTCGCGCCCGCGCGGGGAAAGACGCGGCCGCGCCTCGACTGTAGGCGATCGGCGTTGATGAGAGGTGTTCCGATGCGGCAAGATGACCCGGTGAGAATCGGATTGCTCGGTGCGTTTGAAGTCCAGGTCGACGGCACCCCCGTGAACCTCCCCGGCGCGCGCTCGCGGGCGCTGCTCGCCGCGCTGGCGCTGGAGGCGGGCAAGATCGTCCCCAAGACCCGGCTCGTGGACTGGGTGTGGGGCGAGGAGCCGCCCGCCGATGAGGCGAACGCCCTCCAGGTGCTCGTCTCCCGGCTGCGCAAGGCCCTGCCCAAGGGCGCGGTCGAGTCGAAGGCCGGCGGGTACGTGCTCGCGGTCGACCCCGCCTGCGTGGATGTGGTCCGCTTCGAGGAGCTCGTCGCGAAGGCCCGCACCGCCGACGACGCCGAGAAGGCCGACCTGCTCCGGGAGGCCCTCGGCCTGTGGCGCGGCGCCGCCATGGAGGGCATCGCCCTGTTGGGCAGCAAGGCGTTCGACGCCGTCGTCGTCGGCTTGAACGAACGCCACATCGCCGTCCTCGGCGACCGCGTGGACGCCGAGATCCGGCTCGGGCGCGGCGCGGACCTCATCACCGAGCTCACCGACCTCGTCGCGAAGTACCCGATGCGCGAAGGGTTCGTCGCCGCCCTCATGCGGGCCCTCGCCGAAGCCGGCCGCGGCGCCGAAGCGCTCACCGCCTACCAGCAGCTCGCCGAACGCCTCGGCGACGAGCTCGGCGTCGACCCCTCCGCGGAGCTCTCCGCGCTCAACATCGCGCTGCTGCGCGGCGAGATCGGCGGCCGCACCGAGAATCGCCGGACCAACCTCCGCTCGGAGCTCACCGCGTTCGTCGGCAAGGAGGACGACGTCGCCGCCGTCGCCGACCTGGCGTCCCGGCACCGCCTCGTCACCCTCCAGGGCCCCGGCGGCGCCGGCAAGACCCGTCTCGCCGTCGAGACCGCCCGCACCATGCTCGGCGACCTCCCCGACGGCGCGTGGCTCGTGGAGCTCGCGCCGCTGCACTCGGGCGGCGAACTGGCCCAAGCGGTCCTGACCGCGATCGGCCTGCGCGACCAGGAGACCGCCGCCGACGGCGACGCCACCGACCGGCTCGCCGCCGCCATCCGCGACCGCGTGATGCTCCTCGTCCTCGACAACTGCGAGCACGTCATCGAAGCGGCCTCGGCCCTCGCCGACCGGCTCCTCGGCGAATGCCGGAGCCTGCGCGTGATCGCCACCAGCCGCGAACCCCTCGGCATCACCGGCGAAGCGCTCTGGCAGGTCGAGCCGCTCGCGCTGCCCGCCGAGCACGCCACCCCGCAGGAGGCCGCCGCCTCCCCCGCCGTCCGGCTCCTGCGCGACCGCGCTGAAGCCGTGCGCCGCAACATCGGCGGCGACGAGGCCACCCTCGCCACGATGGCCCGCATCTGCCGCGCCCTCGACGGCATGCCCCTCGCCATCGAGCTCGCCGCGGCCCGCCTGCGCACCATGTCCGTCGACCAGCTCGCCGACCGCATCGACGACCGCTTCAAGCTGCTCACCGGCGGCTCCCGCACCGCCATGGCCCACCACCGCACCCTCCGCGCCGTCGTCGACTGGTCGTGGGACCTCCTGCCCGAAGCCGAGCGCGAACTCCTGCGGCGCCTCTCCGTCTTCACCGGAGGAGTGAGCCTCGAAGCGGCCGAACGGGTCTGCCCGCCAAACGAATACGCGTTCGACCTGCTCACCGCGCTCACCGAGAAGTCCCTGCTGCGCTCTGACGGCGAGGGCGAGCCCCGCTACCGGATGCTCAACACCATCCGCGAGTACGCCGCCCAGCGCCTCGAAGAGGCGGGCGGCACGGCCGAAGCCGAACGGGCGCTGCAGGACTACGTCACCGAACTGGTCGAGACCGCCGACCCGTACCTGCGCCGCGCCGAGCAGCTCGAATGGCTCGCGAGGCTCGAGGCCGACCACGACAACATCACCGCCGCGCTCCGCCGGACGATCGCCGACGGCCGCGCCCGCGAAGCGATGCGGATCGCCGCCGGCGCGGGGTGGTACTGGTACCTCAGCGGCCACCGCGCCGAAGGCACCGAACTGGCGATCGCGGCCGCCTCGCTCGAAGGCGACGTGCCCGACGAGACGCGCGCGCTCGCCTGCACCAACGTGGCGCACTTTGTGAGCGCCGGCTACGGCGGCGACCAGTACCAGGCCCAGGAGTGGATCGAGGAGGCCGACCGGCTCGCGCGGCGCAGCGGCTCGACCCACCCGCTGCTCGGGTTCGTGGCCCCGCTCGCGCGGATGCTCACCGACCCGCAGGACTTCTTGTCCGCGTTCGACCCGCTCATCGACCACGGCGAGCCTTGGGTGCGGGCGCAGGCCCGCCTCGCCCGGAGCCGGATGCGCCTGGCGATCTTCAGCGACGAGACCGATGTCGACGCCGACATCGAGGCCTCCCTCGCCGGGTTCCGCGAGGTCGGCGACCGCTGGGGGATCTCGAGCGCGCTCACCTTCCTTGCGGACCGCGTCGGGGCGAAAGGCGAGTTCGCGCGCGCCTGCGACTACTACGAGGAGGCCGCCGACGCCCTCGCCGACGTCGGTGCGCCCCATGAGGTCATCAGCGCGCGCGCCAGGCAGGCCCAACTCCGGTGGCTGCTCGGCGACGACGCGGCGAGCCGCGCCGCCATGGCCGAGGCCGACCGGCTCGCCGACGGCATCACCTGGCCGAGCACGATCCTCGAGCTGGCGTTCGCGAAGGCCCACCTCGCGAGGCTCAAGGGCGACAAGGCGGAAGCGCGCGCGATCGTGGCGCGGCTCGACACCGGCGTCACCCGCGACGGCAGCGCGATCGTCGCCGCGGGGCACGACCTGCGCGCCTACCTCGTCGACGATCTCGAGGCGGTTCGCGACCACCGCGCCAAGGCGCTCGAAGCGGTGGTCGCGCTCGCGTACCCGCCGATGATCGCGGACATCCTCGTCGGCATCGCCGATCTCGCACTGCTGCAGGGGAAGGACGCCGAGGCGGCGCAGCTCGTCGCGGCGGCTGAAGGGGTGCGCGGCGCGCCCGACCTCACCAAGCCGGACGTGGCCCGCATCGGCGAGGAGGCGCGGGAGCGCCTCGGCGACGACGGGTTCGAGGAGGCGATCCGTCAAGGGCGGGAACGGGACTGGAAGGAACTGGCCGAGTCGGCGCTGGCCGCCTGACCGCAGGGCGCCGACGACGAAGTGGTCGCCGAGCAGGCCTCGAAGCTCGAGGACGGGCAATGCCTCGCCGCGAGCTCGGCGTGCTCATCGGCGGCGAGGCGGTCGTCGGCTCGACCCCGCCTGCCCGTCCGCCCGCCACGACTACGTCGGCGTGCCCGGCGTCGGCTCGGAACCGACGGTGAGGCCGCGCGGCGCCCCGGCCTCCGGTCGCATGTGCAGTGGCCGGGTTCCTGTCGGATTCCGGCCGCCGTGTTCGTTCCGGATCAAAACCCTTGCGCCGCTTCGGTTTAGGCCTGCCGGATGGTGATGTTGCCGCCGCTGGTGCGGGCGCGGACCTTGACGGTGCGCTCGGGCACGCCGGGGACGTTCACGTGGTTGTGCACGCGTCCGGTGGGGGTCTTGGCGTCGAGCTCGACGGCCGTCCCGGCGGGGACGCCCACTTCGAGTCTGCCTGCGGCCGTGGTGATCTCGACGGGACCGGTGCCGATGCGGCCGATGCGGATGTCGCCGACGGCGGTCTTGGCCTCGACGGCGGCGTGCGCGGTCTCGACGGTGACGGGTCCGTTGGCGGCGCCGGCGCGGAGGTCCCCTTGGACTTCGCCGATCCAGGTGGTGCCGCCGATGTTCTTCACCGCGGCGTCGCCGCCGATGCGGTTGACGCGGATGTCGCCGCTGCCGCTGACGTCGGCCTTGCCGGCGACCTGGTCGACGGTGACGCGGCCGCCGCTGGTCTTGAGGCGGACCTCGGCGGCGCGGGCCACCTTGATGTCGCCGACGGCGTTCTTGAGGCGGCAGGCGCCCACCTGACCGGTGACGACGTATTCGCCGTCGGCGGTGTCGCCCTGGACGTCCGAGCCGGTCGGGAGCTGGACGCTGATGCGCACCGAACCGTATTTGCGGGCGAAGGCGGTGCGCAGCTTGGGCTGCCAGACGCGGAGCCTCCCGGCCTCGAATTCGACGTTGACCTGGGCGGCGGCGTCGGTGTCGAGCTTGCGGGTGGGGTCGATCGGCTCGACGGTGACGACGGTGTCGGCGCGGTCGGCGGCGGCGAAGCGGATGTCGCCGAGGACGATGTCGACGACGGCGGTGATGGGCGCGGGGGTGGCGAAGGTCTGCATCTCGGTGCCTCTTTCGGTGCGGGTCGCTGGCTTGATGCCGTAACGATCGCCCTTCGCGCTGTCGCCGCCCTTGCCTCGACCTGTCACCGCCCCTGTCAGCCGTCAGGTGCCGACAGATGCCCAGTTCAGTGCGGCTGCTCGAGGTCGGCGAGGAGCCCGTCGAGGGTCGCGCCCAAGGCCTCGGCGTTGGCCTGGTCGAACCAGGTGGTGCGGATGCGCTCGTTGCTGCCGCCGGGGGTCTCGTGCTCGGAGGCGATGGCCTGGAGCGGCTTGGACTCCTCGCCGAGGGACCGGCCGACGCCTTGGAAGAGGCTGCGCACGTACCGGTCGGCGGCCTCCTGCGGCACACCGTTCCGCGCGGCCCAGTCGGCGAGGGCGCCGAGGTAGGCGAGGTAGGTGCTCACGGTGCTGGAGAGCGCGGAGACCACGTTGTAGGCGGTGGCGTCGGCGACGGGCTGGGCGCCGCCGAGCCGGTCGAAGAACGCCTCGGCCGCGGGGTGGGCGGGGTAGACGACGGTGACGGAGGCGCGTTCGCGCACGGTGGGCAGGGGGATGGCGGCCACGATGTCCGCTTCGGTGCCGAGGAGGCCGCGCAGTTCGTCGGCCGAGACGCCGGGGATGACGTTGACGATCGTCTGCCCGGCGCCGATGCGCAGGCCGGCGAGGGCGTCGTGCCGGTCGGCGCGGCGCACGGCGATGACGACGAGGTCCGAGTGGTCGGCGACCTCCTGGTTGCTCGCGCGCACCTGGACGTTCGCGTACTTCGCGGCGAGCGCCGCGCCCGTAGCCGCGCCGCGCGGCGAGAGGCTGATCGGCGGCGGGGCCGCGACGCCGTCGCTCAGCCCTTCGACCATCGCGCCGCTGATCTCCCCTACGCCGATGAACCCGATGCGTGCCATTGCGGCTCCCTTCTGTCGGGCTCGAGGCTAGTGCATCCCCCGGAGGCCGCCGAAACTTTCGGATCCGGCAATCGAGATACCTCGATGCGTATGCCCCGGTGAACAGGCATTGACACTCATCAATACGGCGACCTATGCTGATCCTGGCAAACGGTATCGCCTGAAAGTTTCGGTCTCACCCGCATCCTCAGGAGGAGCAATGCAGCGCCACCCTCACCAGTCCCGCGCGAACGAACCGAGTGCGAAGGCCAGGCTCAGCCGCCGTTCCCTCATCACCGCGGGCGCGGCCCTCCCGGTACTGGCCGCCGCCACCCCCGCCTCGGCGCAGACGACGATCAACGTCGAGCCGAACAACGTCCAGCAGACCATCCAGGGCTTCGGCGGCATGAACCACTCCGTGTGGATCGCCGACCTCACCGCCGCCCAGCGCGACACCGCGTTCGGCAACGGCACCGGCCAGCTCGGGTTCTCGATCCTGCGCATCCCCGTGCACGAGGACCGCGCCAACTGGAGCCGCGAGGTCGCCACCGCGCAGCGCGCGAGGGCGCTGGGCGCCAAGGTGTTCGCGTCCCCGTGGAACCCGCCGGCGAGCATGACCGAGTCGTTCTCGGGCGGCAAGCGCCTGCGCTACAGCATGTACGGGGCGTACGCCCAGCACCTCAACGACTTCGACCAGTTCATGGCGAACAACGGCGTCGACCTCTACGGCATCTCGATCCAGAACGAGCCCGACTACGCGCACGAGTGGACGGCCTGGACCCCGCAGGAGATGCTGAACTTCTGCCGCAACAACGCCGGCTCGATCGGCACCCGCGTGATCGCCCCCGAGTCGTTCCAGTACCGCAAGAACATGTCCGACCCGATCCTCAACGACCCGACCGCCCTCGCCAACGTCGACATCATCGGCGCCCACCTCTACGGCACCGCGAACGCCGACTTCCCCTACCCGCTGTTCCAGCAGAAGGGCGGCGGGAAGGAGCTGTGGATGACCGAGGTCTACCACCCCAACAGCACCGACTCGGCCGACCTGTGGCCCGGCGCGCTCGACACAGGCGAGCACATCCACCGCGCACTCGTCTACGGCCGCTTCCAGACCTACGTGTGGTGGTACATCCGCCGCAGCTACGGCCCGATGCGCGAGGACGGCCAGATCTCGAAGCGCGGCGCGAACATGGCGCACTTCTCCAAGTGGGTGCGCCCGGGCTTCCAGCGGATCACCGCGACGGCGAACCCGCAGGCGAACGTCTACATCACGGCGTTCAAGAGCGGGTCGCGGATCGTCATCGTCGCGATCAACAAGAACACGAGCGCCGTGTACTTCCCGTTCACGGTCCAGGGCGGCGGCAACGCGACCATCCCGACCTGGGTGACCGACGCGAACAACACGCTCGCGCCCTCTTCGGCCCCGGTGATGACGAACGGCTCGTTCGGTGCGCAACTGCCCGCTCGGAGCATCCGCACCTTCGTCATCAACTGAGTGAGAACCCGGGCTCGGGGGTACTCCTCTGGTTCGCAGCGGGCGCCCCGCGCGGGGCGCCCGCCCGTCAGAAGGAGGTCCGATGGCCGTGAAGGAGCGCACAGCGAAGGAGACGCCGGTCAAGGAGCACCTGACCGTGGACGTCACCGACGCGCCCGAGCTCGACCGGTACGAGGCGCGGGTCGACGGGAAACTGGTCGGGTACACCGAGTACCGCCGCAACGACGGCACGATCATGCTCTCCTGCACCGAAGTCCCCGAAGAGCTCCAGAACAAGGGCATCGGCGCGGCCCTCGCGCGGTTCGCGTTCGACCGGGCGCGCGAAGAGGGGAAGCGGATCGAACCGGTGGACCCGTTCATCGCGGGCTGGATCGAGCGGCACCCCGACTACGCCGACATGATCCACGAGAAGGCGATCCACCTGGGCGAGGAGACCTGACGCCTCTCGCTTCGGCAGCGGCTCAGCCCGAGCCGCCCTGTTCCGTGCGCCGCTGGGCGCGCAGCTCGGCCCAGCGTTCGAGGCGCTCTCCGACGCCCGCCTCGTACCCGTTGCGGGTGGGCCGGTAGTAGCGCTGCCGCTCCATGCCTTCGGGGAAGTACGCCGCGCCGGAGAAGCCTTCGGCGGTGTCGGGGTCGTACTGGTAGCCCTTGCCGTACCCCATGTCCTTCATCAACCTGGTGGGGGCGTTGAGGATGTGCGCGGGCGGGGCGAGCGAGCCGGTCTGCTTCGCGCTGCGCTGCGCCTCCCCGAACCCCCGGTAGACGGCGATCGACTTCGGCGCGGTCGCGAGGTAGACGACGGCCTGCGCGATGGCCAGCTCCCCTTCGGGCGAGCCGAGCCGCTCGTACACGTCCCATGCGGCGAGGGCCTGCTGCACGGCCTGCGGGTCGGCGATCCCTATGTCCTCGTTGGCGAACCGCGTGATGCGCCGCGCGATGAACAGCGGGTCTTCTCCCCCGTCGAGCATCCGCGCCAGCCAGTAGAGCGCCGCGTCGGGGTCGGAGCCGCGCATGGATTTGTGCAGCGCTGAGATCAGGTTGTAGTGGCTCTCCTGGGTCTTGTCGTACAGGGGCGCGCGCTTCTGCACGGTCTCGGCGAGCGCCGCCGTGTCGAGGGGCGGCGTGCCCTCGGGAAGCTCCTGCAGCTGCTCGACCATGTTGAGCAGGTACCGGCCGTCGCCGTCGGCCATCGCGATGAGCGACCCGCGCGCCTCGTCGTCGAGCGGGACGGGCCGCACCTCCTTCTCGGCGCGGGCGAGCAGCGTCTCGAGCGCGGCGGTGTCGAGCCGGTGGAGGACGAACACCTGGCAGCGCGAGAGCAGCGCGCCGTTGAGCTCGAAGCTCGGATTCTCCGTGGTGGCCCCGACGAGGATGATCGTGCCGTCCTCCACGTACGGCAGGAACGAGTCCTGCTGGGCGCGGTTGAACCGGTGGATCTCGTCCACGAACAGCATCGTGCCCTGGCCCATCTCGCGCCGCTGCCCGGCGGCGGCGAAGACCTTCCGCAGGTCCGCGACGCCGGAGAACGTGGCCGACAACGGCTCGAACGCGAGGTCGGTCTCCTCGGCGAGCAGCCGCGCGATCGTGGTCTTCCCGCACCCGGGAGGCCCCCACAGGACCGTCGAGACGGGTTTCCCGCGGGAGACCATGCGCCCCAACGGCGCGTCAGGGGCGAGCAGGTGGTCCTGGCCGACGACCTCGGCGAGTGTGCGCGGCCGCAGCCGGTCGGCGAGAGGCCGAGGCGGGTCCTCCCCGAACAGCGGCAGCGCGGGCGCCGGATCGGTCATGAATCGACCGTATCGCGGGGGTGCGACATCGCGGGCGAACGTGAGAAGATGCCGTCTGTGCATGCGATCTGTGAGGTAGTGATCACCGGCCCGGATGCGGGCTGGCTCCGCGAGTTCACGCGGAAACTCGTCGAGGAGCGCCTGGCCGCCTGCGGGCAGCAGGTCGCCGAGATCCGCTCGATCTACCGGTGGGAGGGGCGGATGCACGACGAGCCCGAGGCGCGGGTCATGCTGCACACCCGCCAGTCGCTGGTCCCCGAGATCATCCGGACCGTGCGACGCGAGCACCCCTACGACGTGCCGTGCGTGCTCGCCACCCTCATCACCCAGGCCAACCCGGACTACCGCGCCTGGGTCGTCGAATCGACCAAGGACCCGGACGAACAGGACTCCGGATCGAGTCGATGACCGGGCGAGCGGCCGGTGGCGGCCGCCCGCCCTCACTGCTCAGCCCTGGCCCCAGAACGCGTCCTCCGCGGTCTGGTCGGCCGAGAACAGCCACACCTCGGCGACCTTCCCGTCCACGACGCGCAGCAGGTCGATCCCGTCCATGGCCATCTCGGCCCCGTCCCGCTTGCCGGAGAAGCGGATCGGCACCGCGGCCATGTCGCCGTTGATCATCGGCGCGCCGCTCGCCGCGAGCGCGAAGGTGCCGTTGCTGAACGCCATCATCGCCCCGACCATCTCCCCGACCGCCGCGCCGCCGCGCTTGTCGCCGGAGAACTGGTTCGCCCCCGGCTGATGCCAGACGAGATCATCGGCGAACAGCGCGGCCAACTGGGCGGGCTCCCCCGAACCCATGGCGTCGACGTACTGCTGGGCGACGGCTGCGGTGGATTCGATCATCGTGACTCTCCCTCGAACGTGAAGTACCGGCAGGTTCATCCTCACCGGCGTTTCCGCATGACACCGCTATACTCACTTTTTGTAACCAGTTACTTCAACGTGACCATTGGGATCTGGTGTCGCATGTCACAAGAACCGGATTGGAATGTGCTGACGGCGACCTGCCCGTCCCGCACCTCCCTCGTCCGCATCGCCAACAAATGGACGGCGATGATCGTCATCGTCCTCGGGCGGGGCCGCACCCGCTTCCGCGACCTGCGCACCGCCGTCGACGGCATCAGCGGCAAGGTCCTCACCGACACACTCCGCGACCTCGAACGCGACGGCCTCGTTGCACGCCACGTCTTCGCCGAGGTCCCACCCCGCGTCGAATACGAGCTCACCGACCTCGGCCGGACCCTCCACGGGCCGCTGCGAGCCCTCGGCGACTGGGCCGAAGCGCACATCACCGAGGTCCTCGAGCACCGCGAACGCTACGACAGCAGTCATTGACCGCGCCGACGTTCGGGCCGAGGGCAAGCCGCCCCCGTTCGAGACGTAAGAAGACCTTGGCTCGCATGCGATCGCAAGAGCGTATGTCCGATGATGACCTGCCAAAAACTTACGTGTCAACTTACGACGCAAAGCGTCTAGAAGTATTTTCGAACCCCTTGCGATACAGGCGATCCGGTTCGATGGACGGAAATTCGCTGGCGGGGGGATCGCGTCGGGTGCAGGCTGTCGCGGTGACTGATGTCGGGACTTTGGCCGGAACGCTGCTGATCACCGGGACGCCCGGGGCGGGCAAGACCACGGTGACGCAGATGGTGGCCGAGCGGCTGCCGCGCGCGGCCCGGCTGGACGCGGACGTGTTCGGCATGATGCTCGTCAGCGGGTGGGCGAACATGCTCGACGCCGAAGGCAACTGGAACCCCGGCCCCGAAGGCCGGCAGCAGTTGCGGCTTCGCATGGTCAACGTCTGCTCGACCGCGGACAACTTCGCCGAGGCGGGCTACACCCCGGTCATCGACCAGGTCGTGGAAACCCGGCAGGAACTCGCCTTCATCGCGGGGCGGCTCCGAGTGCGGCCGCTGATGCTCGTCGTGCTGTGCCCGCCGTTGGAAGTGGCCCGGCACCGCAACGCGACCCGCTCGGTCGAAGCTCGAGTCGACTACGACTTCCCGCCGCTGGCAAGGAATCAGCAGCGCGAACTGGGCGATCTCGGCTGGTGGCTCGACTCGGGCGAGCTGACCGCGGAGGAGACCGCCGACTTGATCGTGGCCGAGGCCGCCAAGCGCGCCGTCGTCACCGAGGACCAGCTGCAGGCATAGACCGGTCGCCCTCGCCCATGCTGCCCGATCGCATGTTTCCCGCGACCCGCCGAGAGGCACCCGCTTGACCGATGCGTCGGCATGGCACGATCGGCCGTGCGAACGGATGGGGGCAGACATGGCAGGGATCCGCGACATCCAAGTGATCGTCTTCGACGTGCTGGGCACGCTGGTCGATGAACCGGGCGGCATAGCCGCAGCGATCCGAGAGGCGATGCCCGACACCGACGCCGACGTCGAGGAACTGGTCGACCTATGGCTCGGACACGTCGAGAAGGAGCAATCCCGCATTGTCAAAGGCGAACGCGCCTACGCCAATTCGCAGGTGATCGACGCCGAAGCAGCCCAAGCGGTCGCGGACCGGGCCGGCATCGAAGACCCGGCCGCGATCGCCCGCCTGGCGAAGGCCGAACAACGCCTCGCCCCCTGGGAGGACACGGTCGCCGGGCTCGAACGCCTCTCCTGGCACTTCCCGGTCATCGGCCTCTCCAACGCCAGCCGCGCAGCCCTCCTGCGCCTCAACGCCTTCGCGGGCCTGCGCTGGCACCAGGCGCTCTCGGCCGAATCCGCCGCGACCTACAAGCCCGACCCGGCGGTCTACCGCCTCGCCCTCGACGCCGCCGCCTGCGTCCCCGAACACGTCCTCATGGTCGCGGCGCACGCGTGGGACCTCCGCGGCGCCCAAGCGGTCGGGATGCGCACGGCCTACATCGGCCGCTCCGTCGGCGACCCCCCAGCCGAAACCGACACCTTCGATGTCCACGTCGACGGCCTCGACGCCCTGGCGGCCGCGCTCGTCACGTGACCGGGCCGCTCACCGGGAAGCGGCGTCCAGCAGCGTTATCGCAGCGGCTTTCGCCTGGGCTGCGGCTTCAGGTGACCTCGCGATGGCCGCGGTGGTCTGGGCGCCTTCGATGAGGATCGCGATCTGCGGGGCGACCTCGGCGCGAGCGCCCGCGTCCCGGACCAGGTCGGCCACGTACTGCTGGAAGGCCTCCTTCTGCTGCCGCACGGTCTGCGTGACGCCTTCTGACCCGGCGCTCAGTTCGCCGAAGACGTTGATGAAGGCGCAGCCGTGGAAGTCGGGCTCGCGGAACCAGGCGTCGAGGAAGTCGAAGACCGACAGCAGCTTCTCGCGGGCGGTCTCGGCCTTCTCGGCGCTCGCGGCGATGCCGGCGTTCCACTGTTCGCGCCGGTGCCGCAGCACGGCCACGATGAGGTCGTCCTTCGAGGGGAACAGTGCGTAGATCTTCTTGAGCGAGACTCCGGCCTCGGTGCGGACGGCGTCCATGCCCACCGCTTGCACGCCTCGGGCGTAGAAGAGCCGGTCAGCGGCCGCCACCAGTCTCTCGCGAACGTCTGTGTCCTGGGTCATAGCCTTGCCCCTTGCGCTGAGAACGATCGTTCTCTATCGTAGTCTACATAAACGGAGAACGATCGTTCTCCACTCCGAAAGGGGCAAGAAAAAATGGCCACCATCACCGTCGGCAACGAGAACACCAGCCCGATCGAGATCTACTACGAGGACCAGGGCGAGGGCCAGCCCGTCGTGCTGATCCACGGCTACCCGCTCAACGGCCACAGCTGGGAGAAGCAGACCCGCGAACTCCTGGCCGCCGGCTACCGCGTCATCACCTACGACCGCCGCGGCTTCGGCCAGTCGAGCAAGGTCGGCACCGGCTACGACTACGACACCTTCGCCGCGGACCTGAACGCGGTCCTCGACACCCTCGACCTGCGCGACGTCATCCTCGTCGGCTTCTCCATGGGCACCGGCGAACTCGCCCGCTACGTCAAGAACCACGGCCACGAGCGCGTCGCCAAGCTCGCCTTCCTCGCCTCGCTGGAGCCCTTCCTCGTCAAGCGCGACGACAACCCGACCGGCGTCCCGCAGGAGGTCTTCGACGGCATCGCCAGCGCCGCGAAGAGCGACCGCTACGCCTGGTTCACCCAGTTCTACAAGGACTTCTACAACCTGGACGAGACGCTCGGCAAGCGCATCAGCCAGGAGGTCGTGACCGCGAACTGGAACACCGCCACGACTTCGGCCCCGGTCGCCGCCTACGCGGTCGTCCCGGCCTGGATCGAGGACTTCCGCGAGGATGTGGCCGCCGTGCGCGCCGCCGGGAAGCCCTCCTTGATCCTCCACGGCACCGCCGACAACATCCTCCCGATCGACTCGACCGGCCGCCCCTTCCACGAGGCCTTCCCGGAAGCCGACTACGTCGAGGTCGAAGGCGCCCCGCACGGTCTCCTGTGGACCCACGCGGAAGAGGTCAACGAGGCGCTGCTCAAGTTCGTCCAGAGCTAACGCGCACACACCAGAGGGCGGGCCGCGCGATGCGGCCCGCCCTCTGGCGCGCTCAGTCGGTGGCGCCGCTCTTGAAGCTCCGCAGGCGCAGGCTGTTGCCGACCACGAAGACGCTCGAGAACGCCATCGCCGCGCCCGCCAGCATCGGGTTGAGCAGGCCCAGGGCCGCGAGCGGGATCGCCGCGACGTTGTAGGCGAAGGCCCAGAACAGGTTGCCCTTGATCGTGCCGAGCGTCTTGCGGGACAGCCGGATCGCGTCGGCCGCGGCCCGGAGGTCGCCGCGGACCAGGGTCAGGTCGGCGGCCTCGATGGCGACGTCGGTGCCGGTGCCCATCGCCAGGCCGAGGTCGGCCTTGGCGAGGGCGGCGGCGTCGTTGACGCCGTCCCCGACCATGGCGACGACCCGGCCCTCGGCCTGGAGCCGGGCGACCTGGTCGACCTTGTCGGCGGGCAGGACTTCGGCGATGACCTCGTCGATCCCGACCTCGGCGGCGATGCGCTCGGCGACGGCCTTGTTGTCGCCGGTGAGCAGGACCGGAGTGAGGCCGAGGGCCTTGAACTGGCTGATCGCTTCGGCGCTGGTGGGCTTCACGGTGTCCGCGACGATGAGGACGCCGCGGGCCTCGCCGTCCCAGCCGACCGCGACGGCGGTCTTGCCTTCGCGTTCGGCCTCGGCTTTCGCTTCGGCGAGTGCGGGACTCAGTTCGAGGGTCCAGTCGGCGAGGAGCGATTCGCGGCCGACCACGGTGAGGTGGCCTTCGACGACGCCTTGCACGCCTTTGCCTTCGATGTTCTTGAAGTCCTCCACGGCGGGGAGCGGGCCTTCAGCGGCTGCGGCTTTCGCGATCGCCTGCGCCACTGGGTGTTCCGAGGCGTGTTCGAGCGCGCCGGCGAGGCGGAGCAGTTCGGCCCGGTCGGTGCCCTCCTCGGGGAGGGCGTCGACCAGGGTCATCTTGCCGGTGGTCACGGTGCCGGTCTTGTCGAGGACGATCGTGTCGACCTTGCGCGTGGACTCCAGCACCTCGGGGCCCTTGATGAGCACGCCCATCTGCGCGCCGCGGCCGGTGCCGACCAGGAGCGCGGTCGGGGTCGCCAGGCCGAGGGCGCAAGGGCAGGCGATGATCAGGACCGCGACCGCGGCGGTGAACGCGGCCGCCGTCGGGTAGCCCGCGCCGAGCCAGAAGGCCAGGGTGGCGACCGCGATGGCGATGACGATCGGGACGAAGATGCCCGAGACCCTGTCGGCCAGGCGCTGGACCTCGGCCTTCCCGGACTGGGCGTCCTCGACGAGCTTCGCCATCTGCGCGAGCTGCGTGTCCGAGCCGATCGCGGTGGCGCGCACGACGAGGCGCCCGCCCGCGTTGACCGTGGCGCCGGTGACCGCGTCGCCCGCGCCGACCTCGACGGGCACCGATTCGCCCGTGAGCATCGAGGCGTCCACGGCCGAGGTGCCGGAGACGATCACGCCGTCGGTGGCGATCTTCTCGCCCGGGCGGACCACGAACTCGTCGCCCACGGCGAGGTCCTTGATCGGGATGCGGGTCTCGACGCCGTCGCGGAGCACGGCGACGTCCTTGGCGCCCATGTGGAGCAGCGCCCGCAGGGCCGCGCCGGCCCGGCGCTTCGAGCGCTTCTCGAAGTAGCGGCCGGCGAGGATGAACATGGTGACCCCGGCCGCGACCTCGAGGTAGATGTTCGCGGCGCCGTCGCTCGGTTCGACGGTGAGCTCGAACGGGTGGGTCATGCCCGGGGTCCCGGCGGTGCCGAAGAACAGGGCGTACAGCGACCACGCGAACGCGGCCAGCGTGCCGACCGAGACCAGTGTGTCCATAGTGGCCGCGCCGTGGCGCAGGTTGGTCCAGGCGGCCTTGTGGAACGGCCAGGCCGACCAGATGATGACGGGCCAGGCGAGCGCCAGCGACGCCCACTGCCAGTAGTCGAACTGCAGGGCCGGGACCATCGACATGGCGATGACCGGGACCGAGAGGACGATCGAGGCGATGAGGCGCTGGCGCAGCGAGTCCAGTTCGGGGTCGGGGCGCTCGTCGTCGGCCGCTTCGGTCGTCTCGGGTTCGGGGGGCAGGGGGAGGGCGGCGGTGTAGCCGGTCTTCTCGACCACGGCGATGAGCTCGGCCGGGTCGATGCCGGCGGGGGCCTCGATGCGGGCCTTCTCGGTGGCGTAGTTGACGGTGGCGGTGACGCCCTCGACCTTGTTGAGCTTCTTCTCGATCCGCATCGCGCAGGAGGCGCAGGTCATGCCGCCGATCTCGAGTTCGATGCGGTCGATCGGCCCGGGGGGCAGAGCGGTGCTCATGGTCGTCGTTCCTCTCTCGGTCGGGGCTTAGTGGCCGTGGCCGTCGTCTTCGTGGGCGGATTCGGACTCGGCGGGGGCTTCATCGCTCTCGGCGGGCTCCGTCGGGGCGGCGTCCGGGCTCTCGCCGGCGGTGTCGACTACGAAGGCGGCGCTGTGGACCTTCCCTTCGACCTGGAAGTCGAAGTACAGGTAGTACCGGCCCGCGGTGGGCACCTCGGTGGCGAACGCGACCGTGGGGCCGCTCAGGTCGCCCGCCTGGGGTTCCTCGCCCTCGGGGTGGACGTGGAGGTAGGCGAGGTCGCCTTCGCGAAGGGCCACAAGGTGACCGAACGCGCCCAGGTACGGCTCGATCGTGGTCACCGGCTCGCCGTCGCGGGTCACTTCGGCGGTGACCTCGGCGGAGGCACCCGCCGTGAGGTCGCCGTTCAGGGTCACGGTGTACCCGTCGACCTCGGTCGTCAGCCTCGGCTCGACCGGGATCTCAGGGCCGAAGTCGCCCGCGACCTCGATGGTGCGGGCGAGGGTCACGTCGAGGTCGGCGGCGGAGCCGGGGACGAAGTCGGCGTAGACGCGGTAGGTGCCCGCGGCGTCCCAGGTCCAGGGGAGGGACCAGGTGCCGTCGGCGGCGAGTTCGGGGTGCACGTGGCGGAAGTGGGTGCCGTCGGTGCGGACCACGATGAGGTGCAGGTCCTTCTCGTGCGATTCGGTGTACTCGGTGAGGGGCGCGCCCGCGGGGTCGCTGATCTGGAAGGCGAGCTCGCCGGGGGTGCCGGTCGCGGCCGGGGCGGCGATGTCGCCGAGGACGTAGCCGTCCTGCTCGATCGCGAGGCCGCGCACGGGCTGGGCGCCGCCGTGGCCCCCGTGGCCTTCGTCTTCGGTCTCGCCGTGGCCGCCGTCGTGGCCGGCCTGCTCGTTCCAGTCGTCGGCGGCGTCGTCGGGCACGACTGCGGCGGCCGTCCCGAATGCGGCTGCGAACAGCACCGCGAGACCGCCGCCGTAGAGGCCGAGGCGTGTACCGGTGTTCATAGCGTTCCTCCCGCTCCGATGATACCCCCTTAGGGTATCTCCATAACCCGTATTCTTACCCCCGGGGGGTATATCTGTCAACCGATGTGACCCATGACAAAGCGGCTTCGTGCGCTCTAATTTAAGTCAGTTGCTTGACTTATTAGGGATGCAGCGCTTGAATGGGGTGAAATCAACGCCGAAGCCGAGGAGGCATCGCAATGGTTCAAGAGCACGCGGCAGCGCTGAAGTACCCGCTTCCCAACGAGCACACCCTGGAGCCGCCCGCCGCATGGGCCGAACTGCGCGGCACATGCCCCGTCGCCCACGTGGCCTTCCCCAGCGGCGACGCCGCCCGCCTGATCACCCGCTACGACGACGTCAAGGGCCTGCTCGCCGACCCCCGCTTCGAACGCAGCGGCACCGGCGAGGGCGCCGCCCGCATCTCCGCCGGCGAGTACGACGCGCTCACCAACTCCGAGATGGCCGCCGTCCTGCCCGGCTCGGGCGAAGGCCACCTGGTCTGGCGCCGCCAACTCAACAAGTGGTTCACCGCCAAGCAGATGGCGCGACTGCGCCCCCGCATCGCCGAGACCGCCGAGCGCCTCGTCGACGAGATGACCGCCAAGGGCGCGCCCGCCGACCTCAAGGCCGACCTCGGCTTCCCGCTCCCGGTCTGGGTGATCTGCGAGATCCTCGGCGTCCCCGAATCCGACCGCGACAAGTTCTCGTACTGGTCCGACACCATGCTCAACCTCGACCGCTACACCGCCGACGAGATGCGCGCCTCCCAAGCGGAGTTCACCGCCTACCTCGCCGGGCACGTCGCCGCCAAGCGCGAGAACCCCGGCGACGACCTCCTCTCGGAGCTCGCCAACGACCCCGAGTTCCCCTTCCCCGACGCCGCGCTCATCGCCACCGGCCAGGGCCTCCTCGTCGCCGGGCACGAGACCACCGCCAACATGATCGGCAAGATGACCGCCATGCTGCTCGCCGACCGCAGCCGCTGGGAGGCGCTGCTCGCCGACCCGGCCCTCGTGCGGACAGCCGTCGAAGAGACGCTGCGCCTCGACGTGAACGCCGGGTTCGGCATGATCCGCTACGTCGACCAGGAGATCGCGATCGCAGGCGAGACGATCGCGCCCGGGACCACCGTGGTCTGCTCCATGGCCGCCGCCAACCGCGACGAGGCCGTCTTCGACAACGCCGCCGAGATGGACCTCGCCCGCACCCCCAACCCGCACTTGGCCTTCGGCGCCGGCCTCCACTCCTGCCTCGGGCAGGCGCTCGCCCGCACCGAACTCCAAGTCACCCTCGAAGTGCTGCTGCGCAAGCTCCCCACCCTGGAGCTCGCCGTCCCCGAAAGCGACCTCGAGAAGGTCCAGGGCCTGCTCGTGGGGGGATTGGTCGCCGTCCCGGTTAGATGGTGACATGAACACGACGAGCACCAAGCGCACCGAACGCGCCGCGGCCACCCGCGACGCCATCGTCACCGCCGCCGAGCGGCTCTTCGCCGAGCAAGGCGTCCAGGCCGTCTCCAACCGCCAGATCAGCGAAGCCGCCGGGCAGGGCAACAACGCCGCCGTCGGCTACCACTTCGGCGCGAAGGCCGACCTCATCCGCGAGATCGTCCGCCGCCACGTGAAGGCGATGGAACCGCTGCGCGCCCGCATGTACGCCGCCATCAAGGACTCCGAGGACCTCCGCGACTGGGTCGCATGCCTGGTAGTGCCGGTCACCGAGCACTACGACTCGCTCGGCCGGCCCTCCTGGTTCGCGCGCTTCGCCGCCCAGGTCCAGTTCGACCCCCAGCTGCGCGCCATCCTCGAAGAGGAAGCGCTGCGGGCCGCATCGCTCGACCTCACCGTCGAAGGCATCAGCCGGTACCTCCCGGACCTGCCCGAAGCGGTGGTGGCGCAACGGTTCCAGATGACGCAGATGCTCATGGTGCTCACCCCCGCCGCCCGCGAGGCGGCGATCGCCAAGGGGGAGCCCGTATACGGCTCCTCCTGGCGCGAAGCCGGGGACGCGCTCGTCGACGCCATCGTCGGCCTGCTGCAGGCCCCCCACCACGCCGCCACCGGCGGCCCGGGAACACCAGGGAGCACACCATGAAGATCACCGTCCACGAAGACAAATGCTGCGGCGCCGGATCCTGCGTCATGGCCGCGCCCGACGTCTTCGACCAGCGCGACGAGGACGGCATCGTCGTCCTCCTCGACCCCTCGCCCGGCGACGAGCGGCTCGACGCCGTCCGCGAGGCCGCCAGCGTCTGCCCGGCCCTCGCGATCGAGCTCGGCGAGACGCCGTGAACGCGCCGGCGAGCGTGCTCGTCGTCGGCGCCTCAGCCGCCGGCCTCGCCACGGCTGAGGCGCTGCGCCGCAAAGGCTTCGAAGGCCGACTCACGCTCCTCGGCGCTGAGACGCACCTGCCGTACGACCGGCCGCCGCTCTCCAAGCAGGTCCTCAGCGGCGAATGGACACCCGAACGGGCCAGGCTCCGACCCGAGGCCATGCTGTCCGAACTGGACATCGACCTCGCGCTCGGCGAAGCCGCCGTCAGCCTCGACGCCGCGAAGCGCCAGGTCAAGACCGACCGCGAACGCGAGCTCGCCGCCGACGCGATCGTCATCGCCACCGGCGTGCGGCCCCGCGCCCTCCCCGGCACCGCCGGGCTCGCGGGCGTGCACCTCCTGCGCACCATGGAAGACGCGCTCGCGCTCCAGGCCGAACTGACCGCCTCCCGCCGCCTCGTCGTCGTCGGCGACGGCGTCCTCGGTGCCGAGATCGCCGCCACCGCAACGAAACGCCGCGCCTCAGTGACGCTCGTCGGCCCGCAGGCCGCCCCCATGGAGCTCCAGCTCGGCGCCGACACCGCCAAAGCGCTCGCCGCGCTCCACACCGAACGCGGCGTCGGCCTGCGCCCCGGCGTCGGCGTCGACGGCCTGGTCCGAGCGGACGGCCGCGTCAGCGGGGTCCGCCTCGCCACCGGCGAGGTGCTCGCGGCCGACGCGGTCGTCGTCTCGATCGGGTCCACGCCGGTCACCGAATGGCTCGCCGGGTCCGGGCTCCGGGTCGAGAACGGCGTCGTCTGCGACGCGCACTGCCGTGCCGCCGAAGGCGTCTGGGCCGTCGGGGACGTGGCGCGCTGGCATCACGAAGGACTCGGGCGCCCGCTGCGGCTCGAGAACCGCACGAACGCCACCGAGCAGGCCGGGACCGTCGCCGCCGGCATCCTCGGCGCGGCCGCCGCGTACGCGCCGGTGCCGTACTTCTGGACCGACCAGTTCGACGTGAAGATCCAGGTATACGGACTGCCGGGCCCGGGAGCCGACACCGAAGTGGTCGAAGGCGACCCGGCCGAGGGACGGTTCGTGCTGCGCTGCAACGAGAACGGCCGCGTGAGCGCGATCGTCGGCTGGAACATGCCGAAGCAGGCGCGCCTGCGCCGCGCCGAGATCGCCTACGCGTAACGCCTATACCGTCCGTGACCTGGGCAGAGGGGGACAGGCCGCCGCCGGAAGGCGGCGGCCTGTGACATACCGGTAAAGCGGAGGCGGATTCGAAGGCCCGGGGTTATGGTCGAGGGCGGTGACTCCACGCGGCTACGGTGCGTCGCGGGGCACCGCGCGGCGGCGGTCCTCCGATCCCATCCCGGACCCGTTGCCGCCCAAGTCGAACCCACGAATAGAACATGGGGCCATTGCCGCAATGGAATCCATCACCCTCGACGGGAAACGTCCGCTCGCCTCGGTCGCACGGACGCTGCGCCCCAAGCGGGGCCGCCTCATCGCCGCCACCCTCTTCTTCGCCGTCAAGGACAGCCCCCTGTGGCTCATGCCGGTCATCACCGGCCTGGCCGTGGACATCGTCGTCGACGGCGGCCCGCTCTCCACGCTCGGCTGGCTCGCCGTCGGCGCGGGCGTGCTCGTCCTCCAGAACCTCGTCACCCACGTGTGGTTCGTGCGCCTCTACATGGGCGCGATCCGCTCCCTCGGCGCCGACTTCCGCAACGCGCTCGCCGCGCGCCTCCAGCTCCTTTCGATCGGGTTCCACTCCCGCTCGAACGCCTCGATCATCCAGAGCAAGGTCGTGCGCGACGTCGAGAACGTCGAGATGATGTTCGCCCAGTCGGGCGGGCCGTTCCTCTCGGCGGTGTTCGTCTTCGCCGGCGCGATCACCATGACCGCACTGACGGTGCCGCAGTTCCTGCCGGTCTTCGCGCTCTCGCTGCCGTGCGGCGTCGGCGTCTGGTGGTTCCTGCGCCGCCGCACGCAGGAGCGCAACCAGGAGTTCCGGCGCGAGATGGAGGCGTTCTCGGCGCGCGTCGGCGAGATGGCCGCGCTCATGCCGATCACCCGCGCCCACGGCCTCGAGCACGTCGCCGCCGGGCGGGTCTCGGAGGTCGCCGAGGAGGTGCGCCACCGCGGCCTGCGCCTCGACGTGCTCAACAGCCAGTTCGGGGCCGCGAGCTGGGTCTCCATGCAGCTCTTGTCGGTCGGGTGCCTGCTGCTCGCGGCCATGGTCGCGCTGCTGGAGTGGGCGCCCATCTCGGCCGGGCAGGTCGTGGTGCTCGGCACCTACTTCTCGATGCTGACCGGCGCGGTCGGCTCGGTGCTCAACCTCGTGCCGATCACGGCGCGCGGCACCGAGTCGGTGCGGTCGATCGCGGAGGTCCTGGAGGACCCCGACGTCGAGTACAACGAAGGCAAGCCCACTGTGGACAATGTAGAGGGCCGGATCGAGCTGCGCGGCGTCACCGTGCGGTACCCGGACGGCGGCGCGCCCGCCCTCGACGCGGTCGACCTCGAGATCGCGGCGGGCAAGACCGTGGCGCTCGTCGGGCCCTCCGGCTCGGGCAAGTCCACGATGATGAACACCGTGCTCGGCCTCATCCGGCCCGAGAGCGGGACCGTGCTGCTCGACGGCGCGGACATGGAAGCGCTGGACATGCGGTCGGTGCGACGGCACGTCTCGGTGGTGCCGCAGGACTCGGTGCTGTTCGAGGGCTCGGTGCGCGACAACATCACGTACGGGCTCGGGCCGATCGACGACGAGCGGGTGCGGCAGGCGCTGCGTGACGCGAACGCCCTCGACTTCGTTGAGGCCCTTGCGGACGGGTGGCACACGGTGGTCGGCGAGCGCGGCGCGCGGCTCTCGGGCGGGCAGCGCCAGCGCCTGTCGATCGCGCGGGCGCTCATCCGCGATCCGCGGATCCTGTTCCTGGACGAGGCGACGAGCGCGCTCGACTCGGAGTCGGAGCGGCACATCCAGGGCGCGCTCGAGACGCTGATGCGCGGGCGCACGACACTCGTGGTGGCGCACCGGCTCAGCACGATCCGGCGCGCGGACGTGATCGTGGTGCTCGAGCACGGGCGGATCACCGAGCAGGGCACGCACGAGGAGCTGATCGAGCGCTCGGGTCGGTACGCGCGGACGTGGGGCGTGCAGCACGCGGCGGTGTGAGGGCTCAGTTCTCGAAGCGCGCGGCCCAGTCGTCGCCCCGGTGCCGGGTCCAGGTGTCGCGGAGGCGGTCGACCTCGGCGTGGAACTCCGGCACGGTCCACGAGTTCAAGTGGGGGAGTCTGATGCGGCGGCCGTGCGCGTCATGCGCGGTGGCCGACTCGGCGCCGTTCCAGTGCCGGCGGAGTTCGACGGCCTGGATGTCGCGCCAGGGCGTGGCCCGGGTGCTGAGCGGCCGCCGGACCGTCAGGTGCTCGGCGTCGATCGAGGTCCAGCTGCGCCGGGGGAGGGTCTTGGCGAGTGCGATGGGTACGGCGGCGGCTGCCACGAGGAGGGGCACCCAGAGCGGTGCGCCGCTCTTGGCCATGTAGGCGAGTCCCATGGTGATGCCGAGGAGGCCGATGCCGATGGTGCCGGTCTGCGTCCCGTTCTCGGGGTGCCGGGCTCGGTATTCGCGGGTGTCGCCGGGCATGGCGCTCAGTCCTTTCGCGTCGTCGCGGCGCTCGCCGAGCGGGCCGTTTCGAAGCAGTGTGCGCGCGGCCGGCCGGGACCGGTCCCGGCCGGTTGACAAAGTTTGGAGACACAACTTAGTCTGGTGCCCTGTGTCGACTAAGGGGAGCAGCGTGAGCCGTCAAGCCGTGTCCGGGGCCGAGCATCCGATCGTCTCCGGTTTCCACCCGGACCCGTCGATCTGCCGCGTCGGCGAGGACTACTACCTCGCCCACTCCAGCTTCGAGTACTTCCCCGGCGCCCCGATCTTCCACAGCCGCGACCTCGTGCACTGGAAGCAGATCGGCAACATCCTCGACCGGCGCAGCCAGTTCGTCCCCGGCGCCGGCACCGCCTCGGGCGGGATCTACGGCCCGACCCTGCGCCACCACGGCGGCCGCTTCTACTACATCACCACGAACGTCTACGACTCCCGCGGCCAGCTCATCGTCTCCGCCGAGGACCCGGCCGGGGAGTGGAGCGAGCCGGTGTTCGTACGCGAAGCGCTCGGCATCGACCCCGACCTGTGCTGGGGCGACGACGGCGAGTGCTACCTGTCCTGGACCGGCGGCGTCGCCGGCTCCGACCTCAAGGGCATCCTCCAGGCCCGGATCGACCCGGACACCGGCGAGATGAAGGGCGAGCCGTACCTCGTCTGGCAGGGCACGGGCCTCGCCGCCTGCGAAGCGCCCCATATGCACCGAGTCGGCGACCACTGGTACCTGATGCTCGCCGAGGGCGGCACCGAACGCGGCCACTCGGTCACCTTCGCCCGCGCCGAGCACCCCGAAGGCCCTTGGGAGGCCTGCCCCTCGAACCCGGTCTTCTCGCACCGCTCGACGGCGCTCCCGGTGCAGAACACCGGCCACGCCGACCTGGTCCAGACCGCCGACGGCGAGTGGGCGGCCGTCTACCTCGCGGTGCGCCCGCGCGGGTTCACCCCGCAGTTCCACGTGCTCGGCCGCGAGACGTTCCTGGCGGGCGTGGACTGGGTCGACGGCTGGCCCGTGTTCGACGAGCACCGCTACGACTTCACCCCCGACGACACGACCTTCCTAGACGATTTCGCTTCGGACGCTTGGGATCTGCGCTGGCTCGCGGCGTCGAGCGAACCCGACGCGGTCGCCGAGCGCACCGGCAAGGGCCTGAACCTCCGCGACCCGGGCGACGGCTCGCCCGGGCTGCTGTGCACCCGCGTGCGCGACCTGCGGTGGAGCGCCGAAGCCGAGTTCGAGGACACCGGCCGTTTCGTCCTGTGGCTCGATGAACGCCACTGGTACGGCCTGACCTGCGAGAACGGCGAAGTGCGGGCCGAGGCGCGGCTGAGCGGCGCCACCGCCCTACTCGGTTCGGCGCCCGCACCGGAGGGTCCGCTCGTGCTGCGGATCGAGGCGGTCGAGCCGGACGCCAAGACCCTGACGGCCATCGGGCCGGACGACATCGTGCTCTCGGTCAAGAACGGCGAGGACTTCGTCGAGCTGGGCAGGCTCGACGGCCGCTACCTCTCGACCGAGGTGGCGACCGGTTTCACGGGCCGGATGCTCGGCGTGCGCGCGGTCGGCGGCGGCTCGCTGCTGCGCGAATACCGCTACCGTCCGACCGAGTAACCGGCCCGGCGCTCAATCCGTTTCGCGGACGACCACCACCGGGCAGGTGGCGTGGCTGACGCAGTAGTGGCTCACCGACCCGATGAGGGTCCCGACGAAGCCGCCGTGCCCGCGACTGCCCACCACCAGCAGGTCGGCGCCCTCCGCCATGTCGATGAGCGACTTGGCGGGGTGGCCGCCGATGGTGTGGTGCTCGACCTCCACGTCCCGCTGCGCGCCGAGGGCGTTGTTGACCGCCGCCTCGAGGGACGCCTTCGCGGACTTGTCGAACTCCTCGCCCCCGGGCAGGACCATCATGCCGCTGCCGTACATGGTCGGCACTTCCCAGGCCTGCACGGCCTCGACCTTGGCGCCCGTGCGGCGGGCCTGCTCAATGGCCCATTCGAGGGCCTTGATCGAGGGCCCGGACCCGTCCACGCCGACTACGATGCGCTCTTGCCGCTCCATGCTCTCGTCCATGACCCCTCCTTGAGACGGATGCCGTCTAGGGATACCCGCGGCGGCCCGCTCGAACCCTCACTCCCCCGGGCACGCGAAACGCCCGGGCCGGACCCGGGCGTTTCGCGTGCGTCAGGCGTCCTGGGCGATGGGCTGGGTGATCCGGATGTGGTTGCCGAACGGGTCGCGCAGCGCGCAGTCGATCCCGTACGGCTGCTCGACCGGCTCCTCCGTGAACTCCACGCCGAGGTCGGTGAGGCGCTTGTAGGTGCCGCGGCAGTCGTCTGTGGTCAGGATCGTCGCCCCGAGCGCACCCTTGGTGAGCAGGTCGCGGACCTGGGCGGCGGTCTCCTCGCTCTGCGAGGGCGGGCCGGGCACCTCGAGGTGGATGCGCCGCTCGGGCCGGCCGGGCGTGGAGACCGTGAGCCAGCGCATGAAGCCGAGGTCGGCGTCCTCGACGATCTCGAAGCCGAGCTTGCCGACGTAGAAGTCGATCGCCTCCTCCTGGTCGAGGACGAACACGGTGTGAATGCTGATGCCTGTGAACATGTGATCAGCCTATGGGGCCGGGGGCCGCCCGGGCTTATCCGAAACTGCTCGGCTGAGACCGCTCGGGCGGGTCCAGCTCTTGACGAAGCAGACGGGCGCGTGGAGCGGCACGGCTTCGGCCCGGTACCGGGTGGGGGGGCGGCCGATGAGGGCGCTGAAGGTGCGGCTGAAGGTGCCGAGGCTGTCGAAGCCGACGGCTCTGCAGATCTATGGCTCGCAAGCTTCGCCAAGGCCGGCGATCTCGGTGACGGTGGCGGGGGAGTCGCGGAGCATCGCGCAGGCGCGTTCGATGCGGCGGCGCTGGAGGTAGCGGTGGGGGGTCTCGCCGAAGGTGGCGCGGAACCGGCGGCTGAAGTGCGCGGGGGACATGAGGGCGACGCGGGCGAGCGCCGGGACGTCGAGGGGCTGGGCGAAGTCGCGGTCCATCGCGTCGCGGGCGCGCAGGAGCCGGCGGTTCTGGTCTTCGCCTGGGGACGGTTTGAAACGGCTCAGAACGGCATCCTCCGAGGTCACGTGCGCGTATGCCGATGATCGCATAGGCGGGGGCAGGTCACATCCGCGGTTTCGCTCGCAGTATTGAAAACGGGTTCCGTTATCTTTGTCGAAACCGACTTCCCCCGGCGCTCCCCCGGCGCCGCCACCGCCCAGGCGAGGTCCCTTGCGCACCATACGGTCCTTCACGGCCCAGCCGCTGCCCGTGCGGCTCCTCCTGGTGAACCAGCTCGGCGTCAACCTCGGCTTCTACATGGTCATCCCCTACCTCGCAGTGCACCTCGAAGCCTCCGCCGGGATGTCCCTCGCCGCGATCGGAGTCGTGCTCGGGGTGCGGAACCTCGCCCAGCAGGGCCTCAACCTCGTCGGCGGCACCGCTTCGGACCGGCTCGGCCCGCGCGGCGTCATCATCGCCGGATGCTTCCTGCGCGCCTTGGGGTTCGGGCTGTTCGCCCTCACGCCCTCGTTCGGGGTGGCGATCGCCGGGACGATCGTCAGCGGCGTCGCCGGGGCGCTGTTCAACCCCGCGGTGCGCGCCTATGTAGCCGAAGCGGCCGGTGACCGGCGCGCCGAGGCGTTCGCGCTGTTCAACCTGTCCGCGAACACGGGGATGTGCCTCGGCCCGCTCGTGGGCAGCGCGCTCGTCGTAATCGACTTCCGGCTCGGGGCCTTGGCGTCGGCGCTCGTGTTCCTGGGCCTGGCGGTCGCGCAGATGCTGTCCCTGCCGCCGCATCGGGCGCCGAAGTCCGGGACGACGGTGCTCGGCGGCTGGCGGGAAGCGTTCGGGGACAAGGGCTTCATGGCGTTCACGCTCGCCACGACCGCGCTCTTCGCCCTCCAGAACCAGCTGTACCTGCTGCTGCCGAAGGCCGCCGTGGACTCCACGGGCACCGCGTGGGCGACCGCCGCGGTGTTCGGCGCTTCGACGGTGGCGACCCTCGGGCTGCAGGTGCGCAGCACCGAATGGTGCCAGCGGCACCTGAGCCGGGCGGGGGCGATCGCGCTCGGCATGGCGCTCATCGGCGCGGCCTTCGTGCCGCCGATGCTGCTGCCCGCGAGCGCGCCCGGCCTGCATTTCGCGGCCGTGCTCGTCTCGGCGCTGCTGCTGTCGATCGGGGTCATGGTCGCGCAGCCGTTCGTCATGGAACTCATCCCCGGCTATGCGCCGCAAGGGCTCACGGGCACCTACTTCGGCGTCTACTACCTCCTCTCCGGCGTCGTCGCCGCCATCGGCACCAGCGCGGTCGGCCTCGTCGCCGACCTCGCGGGCGACGGCGCCGCCTGGGCGTCGTGGGCCTGCTGCGCGCTCCTCGGATTCGCCTCCGCCGCCGCCGTGAACGCGATGCGCGGTTCGCGGTCGCTCGCGGACGCAGCTGCGGCCGGTCCGCAGCGAATCGCGGGCGGCGCGGCGGGCACCGGAGCGCCTGCCGCCGATGCGAAGCGCGTCGCGCCACACGCCGAGCCCGCGCCCGCCGATGCGCCGCCGCGCACCGCGTCGCATGGCAGCGACGCCCCGGTCAGCGTCATTGCTGCGACCGCGCCCTGCGACTCCCCATCTCAGGCGGCGGCCCCGGGCACGCCATCGCGGGCCGCAGCCGTGCCCGAGCCCGCCGATTCGGCGCCGGGCACCGTGCCGCACGGTACCGACTCGCCGATCCGCGTGACTGCAGACGCCGCACCGCTCGAGGTCGCGCCCTGTGACTCCCCATCGCGAGCGGCGGCCCCGGGCACGTCACCGCTGGCCCCCGCCGAGCCGCACACCGAGCCCGCACCCTTCGATGCGCCGCGCACCGCGCCGCACGGTACCGACTCTCCGAACCGCGTGACTGCAGACGCCGCACCGCCCGAGGTCGCGCCCTGTGACTCCCCATCGCGAGCGGCGGCCCCGGGCACGTCACCGCTGGCCCCCGCCGAGCCGCACACCGAGCCCGCACCCTTCG
>NZ_JBFAMQ010000013.1:128965-150106 GCF_040674615.1 Glycomyces sp. NPDC049804
CGATGCGCCGCGCACCGCGCCGCACGGCACCGACTCGCCGATCCGCGTGACTGCCGCGACTGCGCCCTGCGACTCCCCATCGAAAGCGGCCGCCCCGGGAACACCACCTCGGGCTGCAGCCCGGCCGCACACCGAGCCCGCGGGGACGCCCGACTCCCCGGGCGGCGATACGCCGCCGCCCGCCCCGCACCCCACGCCAGTGCCCGCTGACGCGCAGCGCCGCGCGAACCTCTTGCACCGCAACCGATAAGGAACGAACACATGTCCAGCCCTTCGCCCCGCCCGCACCTGTCCCGCCGCGCCCTCCTCGGCGCCGCCGGCCTCGCCGCCACCTCCGGCGCCGCGCTCACCGCCTGCAGCAGCGACGCCGACCCCGCCGCGACCACCCCGACGACCGGCGGCACCCTCCGCGCCGCCTTCGCCGGCGGCGGCGCCGACGAGACCATCGACCCGCACCGCGTCAACCTCTTCGCCGACGCCGCCCGCGCCAAAGCCGTCTACGACAAACTCGCCGACCTCGGCACCGACATGGCCGCCGTGCCGCGCCTCGCCGAATCCTGGACGCCCGACGCCGACCTCACCGTCTGGACCGTCAAACTCCGCCAGGCGACCTTCCACGACGGCAGCCCCGTCCGCGCCGCCGACGTCCTCTACAGCTACCGGCGCATCGCCGACCCCGATGAGACCTTCCGCGCCAAGCAGGACCTCGCCCCCATCGACCTCGACGCCAGCAAGGCGATCGACGACCAGACCGTCGAGTTCGTCCTCAAATACCCCCTCGCCGAATTCCCGAACTCCCTCGCCGCCTTCGGCGCCTACATCGTCCCCGAAGGCGCCGAGACCTTCGACGCGCCGATCGGCTCCGGCCCCTTCACATTCGTGTCCTTCACCCCCGGCAGCGAGTTCACCGCCGCCCGCTTCGACGACTACTGGGACGGCGCGCCCAACATCGACCGCCTCCAGATCGTCGTCGCCGACGAGGAGTCCGCGCGCATCAACGCCCTCCTCGGCGGCCAGGTCGAATACGCCCACGACCTCTCCGCCACCACCGCGCGCGCCAACGAAGGCAACGACGCCGTCACCCTCATCGCCTCCCCCGGCTCCAACATGCTCGGCTTCGCCATGAAGACCGACCGCGCCCCCTTCGACAAACCCGAAGTGCGCCAAGCGATGTTCCTGCTCTGCGACCGCGACGAACTCGTCGAGTCCGTCCTCTCCGGGCGCGGTCAGATCGGCAACGACCTCTACGGCCTCGGCTTCGAGCACTACGCCGCCGACATCCCCCAGCGCGAACGCGACCTCGAGACCGCCACCCAGCTCCTCGCCGCCGCCGGCGTCACCTCGATCACCCTCGACACCGCCGACGTCGGCTCCGGCTTCACCGAGGCCGCCCAGATCTTCGCCGAGCAGGTCCGCGAAGCCGGCGTCGAGGTCGAGATCAACGAACGCAACGCCGACACCTACTGGGCCGACGTGCTCACCGAAGGCCAGATCGCCTCGTACCGCTCCGGCGCGATGCCCATCGCCTCCCACATCTCGCAGCGGCTCCTCACCGACTCGCCCACCAACCTCACCCAATGGCACCACGCCGACTTCGACGAGCTGTACCTCAAGCTCCAGTCCACCGCCGACGACGCCGAGCGCGAAACGCTCTACCAGGAGATCCAGCAGCGCCTGCACGACGAGGGAGGCTACCTCGTCTGGGGCTTCGCGGACTGGATCGTCGGCACCCTCCCCGGCGTGCAGGGCGTCGCGCAGGCACCCGCGAACACCCTCGACTGGGCGCGCTTCGACAAGGTCTGGATGGCGTAGTGCTCGCCTACGCGGCCAAGCGGATCGGCCTCGGCGCGGCGCAAGTCGTCGCCGTGGCCGTCCTCGCGTTCGCACTCGTCGAGCTGCTCCCCGGCGACGCGGCCGTCGCCCTCGCCGGGGACCAGCCCGACCCCGCGAACATCCAGCGCATCCGCGAGCAGATGCACCTCGACGAACCCGCCCTCGCCCGGCTCGCCGACTGGCTCGGCGGACTCCTCACCGGCGACTTCGGCGCGTCCCTCGTCTCCGGACGGCCCGTCGCCGACCTCCTCGCCACCGCCGTCCAGCCGACCCTCGTCCTCGCCGGGCTCACGCTGATCCTGCTGCTGCCCTTGGCGATCGGCCTCGGCGTCGTCGCCGCCCGCCGGCAGGGCCGCTGGCCGGACCGGCTCATCACCACATTCACCGTCGGCCTCTACTCGGTGCCCGAGTTCGCGCTGGCGGTGCTGCTGGTGAGCGTCTTTGCGATCGGCCTGGCGTGGCTGCCGCCCACGGCGGTGGGCGTGCCGTCGCTGCTGTCCGAGCCCGCGGTCCTGGTGCTGCCCTTGCTGGTGCTGCTGGCCCGGCCGATCTGCTCGATCGCGCGGCTCGTGCGCGCCGGGATGATCGAAGCGCTCGACTCCGAGTACGTCGCGCACGCGCGCCGGGCGGGGATCTCGGAGCGGCGGGTCGTCTTCGCGCACGCGTTGCCGAACGCGGTCACCCCGGCGGTCGCGCAGATCGCGCGCACCGCCGACTGGCTGCTCGGCGGCGTGATCGTCGTCGAAAGCGTCTTCGTCATCCCGGGCCTGGGCACCGCGCTCGTGGACGCGGTGAACGCCCGCGACCTCCCTGTGGTGCAGGGCATCGCGGTCGTCTTCGGCGCGAGCACCGTGCTCGTGAATCTCGCCGCCGACCTGGTCGCCTTCCGCCTCGCCCCGAGAATGGAGGTCGCCCGATGAACCCCGAACCACGCAGCACCGCCGCCTCCACCGGCGAGGCATGTCGTACCCCCGAGGGAGCCTTGACATCGGGGGGTTCCGAGCACCGACACACCCGACCCCGGGATCGCCGCAAAACCCCCGACTCCCGCGAATCCCGCCGCCCCGGAAGGACCCGCCTCCACCTCGACCGCATCGCGGTCATCGTCCTCCTCGCCCTCCCGCTCGGGATCGCGCTCGCCGGCCCGTTCCTGCCGGTCGCCGAACGCGACCGCACCCAGCCCTTCGACCCCGCCGCGCCCTGGCCCGGCACCGACTACCTCGGGTCGAGCGTCCTCGACGGGATCCTCGACGGCGGCTGGGGCATCGTCGTCACCGCCGCCGCCGCGACCGCCCTCGCGTTCCTCGCCGGAGTCCCGATCGGCCTCGCCGCCGCCGCGACCCGCCACCGCTGGCTCGACGAACTCCTCATGCGCCCCTTCGACCTCCTCCTCGCCCTGCCCTCGCTCCTCCTCATGCTCCTGCTCGCCTCCATCGCCCCGCCCACGGCCTGGATGCTCGTGCTCATCGTGGCGCTCGTCAACCTCCCCGACATCGCCCGCATCGTGCGCGCCGCCGCCCTCGAGGTCGCCCACCGCCCCGCCGTCGAAGCGATGTGGCTGCAAGGCGAAAGCTGGTGGCGCACCTCGATCGGGTACATCGCCCGGTCGATCCTCCCCACGGTCGCCGCCGACGCCGGCGTGCGCCTCGTCGGCGCCTTCTACCTCGTCGCGGCCGCGAGCTTCCTCGGTGTCGGCGCGGGGCCGGAGGCCAGCGACTGGGCCGTCATGGTCGACGTCAACCGCGGCGGGATCTTCCTCTCCCCCTGGGGCGTCGTGCTCCCCGCGGCGCTGCTGGTCGCGCTCTCGGTCGGCCTGAACCTGCTGTTCGACCGGCTCCTCACCCGAAAGGCCACCGCATGACCGTGCACGTGACCGGCCTGCGCGCTGAAGCGGCCGGGAAGACCCTCGTCTCGGACATCGAGTTCACTGTGGACGCCGGGCGCGTGCTCGCCATCGTCGGCGCCTCGGGCTCCGGCAAGACCACGATCGGCTCGGCCCTCCTCGGCGCCGTCAAACGCGGCGTCGTCGCGACCGGCACGGTCGAGGTCGCGGGTGTCGACGTCCTGCGCTGCGCCCCAGGCGAAGTCGCCGCCGCCTACCTCCCCCAGCACCCGGCCGCGGTCCTCAACCCGGTCCGCCGCATCGGCGGCGTCCTGGCTGAGATCGCGAATGCGCGGGGTGGCGGCGGGGGTGGGGCGGCCGCCGGGCTGGCGGGGTTTGCGGCCGGGGCGGCCGCGCCGGCGCGTAGGGCATGCCCCTTCCCACCCGCATCCGCCTCCGACCAACCGAAAAAGACCACACTCCCACATGGGTCCGACATTCGAGCGCTTCCGCAGGTAGATGCGGCGGGGCACGACGGCGCGGATGTCGGGTCCGGGAGCGGGGCTGCGATTCCGCGTGATGGAAGCGCCCCCCTCGAGCCCGCGGGCGTGGAGGGCAAGGGATCACGCCTCGGCGCTGGTGGGCGCCCGCTCAAGCGGGCCGCGACCGCCGAGCGGATCGCTGATGCGATGCGCCGGGTCGGGCTCGACGACCCGAGCTTCTTGCGGCGCTTCCCGCACCAGCTGTCCGGCGGCCAGCAGCAGCGGCTCGTGCTCGCCCAGGCGTTCCTGTGCGAGGCGAAGCTTCTCGTCGCCGACGAGCCCACTACGGGTCAGGACCTCGACAACCGGGACCGGATCGCCGCTGAACTGCGCCTCGCCGCCGCGAACGGGCTCGCCGTTGTTCTCCTCAGCCACGACCTCGATCTCGTCGAAGCCGTCGCCGACGAGGTGCTCGTCCTCGACGCGGGCCGCATCGTCGAACACGGCCCGGCTGCGAGAATCCTCGCGGAGTCGGAGTCGGAGTCGGAGTCGGAGTCGGAGTCGGAGTCGGAGTCGGAGTCGGAGTCGGAGTCGGAACCGGAACCGGAACCGGAACCGGAACCGGAGCTTAAGTCCGAGCCCGAGTCCGAGTGTGGGCGCGATTCCGAGGGCGGGGCCGAGTCTCGCGGCGACGCAACGACTCCGGTCACGGTGCGCCCGAATCCTGCCGAACCGAGCCGCGGCCCTGGCCGCCTCGGCAGCCCCGGCCCCCGCAGCGACTACATGCGGCGCCTGCTCGCCGCTCGACATGCCGAGGCCGCCCCGGCTGCCGATGCGGAGGCCCCGATTCGCATCGTCGGCCGGGGCCTCAGTGTCGCGCTCGGGAGCCGCCGCACCCAGGTGCTGCGAGGCGTGGATTTCGAAGCGCGCCAAGGCGAATGCCTCGCCGTGCTCGGCGCGTCCGGGTCCGGGAAGACCACACTCGCGCGCACCGTCGCCGGGCTGCAGCATGCCACCGCCGGGGAACTCCTCCTCGACGGCGCGCCTCTGCCCGTGCGCGGAAGACGGCGCACCCGCGCCGAGCGCTCCCGCGTCCAGTACGTCTTCCAGGACGCCCGCGCCTCCTTCGACGAGCACCGCGGCATTCTCGACCAAGTCGCCCGCACCGCCGTCCGCCTCCGCGGCCTGCGGCCCGCGGCGGCCCGTGCCGAGGCCGAGCGGCTGCTCGCCGAGGTCGGGCTCACGGCCGAGACCGCGGACCGTCGCCGTGACAAGCTCTCCGGCGGCCAACTTCAGCGGGCCGCGCTCGCGCGCGCCCTCGCCGCCGACCCCGAGGTCCTCGTCTGCGACGAGATCACCTCCGGGCTCGACGCGCTGACCCGAAAGGGCGTGCTCGACCTTCTCGCGGGTCTCAAGTCCAAGGGCGGCTTGACGATCCTGCTCATCACCCACGAACCGGCCGTCGCCGAGCACCTCGCCGATCGCATCCTCCGCATCACCGAAGGCATGGCGGACCCGTTGGCGGCGAAGGATTCCGCGGAAGCGACTGTATTGCCCCGGTTACAGCGGGCGCATATGCTCGACGGGTCTCTTACCCCCATTTGTCTTGCCGCCGTGCGAGAACAAGCCGAAGGAGATCCGCGTGGGACACGCGACCCTCACCGTCAAGGCCGTCAACGCCCTCTTCACGCCACTCGTCCGAGGCCGCCGCGGCAGAGTCGACGCGGAGATCGAGCGGATGGTCGCCGCCGCCGAGGCGCAGACCGGCGCGTCCGCCGCGCCGCACCGCGAGTACATCGAGGACTGCCGGTTCATCCTCGGCTGCTACGCCGACGAGGAGGAGGCCTCGTTCCTGGGCTGGACGGCGATCCGCGGCGACGTGCAGCGCCGCATCACCAACCGCCTGCGCGTCGCGAAGGCGATCGCCGACCGACCCGAGATCGAGGCCGAGCCGATCACCGCCCCGATCGTCGTCACCGGCCTCCCGCGCACCGCGACCACGTTGGCGCACAACCTCCTCGCGGGCCCGGAAGGGAACCGGGCGCCGCTGTTCTGGGAGCTGTTCGACACCCTCCCCGGCGACGTCGACCAGGCGACGCGGGACGCCTCGATCGCCGCGACCCGGAAGTGGGTTTCCTCGATGAACAAGGCAGTCCCGGTCTTCCCCGACATCCACTCCATGGACGCGCTCAGGCCCGAGGAATGCGTGTTCCTCCTGCCGTTCCACAGCTTCCTGTGGAACATGACCGGGCCGCTCAAGCGCTACCGGGCCTGGTGCGCCGAGCGCGACTACACCGAGGACTACCGGTACTTCAAGCAGGCGCTGCAGATCCTCCAGTTCGGGCGCGAGCGGAAGCGGTGGGTGCTGAAGAGCCCGTGCCACCTGTGGTCGATGGACGCGCTCGTCAAGGTCTTCCCCGACGCGAAGGTCGTGTGGACGCACCGCGACCCGGTCACCGTCATGGGCTCCTATTGCTCCCTTGTGGAGGTGGGTTGGTCGGTGTACCGGCGCCGCCTCGACCTCGAGGAGCTCGGCGAGACGTGCCTGTCGATGCTGACCGAGGCGATCGCCTCCGCACGCGAATCGCGGCTGCGCCTCGGTGGCGACAACGTGATCGACGTCGGCTACCCGCACCTGGCCGGGGACGCGCGCAACCAGGTGCCGCCGCTGTTCCACCGCCTCGGCCTCCCGTGGGGCCGGGCCGAGGCCGACAACCTCGAATATCTCCTCGACCTGCCGACGCGGCGGCGCAAGCACGAGTACACGCTGTCGCGGTACGGGCTCACTCCGGCTGAGGTCGAGGCGGCGTTCGGGGACTACCCGGCCCTGGTGGCGAACCTGCCGGCGCTGCCGAAGAAGTACTGAGCAGTGTTTCGGGGCCGCCCGGCGGGCGGCCCCAGTCGCGTCCTAACCCCACTGGCCGGGGGTGTAGTTGCCGCCGGGGATGCGCGGGATCGCGTTCATCCGGTTGTAGGCGTTGATGAGCGCGATGAGCGAGACGAGGCCGGCGAGCTGGTCGCCGTCGAAGTGCTTGGCCGCGTCGTCCCAGACGTCGTCGGGGACGCCCGCGCCGTCGGCGAGGCGGGTGCCCGCCTCGGCGAGTGCGAGCGCGGCGCGCTCCGCCTCGTTGAACACGACCGAGTCGCGCCAGGCGGCGACCATGGCGACGCGGACCGGGGTCTCGTCGGCGTGCAGCGCGTCCTTGGTGTGCATGTCGGTGCAGACGCCGCAGCCGTTGATCTGGCTGGCCCGGATGAGGACGAGGTTGGGGATCTCCTCCGGCAGGCCCGTCTTCCTGAGTGAGAGGCCGGCGGCGTTGATGTGCTTGGCGAACTTGGCGGCGATGGGGTTCGAGTAGTAGTCGAAGCGTGCTTCCATGTTGGGCTCCTTGAGATTCGTTCGATTCGTCGGCATGACGGAACCCGCCGCGGGGATGTGACCGCCGGAAAGGTGAATGTGTCGTGGATCACTATCAGGAGATCGCTGGAGGCGGGAGGGTCACGTTTCGCGCGCAGCGCGCGTCATAAGGTCGACAACCCGTCGAAGGAGGAGCACATGAACGACGACCAGTGGCTCGCGGAGCGATTCGAGACCGACCGGCCACGGCTGGAGGCCGTCGCGTTCCGCATGCTCGGCTCCTCCGGAGAGGCCGAGGACGCGGTCCAGGAAGCCTGGTTCCGCCTGGCCGCCAGCGACACCGAGCGCATCGAGAACCTGAGCGGCTGGCTCACGACCGTGGTCGGCCGGGTCTGCCTCGACCAGCTGCGCCGCCGCAAGTCCCGGGCCGAGCAGCCGATGCCAACTTCATTCGACGGCACGGTCGAGCTGGAGCCCGTCGCGCTCCCGGGGCCGGCGGACGTGGAGGCCGACCCGGAGTCGGCCGCGGTCATCGCCGATTCGGTGAGCCTCGCGCTGCTGGTGGTCCTGGAGACGCTGGAGCCCGCGGAGCGGCTCGCGTTCGTGCTCCACGACATGTTCGGCGTGCCCTTCGACGACATCGCCCAGATCGTCGACCGGAACCCGGCGGCCGCGCGGAAGCTCGCGAGCCGCGCCCGGGCGCGGGTGCGCGGTACCGATGTGCCGCAGCGCCAGGAGGTCTCGAAGCAGCGCACGGTCGTTGAGGCGTTCCTGGCGGCCGCGCGCGGCGGCGACTTCGAGGCCCTGGTCTCGGTGCTCGACCCCGAGATCACGCTGCGCACCGACGCGGCCGAGGTCGGCCAGATCATCCGCGGCGCGGCCCAGATCGCGGGCGGCGCGGTGACCTTCGCGGCCATGGCGACCGGCGCGCAGCTCGTCCTCGCCGACGGCAAGATCGGCGTCATCTCGTCCCTGCCGGACGCCCCGACGCGCGTCCTCGTGTTCACCGTGGAAGGCGACAAGATCATCGCCATGGAAGGCGTCACCAACCCCGATCGCGTGCGCGCCATGGAACTCACCCTCCTGGACGCCTAAGCGAAGGCAGAGCAAAGGCGCGGGCCGCCGATCCGAAATCGGATCGGCGGCCCGCGCCGCAGAAATGTCGTACCCCCGGGCCACCCTTTGTCATCGGGGGCGCGGCGATCCGACACACCCGACCTCGGGTAGCGGATCGGCCGCTCGAGTGTCGTACCTCCGCGAGATCGTTGGATCGGGGGGGGGGACTTCCGTTCCGACACACCCGACCCTGGGTGACGGCGGGGCGGCCAGGATGTCGTACCCGGGCGCGATAGTGGACTCGGGGGGCGCAGCGAACGGACACTCCCGACCCCGGGGGCCGGGCCCGAACTCGAGCCTGCGGCCCGAATCCGGAGCCCGATCGCCTAGTGGCCGAACTCGTCCGAGTCCGCCGCTGCCGCCTCGCCCTGGTCGAGGGCCGACAGGGCCATCACGTCGTCGGGGTCGAGCGTGAAGTCGAAGACGTCCAGGTTCTGCGCCAGGCGCTCGGGGTCGCTCGACTTCGGGACCACGGCGAGTCCCAGGTCCAGGTGCCAGCGCAGCACCACTTGCACGGGCGTCTTCCCGTACTTCTCGGCCAGCTGCAGCACCTTCGGCTCATTACGCACCTCGCCGCCCTGGCCGCCGATCGGCGACCACGACTGCGTCACGATGCCGCGCTCCTTGTGGTACGCGCGCGCCTCGAGCCGAGTCGTCAAGGGGCTCAACTGGATCTGGTTGACATCAGGGATCACGCCGGTGGCCTCGATGATCCGGTCCAGATGTCCCGGCTTGAAGTTAGACGTGCCGATGGCCTTGACCCGCCCGGTCTCCAGCAGCCGCACCAGGCCCTCCCAGGCCTCGATGTACTTGCCGTGCTGCGGGTTCGGCCAGTGGATGAGGAGCATGTCGAGGTAGTCGAGGCCGAGCCGGTCGAGGCTGCGTTCGCAGGCCTCGGCGGCCAGGTCGACCCCGTGCCACTCGCGGTTGAACTTGGAGGTCACGAACAGGTCCTCGCGGGCCGCGCCGGAGGCCTTGAGGCCCAGGCCGACGCCGCGTTCGTTCTGGTAGTTCTCGGCCGTGTCGACGAGCCGGTAGCCGAGCCCGACCGCTTCGGCGATCACGCGTTCGGCCTCGGCGTCGTCCATCGGCCACGTGCCGAGGCCCAGCAGCGGCATGGCCGCGCCGTGGGCGAGTTCGACGGTGGGTGCGGTGGTTGCCATGGAGGATGCCTCTCTCATCGGAGGCGCCGCCCGGGGCGGCGCCGTGCTTGGGGCGTGAGGGCCGCCGCGGTCTACGCTACCGCCGGGCGAGTACCCGCGAACAACGACGGAACACGCGCCGGCGCGGGCGGTCCCACATCATGGCCAACTTTGTGTCAAGTACTCGTATCTTTGTATCGGCACATAGATTCGGTGGCATGGCAACGAACGAGAACCCAGTCCTGCGCGTCGCCCCGGCCTCCCCCGCCGACGCCCTCGCGTACTTCACCGGGCTCATGGCCTACAGCACCGACGTCTCGGACGTGTACGCCGTCTCCGAGCTCGACGACCCCGGCTTCACGCTCGTCGACACCCGCGGCGAAGCCGCCTGGTTCCAGGGCCGCGTCCCCGGCGCCGTGCACCTGCCGACCGACGAGATCGCCTCGCGCGCCGCCGAACTCGTCGACCAGACCCGCCCAGTCGTCGTCTACTGCTGGGGCCCCGGCTGCAACGGCGCCTACCGGGCCGCCGTCGAGTTCGCGAAACTCGGGTACCAGGTCAAGTACATGATGGGCGGCTTCGAGTACTGGGTGCGCGAAGGCCTCCCGGTCGCCACCGACGCCGGCGTCGAGCGCGGCAAGCCCGACCCGCTCACCGCCCCGGCGAGCGGCGTCTCCTGCGCCTGCTGAACCCCCGGGCCATAATCGAGGCATGAGCGAACTCCTTGCCATGCCTGAAGACTGGACGAAGGCGCTGGCCATCGTGGCCCACCCCGACGACATGGAATACGGCGCCGCCGCGGCCGTCGCCCGCTGGACCGGCGGCGGGCGCGACGTCGCGTACCTTATGGTCAGCCGCGGCGAGGCCGGGATCGACACCATGCCGCCCGAGGTGTGCGCGCCGGTGCGCGACGCCGAGCAGCGCGCCTCCGCGGCCGTCGTCGGCGTCTCCTCCGTCGAGTTCCTCGACCACCGCGACGGCGTCATCGAATCCGGCATCGCCCTGCGCCGCGACCTCGCCGCCGCGATCCGCCGCCACAAGCCCGAACTCGTGATCACCCTCAACCGGCGCGACCACTTCATGCCCGGCCACTGGAACAGCGCCGACCACCGCGCGGTCGGCGAATCGGTGCTCGACGCCGCCAACGACGCGGGCAACCGCTGGATCTTCCCCGAGCTCGCCGACGAAGGCCTGGAACCGTGGGGCGGCGTCCGCTGGGTCGCCCTCGCCGCCTCGCCCCAGTCGACGCACGCCGTCGACGTCACCGACACGATGGAGACCGGCATCGCCTCCCTCCTCGAGCACCGCGCCTACATCTCGGCCCTCACCGACGAGGACCCCGAGACCTACGCCCGCGGCTTCCTCACCGGCTTCGCCGCCCGCGCCGGCGAGCGCTTCGGCACCAAGTACGCGACCACGTTCGAGCTGATCAGCTTCTGACGGAACCGGAACCGGAACCGGAACCGGAACCGGAACCGGAACCGGAACCGGAACCGGAACCGGAACCGGAACCGGGCCTGAGGCCCGGTCCCCGTTCTCGCTCTGGGGTTGCCGCGCCGGTCAGGCGCGGCGGGAGTCTCAGGGCGACTCGGTCATTCGAAGTCGCCCGCCACTTCGCCGGCCTCGCCGCCTTCGGTCTCGGCCGTGAAGGAGTAGCGGTCCTCGTCGGCGCTGCGCGGGCCGGAACCGTGGTTGAACTGGCCCGCGAGCTGGTATTCGCCGGCCGGGAGGACCTTGCCCTCCTGCAGGGTCCAGCGGTAGACGAGGAAGCCGTCCTCCTCGGTCACCGCCGCGGCCGTGAAGTAGCTGTCCGCGGTGGTCCACGAGCCCGTGTGCTCCACGCTGTCGCCTTGGGCCACACGCAGTTCGATCGTCACCGCCGCGAGCGGCTCCTCATTCTTCAAGAAGAGGTTCGCCTGCGACCAGAAGTCGCCGCTGTTCGCGTCCACCGAGCCGTCGGTCCACAGCCACTCGGGGGCGTTCTCGGCCTCCGGGCTCGAACCCTCCTCGGCCGTCTCGGCCGTCTCGGTCTCCTCGCCCTCTTCGGCCTCCGACGTCGGCGTCTCGGCCGCGTCGGTGGTGGCGTCGGCGCTGGTCCTGGGGTCCGTGGCCTCTTCTGACCGGGTACCGGGACCGGCCGGGGGAGGTTCGGGGGAAGGGCCGATCACCGGGCCGAGGCCCAGGACCTGCCCGAAGAAGACGATCGCGCCGATGAGCGCGAGCGCCGCGCCGGTGGCGAGCCCCAGTTGCGGGATGCGCCAGCCGGTGCGCACCGGTTCGGCCTGCACGCGGGGTTCGCGCATGCCGTCGGCGACGCGCGCCCACATGCGGTCGCGGTCCGGTTCGTACTCCTCTCCGGTCACCCGGAGCCGGTCGTTGATGTCGTCGTTCACTGCTGGCCCTCCTTCCGAATCGTCGCCCAGGCCGATCCCTCCTGGGGTCCGAGGATGCGCCGCAGTTCCGCCAGCCCTTTCGAGGTCTGGCTCTTGACCGTGCCGATGGAGATGCCGAGCGCGTCGGCGGTCTCGCGCTCGGAGAGTTCGAGCGAGTGCCGCAGGACGACGCACGCGCGCCGCCGCAGCGGCAGCCGCTCCAGTGCGGCGCGCACGTCCACGACGGCGGCCGAGTCGGGGCCGTCGTGGGTCTCGCCGGGGCGCTGCCAGAACAGGGTGTTACGGCGGCGTTCGCGCACGGCGGCGCGGATGCGGGTCTTGGCGAGGTTGGCGACGATGCCGCGGGCGTATGCGATCTGCGACCGCGCGCGCCGGGCCTGGTCCCATTGCCGCCATACCGCGAGCATCGCGTCCGCCGCGATGTCCTCGGCCGTCCCGCTCTCGCCGATGAGCAGCCACGCGAACCGCGCGAGCTCGGCGTGGTGCCGCTCGAAGAAGGCGCGGAACGCGTCTTCCTCCAGCTGGGCGGGGACGTCCAACGGGGGGCCTCCGGTTGGGGGTCGTATTCGGGGAGGCGGAGAGTCTAGCAGTCCGACCATCGCACCGTTCCTTTCAGAATCGTCGCCCCATGCAGGTCGGGCGCGGGCACCCCCGGTGCCCGCGCCCGTGACTCACCATGGCAGGAAAGCCCTTTTCGTGCCCCTGTCGTCGTCTACAGGCGGCCCATGCTCACGCCGATGGCGGTCGTCCGGTCGTCAAGTGCGTGACGACCGGGGGCGGCGGCGCTGACTGCGCTGGAACCGTGCGTCGGCCGCGCTGCCGTCCCTGTTTCGTTGGTGTGGTGCGACGGAGCCGGGTTGCCGCACCGTCATGTGGTTGCCGCGGGCGGCCCGAAGGTTGCCCCGGATCCGAAGATATTTTTGAGAGGTTTCGGGCGCGGCGCGAATCAGCAGGTCAGATGCTGTGGGCGTGGACGTGGGCGTTGAAGGGCCGCTTCAAAGGGGTGCCACCCGGCATCGCCCGGTGGCACCACTTGGCTCTTCGGCTAGTTGCTGCAGGTCTTGGTGTTCACCTGCCAAGTCTCTGCGGCGTGGTGGATGAGGGCCGATTCGTTGGCGAGGGCCCATTCGGTGTGGGCGGGTTCGGCGATGACGAGCCGCGGGTTGTCGGTTCGGAGGTTGATGATGTGGCCGATGAGGGCCGGGTGCGTGCCTTTGAAGGTCAGGCGGAAGCGGGCCTGGCCGACCACGAGCGAGTAGCGGACGGCTCGGTCGTCGATGGTGTGAGTGGCGAGGATGGGGAGTCCGGCGAGGTCGATCGGCAAGGCCGGGTCGGGTGGGTCGGTGCGGCGGATGGGGAGCGGGATCGCGTTGAGCGCCTTGATGTAGCGGGCGCGGATGCGGCGGCTGGTGTAGCGATCGGGGATCATGCCGCGCCTCCGAAGATCAACGTTCCGCGGCTGTCGAAGTTGTCGAAGGCTTGTTCCCATGCGGTCATGTAGGTGCCGGGCTGCGGACGCGGCGAGGGGCGGGGGCGGTTCTGGCGGGGTTGGGCGCGCCAGTGCCCGGGTGCGGGTCGGCCGTGGTGTGCGCTGTCGGTTCGATTGGCGCTGTTGCGCACAGCCAGCGCGAGGTCGTGTTCGGTGCGGGTCTGGCGGGCGGCGATGACTCTTCGGGCGGCGCGTGCGCCGCTGATGGCGGCGGCGATCGCCGCGCCGGGTCGGTGCGAGGCGTTCGCCTCGACTGGTTGCGGACCTGCAGTCTGTGTTGCTGCGTCGCGGAAGTCGTTGGTGGGCTGGACCTTCTCCGCTCGCACAGCCTCGGGCTCGCTTTCGCGCGTACCGGGTCGGGGTTGCGCCGGAATCGGGTGCGCTGCAGACGGTTCGAGGTGGCGCTGTTGCTGGTTGAGTGGTGCGGGCATGGGCAGAAGCCCGATGGCGAACACCCACGCCAGCCATCGCAGGACCCAGGCGGCGCGTTCGCGCAGGTAGGGCTTTTGGGGCGCGAAGTGGGCGGCTCTGAGTTGGGCGGAGTTGGCGATGAAGCGGTCGAAGGCGTCTTCGCGGAGCTTCGAGAACCGGAACTCGCCGGTCGTGTCAGTGCCGTTCCGGCCGTCCCCTCCGTGCCCGCCGGGGTCGTTGTCTTCTCGCTGGTTGCTCTGGCGGCGGCCGTATCCGCTGATCCATCCCCCGTCGCCCGGGCCGTCGCCGTCGTCGCCTCGGTTCCAGGGCCGCCGCGCGGGTTTGGCCTCGGTGTCTGACGACGGGCTCGGCCGTCCGTTCCGCTCGCCCCAAGGACGTTGCGGCGCTTCCGGTTCGTCAGGTTCGGAGGGGACCGGGCGGCCGCGCGAGCCCCACGGTGGGGGGCGGTCGGAGCCCCCGCGACGACCCTGGGAGCCACCTCGGTAGCCGTCGTCTTGCCCGCCGGTACCGCCTCGTTGGTCGTGGTCGTCTCGCTGTTCGGAGCGTATGTGGGCCGGTGTCGGCTCGGGCCAGTCGGCCGTTCCCGGGAACCAGGCGTCCTTGGGCGGTGCCCAGTCTTCGGCGGGGAGGGGGTCGGGGGTTTCGTCTCTGCGGTGGCGGCCGGTGCGTTCGTCCTTGTACCAGCCTGGGGAGCCGTAGGGGCCGGGGTCGAACGGGTCGTAGGGGCGGTTGGCGTCGATGATCCACGTGTCACCGGGCTGGTGGCGCAGGTGCATCGGCTCGTATCGCGGGCTGCGGGGATCGGAGTCGGGCGCTTCGAGGTCGCAGCAGGCGGGGTTGTGCTGGTAGCGGTAGGCGCCGGGGCACATCGGGTCGGGTTCGCCGTCGAGGTGGAAGAGCCGTCGTCCGGCCCAGTCGTAGTAGCCGTCGCCCTCACCCTGCCCGGTGATGGTGCGCAGCGGCGCACCTGGGCCGAGGTGATCGTGCCGGTAAAAGGCCTGTTGAAGGAGCACGCGCATGCGTGCCTGGTTCACGGTCGTCGCGAGTTGATGAGTTGCGCCGCGCCTGTTTTCGCGTAGGGTGGAGTCTGCCATGGGAGGCTCGCCTTCCTTGGTTGAGGAGGTGGGCCGCCGAACTGTTTTGCGGCAATGAGGCGGCCCACCGGCCATATTCAATTGGTTCTTCGACGTGCGATTCGCACGTGAGTTCAGGCTGACACAGCTTTTCGCGCAACTGCAAGCGCGACACACCTTCGCGTGCAAAAGCGTCTAGAAGCCCTCAGGCACCCCACCCACACCAGCTGGGTCCCGGTGTACCCCACGGCGGGCAGCGGTCCGCTACCCTGGGTTGCGGCTTTTGAACATTCCCGGCATATCACCTCGGAGGACCCCATCCGAACCCCAGCGCTCCGGCGCGTCACGTTGGCGCCCTTGGTGCTTGCACTTCTCGCAGGTTGCGCCACCGAGCCGAAGCTCCACGACGACTTCGCGACCTACGAGGTGACAGCCGACCCCATCCCGCTGACTCCGATACCCGGTGCCGATATAGGTGTCTGGGTCGGGGCAATCGACGGACTCGACCATGACGGCTGGGCGAGTTCCGGGTTGCGCACCACGGACGTCTACATACCGGCCGAGGCTGAACCGATCGAAGACCCCCGAATCGAGGATGACCGGTTCTCATGGCAGACGAAAGACGCACTTCCGGATGGAAGCTGAATTCGTCTTCTATGCCCGAGCGGTCACTGACGAAGACCAAGGCGTGCTGAGCATCTATTGCGGAGCCCGATACGACTACTACAACTCAGTGTATGGAGACCCGATGCTGCCGTATCCGTTCGACGACACCCAGCGGGTGCTTCAAGCCTGCGTGTCCGGGGCGGGCAATGATGCGATCGGTCCCGACGAACTCTCGGCGTAACTGGTCAGGTTGTTGGCAGTTCAGGAGTAGAAATTGTGTCCGTATCTTTCGGGCGGCAGTGTGAAGTCGTCCGGTCGTTCGGCGAGGAGTCGGTCGTATCGGCGGGCGAACTCGTCCATGGCCTCGTGAAGGTCGCAACCCCGTTCGGCTCTGATGGCTCGGAGCGCCGGGAGGATGTCTCCGGAGAGTATGAGTTCGTCTATCGGGGTGGGATCGGTCATGGGGCTGCTGGTCATCTGGTGGCTTCTGGCAGCCATGGTGTTCCGGCGCATGCGGATTTGAGCGCGGTGAGGAATCCGATGCCGTGTTTGGCGGCGGTGTGGAGGTAGGAGCGCAGCATCGCGTATCGGACGGCTCCTTCGAGGGTCCGCAGGCCACCGGAGACCTTGTTCTTGATCTTGGCCATCCGGGTCTCGCGTTCGGCGACCCTGTTGTCGAAGGCCGCCCGCGGGTCGTGGGTGAAACGCCAGTACTCGCCACAGCGGTCGATGATCCTGCGGGACAGGGCGGCGCCCGGACCGTACTGGACCGTCTCCAAGGGTGCCGCGCCTGCTGGGGTGTCCGACGACGGCTTCGAGGAATTCCGCGAGTTCATGCCCAGACGCGCCTTCAGATCGGCCACCTCGACCCGCAACGACTCGATCGTCGCAGCCTGAACCTCAACTAGCGCAGCCAACTCCGCATACGTCGGCAGCCGCTGGTCCTCGCTCACAAGACGCACCCTACACAGCCCCAACAGAAAGAACGTCAACCACCTGGCCAGCTACCTCTCGGCTTGGCTCAGCGAGCAGATGGACGCCGTTGGCGCCCGTGCAGGATCCGCAAGGGGACGGTGACATCGGGGTCAGCGCCGAGCGTGATGATGGGCTCTCGATCGTGTACGCCCCCTACTAAGACCACCTGAGCATCGGCACCGACTGCGTCGTCCAGGACCAGGAACCGGTGTACGTCCCTCCTCACGTCAGAATCGCTCCCGGCGAGGATGACCGGCATCTGGCACGTTGGCCCGAGTCCTATTAACTTCGAACCGCCGCTGGCGTGGCGTGTTTCCTCAGGTCAGCTCAGGGTGACGTGGGCGTCGACGGGGCGCCCGGACGGGCTGTCGAGGAGCCCTGAGAAGAGGTTGTCGAAGACGGCGGTGCGGTCGAAGCGGAGCGCGTAGGAGCGGGCGCGCTCGGCGGCGGCCTCGCGTTCGGCCGAGGGCATCGCGAGGGCGCGGTCGAGGGCGGCCGCGAGGGCGGCCGGGTCGGAGTGCGGGACCTCGATCGCGGTGTCGCCCACGGCTTCAGGGATGCCGCCGGTGTTCGTGGTGATGACGGGCCCGCCGCCCGCGAGCATCTTCTCCACGAGGGCGATGCCGAAGGTCTCGACGAACTCGGGGCGGGGCTTGGACGGCAGTGCGTATGCGGCGCAGCCGTTCATGAGCAGGGGCTTCTCCTCGTCGCCCACGTCGGTGAGGAACAGGATGCGCTCGTCGCCCCCGGCGAGGGCCACGGTCTCGGCGTGCGCGGGCCCGTTCCCGGCGATCACGAGCCGGTGGGTGCGGGAGGCGTCCGAGGCGCGGAAGGCGTTGATGAGGTCGTCGGCGCCCTTCGCGGCGGCGACGCGGGAGAGGAAGAGCACGTAGCCGTCCCGGGCCAGGCCGCGCGCCGCCAATGCAGCGTCCACTGCGGACGGATCGAGGTCGAGGTACGCGCCGGCGTCCACGGCCGGGTAGGAGACCTCGACGCGGGCGGCGACCTCCTCGGCGAAGCGGGTGCCGCACGCGAGGTCGACCTGCGCTGCGGATTCGAAGATGAGCTCCCGCGTGTAGGCGGAGACGGCCACGCACCGGTCGTGCGAGAGGTAGGCGGTGAAGAGGGACGCGGCCGCGCCGATCGCGCCCTCGGCGATGCAGGAGCGGACCACGTTCGTGATGTCGGAGCCGACGGCTTCGGCGATGGTGGTGACGTCCGCGTCGAGCCCGGAGGCGCGCACCGAGCGCAGGGCCTCGGCGACCGCGTTCGCGTGCGGGGTCAGGTACATCGACATGCACACGGTCGGCACGCCGTCGGTGAACAGCTCGAAGAGCCGCCCGGCGAGGCCGAGGAGGTGGCGGCCGGTGGGGACGCGGTAGTCCCCGACCGGGCCGGGCCGCTCGACGGTGATGCCCTCGGAGTAGGGCAGGAGCTCGTCGAGCGGTTTGAGCGGGAGCCCCGCGGCCTGCAGCGCCTCGATCGGCCAGGTCACGATGCGCACGTCGTCGAAGCCGCGGGTGAGGGCGACTTCGGCGAGGCCGCGCGCCTCGGTGGCGTGGCCGCAGATGACCGGGTCGGCGCGGACCACGATGACGAGGCGCCGTTCGGGTGCCTTGCCGGGTCGGCGCTGCTGCTGGCCGCGAGGCTGCTGGGTCACGGTAGGAACTCCTGGAGTCGGGCCCCGCCGCGGGCGGGGTCGGGCCGGTCGGAGGCCGACGGCGGGCGCGTCTTCGTCGCCCAGTCGGACGGTTCGGGGCCGAGCTCGATCTCCAGCCGCCCGCCGCCGTGCAGCTGGTTGCCGGTGAGGAACCCGTGGTCGAGCGGCCTGCCGTTGAAGCGGGCCGCCTGGACGTACTGCGGCTTCGATCCGGCGGCGTCCTCGCCGATGCCGGATTCGACGTGGCCGGTGGTGACGAGTTCGAGGTCGTTGCCGCCGAACCGGAGCGACGCCCCCTTGAACGCGGGCGCGTTGACCAGGAACAGGTTCTGGCCCGCGACGGGGAAGAGCCCGAGGGACGCCCACACGTACCAGGACGAGAGCGCCCCCGAGTCGTCGTTGCCGGGCAGGCCGCCGCGGCCGGTCCCGAACTGGTAGGCGAGCGCGGCGTGCACGACCTCGGCGGTGCGGTCGGGCCGCCCGGCGTAGTGGTAGGCCCAGGGGGCCTCCATGTCCGGTTCGTTGTTCAGGCCCTCGAAGCGGTTGAGGTCCTGGCCGATCGCGAACTCGGGGCCGAAGGGCGGAACGCCGAGCTGCGTGACCGGCGCGGCCCCGAACCCGAAGAACCGGTCGAGGATCGCGGTGAACTCCTTGTCGCCGCCGGCGAGCCTGATGCGCGCGGCCATGTCGTGCAGGAGCCGGAACGAGTAGTTCCAGCGCCCGCCCTCGTAGAAGCTCGAGTCGCGCAGGAGGCCGTCGAGGCCGAACGCGTTCGTCCACCCCCGCGACTTCGCCTCCAGCTCGTCGGCGAGCTTGTGGTCGCCGAGGCCGCGGGCGACGATCGCCGTGCACCAGTAGCCGGTCGCCAGGTCGAGGGTGTGGCTGACGGGGTGCACGATGCCGCGCACGGCGAAGTCCTCACCGTAGCCGCGCCGCAGGTCGTCCTGCATGTGGACGAGCGCCCAGTCCCATTCGAGGCCTTCGAGCCCCAGCTGGTAGCCGTCGGCGAGCACGGTGTGGGCGAGGGCCGAGGCCTGGCGGAAGAACCGGTCGGAGCCGCGGGCCATCCGGTAGCCGATGGGCAGGTTGCCCTCCTCCTCGGCGATGCGCACCAGCGACTCGAGCATCGCCGCGCCCTTCTCGGGGTTGAGAGCGGTGAGCAGCGGGAACTGGGTCTTGTACATGTCCCACATCGTCGCGATGTCGAACACGAAGGGCCCCTTGGAAGGCCAGAACGGCGACTCGTCCTCGGCGAAGCACGGCTTGATGAGGGAGTGGTAGAGGCTCGTGGCGAACACGGTGCGCCGCTCGGGGGTGCCGCCTTCCACCTCGACCTGCGAGCCGTACCCGTCCCAGGCGCCGCGCGTCTGGGAGCGGACGCGTTCGAAGGCGTGCTCGAACCCGCCGGGCAGGCACTGCTCGAGGTTGCGGCGCGCCTGGTCGGTGCCGCGCATCGAGAAGCCCATGCGGATCTCGACGGTGGTGCCGGCGCGGGCCGGGCCCATGAACATGAGGCCGAAGGGGCGCAGGGTGGTGCGGCGGATGTAGTCGAAGTCGAGGCGGGTGCCGCCGTCGACGCGGCGCCGGTCGTACCAGACCAGCTGCCGCCAGGCCTTCGGCGTGTCCGAGTCGATGTACACCGAGAGCGGGATGCCCTCCATGACCACGGTGCCCTGCGCGCAGCCCTGCCCCAGGCTCTCGAGGCCGGCGCGGAGGGGGACGGTGGTGCCGTGTTCGATCGCGAGGCCGCCGTAGGAGAAGTCGAGCACGACGCGGGCCGAGGACGCCTCGGGGAAGGTGTATCGGTGGACGGCGGTCTTCTCGCCGACGGTGAGTTCGCAGCGGATGCCGTTCTCGAGGGTCGCGGCGTAGTAGCCGGGCTTGGCCGTCTCGTCCCGCAGCTTCCAGCGGGTGCCGAGCGCGTCGAGCGGCTCGATCATGGGGGTGACGCGGAAGTAGTTGTAGTACTTGCGGATCGCGCCCGTGCCGGACTGCTGGAAGTGGGTGAAGCCGCTGGCGAGGTAGTCGTCGTAGAGGGGCGCGGGGGCGCCCTCGGTCGACATGCCGTAGCGGCCGTAGCCGGTGGGGTAGGCGCCGGAGCAGGCGCAGGCCGAGACCATGCCGAACGGATGGCACGCGCCGGGGTGAGTGTTCCCGACCTGGGCTTTCGGCCACCACCAGCTGGCGGCCAGCCCCTGCGCCGCGGGCAGATCGGCCGGTTCGGTGCCGATGAAGGGGTCCACTGAGTCCAATATGCGACTGAGGTTAGAGCTCATGTGTCACATCTTCGTTACGCCTGGGTGAACCCGCAAGCGTTAGCGTGCACTTCGTCTAACATTCACTGCTGCGCAATGCGAAACATGATCGATTCCGCCGTCTCGCCGTCTCGCCGTCTCGCCGTCTCGTCTGCTGCGATGCGTCCCGCTTCGGTCGCCCGCAGCACCGTCGAAGGGGCGTTGCTGCGCGGCGTTGGCGCGGTTCAAGGGCTGCACTGCGGGGGCAGCCTGGTGCTCGGGCCGGGTTCGAACGGGCGGCGACGAGGAGGTGGATGTCGGGGCGGGTCGGTTGGCGGGTGGCGGGTTGGTGTCGGGGCTGGTGACACTCTCGATCGGGGGGCCATTGCCGTTGCCCTGCGGCGCTTGGTGTCTGGGCGGGGGATGTGAGTGTTCTTTGCCCTTGTGGGTGATGACGGTCGAAGGCGGTTCGCGGGATACTTGTAGTACGCACGGGGATGCGGAAAACGTACAGGTGGCGAGTAGG